>CAYSFY010000020.1:7510-22709 GCA_964430285.1 uncultured Desulfobulbia bacterium
CCCCCGGGCCTGAACTGCTACTCCTGTCCCGCCGCTACCACTTACTGCCCCATGGGGGCCTTGCAACAACTCCTGGGCGGCGTACGCATGGCCGTGGAGAACGGCCAATACTTCCTCGGCCTCTTCGTGGTCGGCACCCTGGGGGTGATCGGCGGCTTCATCGGCCGCATGGTCTGCGGCTGGATCTGCCCCTTCGGCCTCTTTCAGGAACTCCTCTACAAGCTCCCCTCCCCCAAGTTTGCGGTGCCCAGGCCTCTGCGCTTCGTCAAATTCGCCATCCTCTTGCTGATGGTCGTCATCCTGCCGCTGATCGCGGTCAACGAGATGGGGATCGGCAGCCCTTGGTTCTGTAAATACCTCTGCCCGGCCGGCACCCTGGAGGCCGGCCTGCCCATGCTCCTGATGCAACCGAGCCTCCGCCAGGCGGTGGGGATGCTCTTCTACAGCAAACTCGTGATCCTCCTCCTCTACTGCGGCTGGAGTGTGCTCTCCAGCCGGGCCTTCTGCCGCACCACCTGCCCCTTGGGGGCCTTTTATGCCCTCTTCTCCCGGGTGAAACTGGTCCGACTCCGTCTCGATGAGGAACGCTGCACCAAGTGCAAGGCCTGCCATCCGGTCTGCCCCATGGGGGTCCACTTCAATGAGTCCCCTGACGATACGGAGTGCATCTCCTGCCTGGCCTGCAGCAAGACCTGTCCCTACCATGCCATCTATCTCGAGATCGGCGGCATCCCGGTGGGCTCCACCAAACGCATCCCCACTGGCAAACCGGTCGCGCCCCCCTTGCAGCCCCAGGGCTAAAACCGTTTGCAGGCCGTGGCCACGTGGTGGCGCATGCTCCATGCGCAGAGGTCCATGGCGCATCCTCGCAACCACCCCACCAGACAAAAGGTGCCGCCACGAAACAATGTCCAGAGCCCCGTTGGTCAGGGCGGAACGCCCTCCTCTGCCGAGATTGCCGCCTGGTTGTGAACTGACCGCTCCTTCAGGCCCTCCCCATCTCTCTGCCCCGCCAATGAGTTCAGTTGGGCAATCGTCGCGGACACGCGATAAAAAAAGCCCCGGCACTTCACAGTGCCGGGGCTTTTTTTGTTGGTTTACTTGCCGCGCGGATCAGGGCACGTGGGGGGAAACGGTATAGCCGGCAGAGGTATGGCAGGCGCTACAGCCATAGCCTCCTCCGAGGGTAGGCGGTTTGCCGGTCCCCTTGCCTAATGCGCTTCCCAGCAGCCAGCCGTCCACGGCATGACAGTTGCCACAGTTCATCTTATGGACACCCCAAGCAGGACTTCCCGTGTGACAGACGTTGCAATTCACTGCGCTGTTGACTTGGTTGTCATGGTTGATGGCGTTTTGGTGGGCGGTAAAATCAGCGCCGATGACGCCATGGCAGTCTACGCAGGTATTCTGCGCATGCCCGCCATGACCGACGGCACTGCCGACTAGGGTGTGGATTTCCGTGGGGTTCAGAGCCAGGTGGCAGCTCAGGCAGTTCTTGTTATGGACAATCTCCACCGGGTCGCCCGTGTGGCAGCTGGTGCAGTTCCCTTCCGGGTTGGAGACGACATAGGTGTTCATGCTGCTGTGATCCAAGGAGGGATGATTCATGGTTGCCAGGGCCGCCGCCTCCGCGGTGTGGCAGGTGGCGCAAGCCCCGCCGCCGGCATGCCCAGCGGCGCTGCCGGTGAGGGTGCCGTACTGGTCGTGACAGGTGGCGCAACCGTTTCTGCCGTGCAGGCCGTTGATCAGGTCGCTATTGGCGTGGCAGACCACGCATTCAGCGGTGGCCGTGACCTCCACCCCGTGGTTTAGGGCATCGGCGTTGGTATGGACATAGAAGTCGGTGTGACAGTGCATGCAATCGCCCGGGCCCTTGCTGAGGGCGACGCTCTTGAGCAGGCCGGTGGGGGCGGTATGGCACTTGCCGCAACTCCAGCTATGGACGTCATTGACCGGGTCGCCGCTGTGGCAGATGACACACTGCGGGGTGGCCACCACCTGGTTGGCATGGTCATTGGACTTGGGATGGACAAAGAAGTTGGCGGCGATCTCGGTATGGCAATGGGTGCAGTCGCCCGCTCCATGCTGGGCGGCCCGGCCGATCAGGGCACCGCTGCCTGAGTAGGTGCCGTTGCCGGCATCATAGGTCAGACTATGGCAGGTGGAGCAGGGGCTATTGTCGGGGGTGCCGTTATGGTCACGGTCGCTGTTGTGGATGTCGCTGACCACATCCTTGTTGCTGTGGAAATGGCAGCCGGTGCAATTGGGGTAGGCCACGACTTGCCCGGTGTGATTAAGGGCCTGGGGATGAGCGGTGAAGGCTGCGGCAATCGGGCTATGGCAATCGTAGCAGGTGCCGTTCTGTCGTGGTTGGCCGGTCACGGTCGGCCATTTCGGGCTCGGGAAAGGGCTCTTCAGAAGTGGCGGGGTGCCGTCATGACAGTCGGTACAGTTGCCATGGTGGGTTCCGGTGATGATATCGGCCTGGTTGTGACAGGTGGCGCAGGTGGTGCCGGCGTTGGAGATGAAGGAGTGGTCGGCGTTGGTTGGGCGGAAGCCCAGGCCAATGGCGTGGCAGCCGGTACAGGGGGCCGTGGTGTTATGGGGAGTCGCCGCGATGCGGGGTCCGGTGGGGTTGGCGCGATCCGGCTGCAGACCGTCGGCGTTATAGTATTTGGTGTTGGTGTGGCAGACCTGACAGATACCTTGCGGCGGGTTACTTTCCGGATCCACCGCGCCGCCGACCTTGCCCCCGTCATAGGTCATGGAGGCATCGAAAAATTTGACCTCCTTGGCCCCCGAGTTGGGGGTATTGATGCTCTTACGCAGCAGTTGGCCGTAAAAGATGGCGAAATCGGTGTCCGCGCCGTTGTAAGCGGTCGGCATACTCCCTTGCAGCACAATGGTCCCGGTGCCGTTGGCGGAGCCGGCAACGATGGCGGTCGTTTCGCTGGCGGCATTAATTTCAAAGGTATTTTGTTGGCTGTTCTTGATCAACAGCATGAGCCCGCGTCCAGGGGTGCTCTTTTCCGCCCACAGGGCGGGGTTGAGCCAGTTGGGGTGGGCATCGGCGTTTTTGTAGGTCAAGGTCGTGGTATTGCTGCCGCTATCCACTTGGATCGATCCGGCGCTGATGGTGCCGGTGGCCAGGTAGAGGTCGGTACTCAGCCCCGGGTTGGCACTCAACCAGGTAAGCTGATCCTGGTAGTGAGGGTTGTGACAGTCGATGCATTGAGTCTCCCAGACTCCGAGATAGGAGTCGTGGATGTCAGCCATTGATTCCCAGTTGTGCCCAATTTTATTGGGGGCCGAGCCCCCGGGGGCATGACACTTGTTGCAGACGCCGGTGGTGATTTGTCCATAGGAGATGGTGCCGTTGCTCGCTGCCGGGGAGTACTGCCACCACAACGAATAGGCGTGGCAATCACCGCATTTGACCGCGTTGGTCTCATTATGAGGGGCGTCAAGGACTGAGGCGGACGCCAAGGTGCATAGCCCGAGCACCATGGCGAGTGCGCCATGGAACACGAACAACCTGCTTAACAATTTGAAACGCTTCATCATTTTTCCTCCAGCTGATTATATGATTTTAAAGTTACGGAACTTGAATAGTACTCGCACGGAGAGAACTCACCGAGTGGCCCAGCAAGGTTATCGGCGGATGGGCTCGGGAGCTTGAGAAGTTTCCGCCTCCTCCCGGGGGGGCAGGAAAGATTTCAGGACCTCGCACTCCATGCAGATACTCATTTTTTTCTGCCAACTCCGTTGAGCACTACACTCACAGATGGTGCCGTTAATAAACCAACAGAGCTTCCCCGCCTGAAACTCCCAGGCAGGACACATTTTTCGGCGCTTTGGCGGACAGTTTTTCAGAATCCAGCAGGGCTTGATCTCGCCATCTCGCTCCCGGGTGCGCGAGAGCAAGAAGAGGATCTGGCGTTCGGCGTGGGCCGGGATCTGTCGCCACCCCTGTTCGTAGCTATGCAAAGTCTTCAGCGAGATCCCGAGGAGTTCGGCCAACTCTTTCTGGGTCTTGCCGAGTTTTTTTCTGATCAGACAAAAGTATTCTCTATTCACTTCTTACTCCAACTGGTTAATTAGGCACTGGCCAGATAAACATCCGCCATGCAAAGAGAAGGAATGATTCCGGTTTCCCATGATGATAATATTTCCTACAATAAAGTATCCGGATCAGAATAGAAATCTTTTTCAATGATCACTTCTCCCGGGTAACAGGCAATAGTCATAGAGAGGATCGATTTTTTTGGTATGGATCATCTCGACCAGCTCCTGCGGGTGATCTCTGAACTCATCGGCCAGGGTCTTGGGGTGATAGAAGGTGTCGTTGAAGGAGGAGATCAGGTTCAGGTGCTCCCAGCGGGTCAGGTAATATTCAATCAAGGCGGGAAGTTCCGTGAAGATGGTGACCTCCGCCTGTTGCAGCCCGTAGCTCGAGTTGGCCAGTTTATCCGCGGAGAGGGTCTGACTGCGGTAGAAATTCTCTAAAAACATCAGCTCGGCCGGCATCCGCGCCTCAATGCTGATCAGGCTCAATCTCTTCATGATCCACCCGAGCACGGTCTTAAAAAAATTAGCAAAACGGTAAGGGAGATAGATCTCTTTGGGCAGCTTGAGTCCCAACAGCCGCTTGATGGTAAGGATGACCTCCGCCAGGGCCACCGGTTGCGGATCGACAAAGTTATAGGTCTGGCCCGAGAATTCGGCTCGGTGGTTCAATAGATAGTGAACAAAGGCGGCAATTTTTTTGGAATTGGTGTACGAGTGCCGCACTCCGGGTTTGGTCAGCAGGCAGGGCATGGCCTGATCGACGATGGAGAAAAACAACCGCTGGAACCCTTGAATTTTGTGATCATGCTTGCCATACACCACCGCCAAGCGAATGCTTGTATAGTCCAGACCTTCCGCCGCGGCCAGATGGCGCAGGGTCTTCTCCGCCATCAACTTTGATTTGGCATAGTTGGAGAGACCGGGGGTCAACGGCAGCTGCTCCTCTTCCCCCAGATTGCACCCCGACGGCATGGTGGCGGACGAAGTGAAGTGGATATAGGGAATCTGCAACTGAATCGCCACCTTGGCCAGATTGATGGCGCCGATATAGTTGGTTTCAAAGCACAGCAGCGGATCGGAATCAATGGCGGCGATGGCGGCGTTGATGATAAAATCCGGTTTGACTTTTTGTAAATATTGCGTAATGTCCTGGGCTACGCGGAGACTGAGTTTCTTGCTGTTGGGGGCCAAGAGTTCAATCGCTTCAGCGGTCTGGGTCTTGAAATAGTAGGTGATGGCCCCGCCAATCAGCCCGGAACCGCCGATGATCAGCCCTATTCTCTTTTTATTTGGTTCGCTGGACATGCATTATCTCTAAACAAGGCGAAGAGGGTCCTGTCAACAAAATGAATCGCCATTCATTTTGAAAGTAAAAGATTGCGGCGCAAAGGTCAAACGTAAAATCACCCCCTTATGCGTTTGTTGCCCTCTTTTTCACCAACTCTCTTCGCTTGCCGTTACCCCATCCCTGGCAACCTGAGTCCGCACCCACCATGCCCATCTACCAACGAACGGATCTCCCCAAATTGTTGGCGGCCCTCAAACAGGGCAAGCCCTGCGCCGTCTATCTGGTGATTGGTGACCGCTATCTTGGCCTGCAGGTTGCCGAGCAGTTGGCAGAGGCCTTGCTTCCCGACCCCAGGGTCAGGGGTCAGAATGTCAGACACATTGATGGTGATCAGGAAGACCCCTTAAACACCTTGAATCTCCTCAAGACCTATAGCCTATTTGCCGGCCGGCAGATTTTCAGGGTCTCCGACTCCCACCTGTTCCACTCCAAGGAGGTGGCCAAGGCGATCTGGAGTTCTGCTCGCAAGGCTTACGAGAAGAAGGATGGCAGGCTAGCCGCGGCCTATCTGCGACAATTGGCCGCCATTGCCCAGGTGGCGGTCACCGATCTGGCAGAGCGTTCAACCGGCGAATGGCAAGCGGCCTTTGCCTTTGCCAAGCCGGATACCAAATGGTTGCCGGAGGCCTTGGCCGAGGCGGCAGGAGAGGGGACCGGCCTACCCTCCCCCGCTGGCAACGACCCGGCCGAGACCTACATGGTAGCCATTGAAGCGGGGTTACCGGAGGAGAATATCCTGCTCCTGCTCGCGGAGACGGTGGATAAACGCAAGAAGCTCTACAAGGTTATCCAGAAGAGTGGCGTGGTTATCGATTTGACCGTTGCCGAGGGGAGTTCCAAGGCGGCCCGTGGCGAACAGGACGCCGTGCTGGCGGACCTGGTGCGGCAGACGCTCGCGGAGTTCGGCAAGACCCTGGAACCCAGGGCAGTGCCGGTCCTCCTGGAGAGGGTGGGCTTTCATCCGGTGGCAGTGGTACGGGAGACGGAAAAGCTGGCCCTGTATGCCGGTGGCGCTCCCCAGGTCACCCTGGCGGACCTCATGGCCGTGGTCGGCCGTACCCGCGAGGAGGCCCTGTATGAGTTGACAGAGGCCTTTACGGATCAGGACATCTCCCGGACCTTGACCATTGCCGGCAGGCTTTACGACAGCGGTGTACACCCCCTGGTGATGATCGCCGGCCTCCGCAATCAGCTGCGCAAGGTGATGCTGGTCGCCTCCTTCCGGCAAGGAGGCCCCCCCGACTATGTGGAGGGGATGACCTTTGCCGTCTTCCAAAAAGGGTATTTAGCGACCCTGAAAACGACAAAAGAGAAGTGGCTCAGCCAACTGCCGAACCACCCCTATGCCTTGTACATGATGTTTACCAAGGCCGGCAAGTATCCCATCAGCCGTTTGGGGGAGACCATGACCAAGCTGCTTGATGCCGAGTTCAAGCTGAAGAGTTCGGGCCTGCCGCCCCTCTTGGTCCTGGAGCAGTTTTTCTGGCAGGTGATGTTGCCTCGGTAGTGCCCAGGGCCGTGAGAGACCCCGGGACCTCAACTCGTGGGCCCGGGTCGATGGTGGGCTGCTGGCTTCATCCGACCACAACTGCCGGAAAGTCCAAAAAATTTCAAGAATAGCTTGGTCCCCGCGCCATTGACCGCTATGCTGTTTACGGAGACAATGCAGGATTGTCTCCCTGACCGCGGCAAAAAGCCCACAGGCTCTTGCCGCCCTTCGCCTTCCCATGCAACATGAGGAGAGAAACAGATGGCTATTTTTCGCTATAGCATGATGGTGCTAATCGCTTTGCTGGCGGCGGCTTGTCTCACCCCCGCTACTGCCTTGGCAGAGGCCAAAAAGAGTTTTGAATACGGAGATATCACCCTTGATCGCACCAGCAAGGGTGGGACCACGATGCCGGTAATCTTCAGACACTGGGTCCATCGCGCCAAACACTCTTGCCGACTGTGCCACGTCGATCTTGAGTTTGCCATGCACGCCGGTCAGACCGGAATCACCGAGGATGATAATAAGGCGGGGCGTTACTGCGGCACCTGCCATAACGGCAAGGAGGCCTTTGCCGTTGACCAGTGTTCGCGTTGTCACCCCAAGGATGCGCAGGCTGCGGACGAGATGAATCTGGCGGCCAAAAAGCAGTTCTTTGCCTTCGCAAAAAATCTGCCCAAATCCTTGTATGGCAACAAAATCAATTGGAATCAGGCTGAGGATGAAGGCCTGTTGAAGACCAAGGATTTCATCGAAGGGGTATCCTTTCCCGACAAGAGTCCGATCACCAATAGTCGTGAAGAGGCGAGGAAATCAACTGCGGAAGGGTTACCGGGGATTATCTTCTCCCATCCCAAGCATGCCACCTGGACCGGCTGCGGCATGTGCCATCCCGAGCCTTTTGCCTTGGAAATCGGCGCGACCAAGATGACCATGAAAGAGATAACGAATGGCCAATACTGTGGCATGTGCCATGGCAAGGTCGCCTTCCCTCTGTACAACTGTGCGGAATGCCACTCGAAACCGGTTCAGCAGTGACCATCGGCACCCTCTTGGCAGGGAAGAGAGACATGCCCGCTACCCAAAGGGCCCCACTGTTGCCCGTGGTGCTCGTATTGCTTTGCCTCTCCGGGTGTGCCGACAAAATGGACCGCTTCCTCCATCTCCCCCCCCAGGCGGAACAGGGAAGCATCAAGCATAAAGCCTATTCCTCCCCGCCGTTATCCATCTTTGCCTTGAAGGAACTCATTGAGATGGCGGTCTACACCGGTCCCCCCGAGAGCTATGGAGAACTGGTGCTGCGGCGGGCGACTTCGCGGAAGGGGGCGGACCCCGTGGTGTTTTCCCATCGCACCCATCGTTCCCGCTATACCTGCCGGGTCTGCCATCTGGAGCTGGAGTTCAGCATGAAAAAAGACGGCACTGACATCAGCCAGGAAGATTTGCTCATGGGGCGATACTGTGGCGCCTGCCATAATGGCACCATTGCCTTTGCCGTGGACCGAGCCTGTAATCTCTGCCATATAAAGGAAGTAAATCAACAGCAGGGTGTCGTCAGTCGCTTCTCGCCAGTGTTGGCCGAAGGTCTCCCCTCCACCGCATACGGTGATCACATCAATTGGGTTAAGGCCCTGGAAAACGGCGTGATCACCCCCAAGACCTCCCTCTCGGAAGAGGCGCCCGCCCCTTCCCTGCCCCTCCCCAAACACCTGGAGGCCCCCCTCCAGTGGTATACCAATACCCCCGGCGTCTATGTGGCCTTCCCCCACAAGGCACATGTCGCCTGGCTTGACTGCGCCAATTGCCACCCCGATATCTTCGATCTCAAAAACATGGGCACGGTTGCCTTTGACAAAGAAAAAAATCTCTACGGGATGTTTTGCGGCAGCTGCCATATGACGGTGGCCTTTCCGATCAATGGCTGCAGTCGTTGTCATCCCCGGCAAAAAGACTGGCGCTAATCCCCTCATCACTATCTCCTTAATTTTTCGCCCCACCTCCACAAACCCAGGATCCATGGTTATTATACGAAACGATGGAATAGTCGGAGCGAACGCCGCGCCTTCAGCGACCAATCCCGAGAACCCCTCGTTGCTCCCCACTGGCGTCGAGGTGGGGGCACTTGAGCATGAATTTTGTCGATTCCGCAAAAACAGCTCAAACGACGCTGGCACTCCCCGTAACACATTGAAATTACATTGACAGAGGGTCAGCTGCATGACTTTTTGCGATGCCATCAATTGTATTAATCGACCGACGAGAGCGCAATGACCAAGACGTTGACCAAACAGAAGGAGCGGGCGGAGAGTCAGGAGCAAAAAGGGCTCGACGAGCCGCCCCGCTTCAAGGTGCTGCTCCATAACGATGATTACACCACCATGGATTTTGTGGTGACCATCCTGCAAACCGTTTTCAATAAAGATGCCGTGGCCGCCACCGAGATCATGCTCAATGTCCACAAAAAGGGCGTGGGCGTGGCAGGCATCTACACCAGGGACGTGGCCGAAACCAAGGTGGCGATGGTCCATGAGTTGTCCCGCAAGAATGAGCACCCGCTCAAGTGCTCAATGGAAGAGGTGTAACCCATGATCAGTACTAAACTTGAAATCGCTCTGGTAATGGCCATCCGCGAAGCCAAGGCCCATCACCATGAACATGTCGCGGTAGAACACATCCTCTTTGGCCTACTCCATGACGAGATGGCGGTGCGCATCATCAAGGGGTGTGGCGGCGATGTCGATGGGCTGCGGGAAAAAATCCGCCACTTCTTTGACAACGAACTCTTGGGTGGCAAGCTCAAGGAGAGCCAAGAACCGTTGCAGACCATCGGTTTCAACCGGGTGTTGCAGCGGGCCCTGGCCCATGTCCAGAGTTGTGGCAAGAGGGAGGTGGACTCCGGAGACGTCCTGGTCTCCATCTTTGCCGAACGGGACTCCTATGCGGTCTATTTTCTCAGGTCGGCGGGCCTCACCCGTCTCAACATCCTCCAGTTCATCTCCCATGATCTCGATGGGGGGGGCAGACCTGCTCCGGACCTACAGGACGATGAGGCCAAGAAAGAGGGCCAGAAGGAGTCGGCCCTGGATAAATTTACCATCAATTTTGCGGAGATGGCGGCTAACGGCAAGATCGACCCCCTGATTGGCCGTGGCCAGGAGCTGCAGCGGGTGATGCAGATCCTCTGCCGCCGGCGCAAAAACAACCCCCTGCTGGTGGGTGAACCCGGGGTGGGCAAGACCGCCATTGCCGAGGGTCTGGCCCGCCACATCTACCAGGGGCAAGTCCCTGCCCTACTGAAAGATGCCGTTATCCGGCTGTTGGATATGGGGTCGCTGCTCTCCGGCACCAAGTACCGAGGTGATTTTGAAGAACGGTTGAAAGCGGTGTTGAAAGAGGTCAAGGCGGCGGGCAATATCATCCTGTTTATCGACGAGATCCACACCATCGTCGGGGCTGGCGCCACCAGCGGCGGCAGCATGGACGCCTCCAACCTCCTCAAGCCATCGTTGCAGGACGGCTCCTTGAAATGCATCGGTTCGACCACCTATGAAGAGTACAAGCAGTATATCGAAAAGGACCGAGCCCTCTCCCGCCGTTTCCAAAAGGTGGACATCGAAGAGCCTTCGGTGGCTGAGACCGTGGCCATCCTCAAGGGTCTCAAGGGGTGTTACGAGGCCCACCATGGGGTCAAGTACACGGTCACCGCCTTGCATGCCGCGGCCGAGTTGGCAAAACGGCATGTCAACGACCGCTTTTTGCCGGACAAGGCCATTGATCTGATTGACGAGGTCGGCGCCATCTATCGCCTGGAGGGGAAAGGCAAACGCCGATTGATCACTGAGCGTGACATCGAGATGGTGGTCTCGCGGATTGCCAAGATCCCGGCCAAGAGCGCCTCGGCCTCGGACCAAGAGGTGCTGCGCCACTTGGATCAGGCCTTAAAAAGCCAGATCTTTGGCCAGGATCAGGCGATAGCGGCCATGGTCACCTCGGTCAAGCGCTCCCGGGCCGGGCTCAACGACCCGCGCCGACCGACCTCGGCCTTTGTCTTTGCCGGGCCCACCGGGGTGGGCAAGACCGAAGTGGCCCGCCAGTTGGCCGCCGCGCTGACTGTTCACTTTGAACGGATCGACATGAGCGAATACATGGAGAAGCACGCCGTTTCCCGGCTGATCGGGGCACCCCCGGGGTATGTCGGCTTTGACCAGGGCGGACTGCTGACCGATGCCATCCGCAAGCACCCCTACTGCGTGCTCTTGCTGGACGAGATCGAGAAGGCCCACCCCGATGTCTTCAACATCCTGCTCCAGGTCATGGATAGTGCCACCCTGACCGACAACGCCGGCCGCCGCGCCGATTTCCGCAACGTGATCCTGATCATGACCACCAACGCCGGGGCCCGGGAGATGACAGCCAACCCCATCGGCTTTACCGGGTCCAAGGCCGGGCGCGACCAGAAGGCCTTGCATGCCCTTTTTGCCCCCGAGTTCCGCAACCGCCTGGATGCCATCATCAGCTTTCAGCCTCTGGCAGAGCCGGTGATTGAACGGATCGTTGACAAGTTGATTCAGGAATTACAGGCGCAACTCGCCGATAAAAAAATTGGCATTACCCTCTCGGCCGCGGCCCGCACCTGGTTGGCCAAGAAGGGGTATGACGCGGATTATGGGGCTCGGCCCTTGCGGCGACTGATCATGAAGGAGATCGGTGATGTCCTGGCAGAGGAGATCTTGTTCGGCCCTCTTGGCAAAGGCGGGACCTGCACGGTTGGCCTGAAAAACAATAAGTTGGCCTTTGCCTTTCTGAAAAAATAGTGGTATACAAAAACATTTTTTATATATTTGATCTATTTCTCGAAAAAGGTTTGAGAATTTTTGTCGTTATCAGAAATGAACCATAAACCGCTTTTTTACTGTAAGGAGAATGTGCGATGAAGAAGATTTATTGTTGTTTGACATGGGTTGCGTTGACCGTCGCCTTGGCCGCTTGCGGCAATAACCAGCAATCTTCAGAACCGGCAACGGAGAAGAAGGCGACAGCCGTGGAAGCCCCTGCCGGACAGCCTTCTCCGGCCGGTGACAAGGAGAGTGCTGCCCCTGCCGCCGCCCCGGAAGCCCCTGCTGCCCCTGCCGTGCTTAAGGGCAAGGTCGCCGAGACCATGGACGCCAGCGGCTACACCTATGTGCGTCTGGACGATGGCTCGGGCAAGGAGCTGTGGGCCGCGGTGCCAAAGACTGAGCTTAAAGTAGGGGAGGAGATCACTCTACAGGGTGGCTCGGTGATGGAAAACTTCAACAGCAAGACCCTCAATAAGACCTTTGAGAAGATCGTTTTTGCCACCGGCGTCTCCCGGGGCAACGAACCAGCGCCCGCTGCCGGCAGTTTCGATCAGGCGGTCAAGAAAGAAGGGGCGGAGGCCTCTAGTGGGAGCGCCGGTAATGTCGTTCCGTTCGCGGATCTGAAAGTGGAAAAGGCCCCCGGTCCCGATGGTCATGCGGTTGCCGAAATTTTCGAAAAATCCGCCACCCTTGACAAAAAACCTGTAGCCGTGAAGGGTCAGGTGGTCAAGGTCTCCAAAAATATTATGGGCAAGAACTGGCTGCATATTCAGGATGGAACCGGTGACCCCAATAAAAACACCCATGACCTGGTGGTGACCACCATGGATACCGCCGAAAAAGGTGACATCGTTACCGTGGAAGGCGCGGCGGCGGCGAACAAGGATTTTGGTTCCGGCTACAAATATGATGTGATCATCGAAGACGCCAAGGTCAGCAAGTAAACGACGCTCTCCCTTGCCGTTGCACCTCTTCTGCTTGAACCGACAATACTCCCCTGCCAGTGGCAGGGGAGTATTGTCGGTTATTTTTATAAATACACCTGGAATGCGCGTCTGCTAGGGAGTTGCCATGAAGATCTGCATCGTGGGTCCCGGGGCTCTCGGCTCTCTCTTTGCCGCTCTCCTGGCTCGATCCGGACATCAGGTCATCCTGGTTGACCACCGCCCCGCGCGGGCCAAGGCGATTGCGGCCCAGGGGATTGAACTCCATGATCAGCACGGGCTGAGCGTGGTCCCGGTGGGGGTGACGGCAGATCCTGCCCAGATCGGCTGGGCGCCGGTGGCCATCCTCTGCGTGAAGTCCGCTGATGTGAGGGGGGCGGCGCAGGCCGTCCTTCCTCTCCTGGGTGCGCAGGGCCTGCTTATCGCCCTGCAAAATGGCATTGCCCATCACCCTTGGCTGGCGGAACTCTCCCATCCCTCTTGGGCCTTGGGGATCACGGCGCAAGGCGCCCATCTCCTGGGGCCGGGTCAAGTCCGGCATGGTGGCACCGGACCCACCTTCTTGGGCTTTCCCGGTAAAGTCAGCGACTCGGCAAACCATAGGCTGCGGGAGGTGACTGACCTGATGAATCGAGCCGGGATTTCCACCTCCATCCATCAGGATATTCTGGCCGCCGCTTGGAACAAATTGATTATCAACGCCGGCATCAATGCCCTGACTGCCCTGGAGAACTGCGCCAATGGCGAGTTGCTGAACAGGCCCTCGGCCCTCGCTACGTTGAAGGCCGCCGTGCGGGAAGCGGCCAGGGTGGCCAAGGCCCGCGGGATAGAGGTCAGTTCCGATCCAGTGGCCATGACCATCACTGTCTGCCGGCAAACGAGGGAGAACATCTCGTCAATGTTACAAGATGTCCGCCACGGTCGCCGCACCGAGGTTGAGGCCATTAATGGCGCCATCCTCCGGGAGGCCCACGCCCTTGGCCTCCCGGCGCCGGCCAATCGGGCCTTGCTGGATGGAGTCAATGCACTGGAGGGCTTAGGTGTGCCGGGGGGGGGTCAAGCATAAAGGTAACTCCTCTAACCGACGCCGAAGGTGTATAACATACATACCATCCAATGGGATGCGTAACCATTTAAAAATTAACGATTTTTTTCATACTAACACATAAAATAACAGGAGGAACCATGTCGAACCATTTTTTCACCTCGGAGTCAGTCTCGGAAGGCCATCCGGATAAGGTAGCGGATCAGATTTCCGATGCCATCCTCGACAGTATCATTGAGCAGGACAAAAAGGCCAGGGTGGCCTGCGAGACGATGGTGACCACGGGCATGGCCCTGATCGCCGGTGAGATTACCACCTCCGCCTGGGTGGATATGCCGCAGATCGTCCGCGAGACTATCAAGGGCATCGGTTACAACTCTTCCGACATGGGCTTTGACTACCAATCCTGCGCCGTGCTGACCAGTATCGACAAACAGTCACCCGACATCGCCCAGGGGGTTGACGAAGGCCATGGCTTGGATCTAGACCAGGGGGCCGGTGACCAGGGTCTGATGTTTGGCTATGCCGTCAACGAGACCGAAGTCTTGATGCCCATGACCATTGCCTTGGCCCATCGTTTGATGAAGCGGCAGTCCGAGGTGCGCAAGACCGGACGCTTGTTGTGGCTACGGCCCGATGCCAAGAGTCAAGTAACCATCGAGTATGAGAATCGCGTCCCCAAACGGATTGAGGCGGTGGTACTCTCCTCCCAGCACTCCCCTGACGTTGACTACGAGGACCTGAAAGAGGGGATCATGGAGGAGATTATCAAACCAATTCTCCCGGCTGAGATGCTGGATAGCGAGACCAAATATTATATCAACCCGACCGGCCGTTTTGTCATTGGCGGGCCGGTGGGCGACTGCGGGGTGACGGGTCGCAAGATCATCGTTGATACCTATGGAGGCCGCGGCTCCCATGGCGGCGGGGCCTTTTCCGGCAAGGATCCGTCCAAGGTCGACCGCTCTTCAGCCTACATGGGCCGCTATGTCGCCAAAAACATCGTCGCCGCAGGCTTGGCGGATGAGGTGGAGATCCAGGTCGCCTATGCCATCGGCATCTCCAAACCGGTCTCCATCAGCGTCAACAGTTTTGGTACCGGCAAGATTGACGACCAGAAGATCAAGGAGTTGATCCTCCGCCATTTTGACCTGCGCCCCAAAGCGATTATTCAGCATCTTGATCTGCTGCGTCCCATCTATAGAAAGACCGCCGCCTATGGCCATTTTGGCCGAGAGCGCGCAGAATTCACCTGGGAACGGACCGATAAGGCTGCGGCACTCAAGGATGACGCCGGGCTGTAACCAATACCCGCGCCATAATTTCACCCTGCAAACTAATACTCAAAACCATTTTACAAAAATCAAGGACAGAATCATGACACAATTAAAAGCCGGCGATTATAAGGTCGCCGATATGGGTTTGGCCGCGTGGGGCCAAAAAGAGGTGGCCATTGCCGTCTCAGAC
>CAYSFY010000020.1:22719-33535 GCA_964430285.1 uncultured Desulfobulbia bacterium
GCAGCAGCCGCTCAAGGGGGCCAGGATCGCCGGTTGTCTGCACATGACCATCCAGACCGCGGTGCTGATGGAGACCCTGGTGGCCTTGGGTGCCGAGTTGCGCTGGTCATCCTGCAACATCTTCTCTACCCAGGACCATGCCGCCTCCGCCATGGTGGCGGCCGGTATCCCCACCTTCGCCTGGAAGGGCGAGAACGAGGAGGAGTTCGAGTGGTGCATCCGCCAGACCATTGAAGGCCCAGACGGTTGGCGCCCCAATATGATCCTGGACGACGGTGGCGATCTCACCAAGATGATGCATGAAGAGTATCCCGAGTTGATGAAGGATGTCCGCGGCATCAGCGAAGAGACCACCACCGGGGTGATGCGCCTAAACGAGATGATGCGCGCCGGGTCCTTGAAGACCCCGGCCTTCAATGTCAATGACTCGGTGACCAAGTCCAAGTTCGACAACCTCTATGGCTGCCGCGAATCCTTGATTGATGGCATCAAGCGGGCCACCGATGTCATGGTGGCCGGCAAGATCGCCGTGGTGGTTGGCTATGGCGATGTCGGCAAGGGGTGTGCCGCAGCCCTGCGCGGCATGGGCGCCTCGGTGCTGGTCACCGAAGTCGATCCCATCTGTGCCCTACAGGCGGCTATGGAGGGGTACCGGGTGGTGACCATGGAGGAGGCGGCCACCAAGGGCAATATCTTTGTCACCTGCACCGGCAATGTGCGCGTCATCACCAAAGCCCACATGGAGGCGATGCCTGATGAGGCCATTGTCTGCAATATCGGGCACTTTGACAGCGAGATCGATATTGCCGCCATCCGCTCCCTGCCTTGGGAGAATATCAAACCCCAGGTCGATCATGTCATCTTCCCGGACGGCAAACGGTTGATTGTCCTGGCCGAAGGACGTCTGGTCAACTTGGGCTGTGCCACCGGCCACCCGAGCTTTGTGATGAGCAACTCCTTTACCAACCAGGTCATGGCCCAACTCGAACTGTGGCAAAACCATGAGCAGTATGAGAACAAGGTCTATTTCCTGCCCAAGATCCTGGACGAAAAGGTTGCCCGCCTGCATCTGGAAAAGATCGGCGTCCATTTGACCACCTTGACCCAGGAACAGGCCGATTACCTTGGGGTCCCCATGACTGGGCCATTCAAGCCGGAGTACTATCGTTACTAAATGAAGAAATCGCTCTCCCTGGCAGTAATCATTGCCATCCTTCTTACCGCGCCTGCACAAGCCTTTGTGCAGGCGGATCTCGATCAGGTGCTGAAGACCAATGAGTGCCGCAAGTGCGACCTGAAAGGGGCTAATCTGGCGGGTATGGATTTGGCCCGAGCGCAATTGCAAGGGGCAGACCTTAGTGGCGCCGATCTCAGCAAGGCCTCGCTGAAGATGGCGGATCTGGCCGGTGCCAACCTGTCCGGTGCCAACCTGTCCGGGGCTGTGTTTGAGGCCGCGGACCTTTTTCAGGTCAATCTCAGCGGTGCCCACTTGGATGGGGCCAATTTCACTGGCGCCTATCTGGGCAAGGCCACGGTGGATGAGCCCCAAAAGGCCATGATTGCTGAAGGCCATGAGGCGGCATCTGAGCCACGGGAGAAGGCCCCGATGGTGGAGGAGAGAACGGTGGAGACGCGGCCAGCCACCGTCGCGGCCCCAACGCCCGCAGCCAGCACAACTTCCCAGAACTCGCCGCCAGGGGAGGAGGCACTTGCCTCCCCCCCCGAGGCGGCATCGCCCAGCGCGCCCTCATCGCCACCGCCTCCTGCTGTTGCGGCGAAGGAGGTGCCACCACCGGCAGCGGAGGCTCCTCTTCCCGCCGCCGACTCTTCCAAGCCCGCGATCCACCCACAGGAACCCACCGCAGACCCTGCAGCTGAATCCACCCCGCAACCGGCCGCGCAAACAGCCCCCCCTCCACCGCCCGCCCAGGAGGCTGGCCCCCTGGCGCCCAAGGAGTTGGTGAAGCGGGCCAGCGCGCAAGGGATTTGCATTGAGTGCAATTTTTCAGGGATGCAACTGGAGGGCGTCTCCCTAAAGGGCTTGATCCTGGAACGGGCCAATTTTTCAGGGGCACAGTTGGCAGGGGCCTCATTCAAGGGGGCCAACCTCAAGGGCGCCAACTTTCGTGACGCCAATCTCCAAGGGGCCGTGTTTACCGGGGCAGACCTCTATCTGGCCGATTTCAGCGGCGCGAACCTGACCACCGCCAACTTCCAAGGGGCGGCCATGGATGGAGTGGTCTTCGGCGATGCCGACCAAACTGGCGCCCAGTTTGATAAAGAGAAGAGATGATCCATCACCTGAAAAGCTAACCGTTTAAGCCCAATGGCGCTGAACGGAAACTTCACCGTCAAGCGCACAATGGAGAGGGGGAGGAAGGTATGCCGTATGTCAATATCCGAGTAGCAGGAACACTGGACAAGAAACAAAAAGAGGAGATCTGTAGCGGTGTCACCGAGGTCATCGCCAAGGTGGCCGGCAAACCTAAAAGCTCCATCCTCATCTTTATCGATGAAGTGGCCCCTGAAAATATCTCGTCAGGCGGCGAGTTGTTGTCCGAACGTAAGTAGGGGTAGCCTCTGTTTCGGTTTGACCACGAAACTCCCCCTGATCCCACGACCCCACATCCCCTACCCATGGAGAGAGAGCTTGTCAGCCAGCGCTTGGGCCTCTTGCGGGAGCAACTCCACTATCATGCCCACCGCTATTATGTCCTGGATGACCCTGAGATAGCGGATAGCGAGTATGATGCCCTCTACCGGGAGCTGTTGACCCTAGAGGGCCGTTATCCCGAGTTCGTCACCCCTGATTCCCCCAGCCAGCGAGTCGGCGGCACCCCTCTGGCCCAATTCGCGCAGGTCCTTCATCGTTTTCCCATGCTCAGCCTGGAAAACGCCTTTAATCTGGCGGAACTGGAGGTGTTTGAAAAGGGTCTGCGCAACTTTCTGCTCATCTCCACCCCCCTGACCTATAGTGCCGAGCCCAAGCTCGATGGCCTGGCCGTGGAGTTGATCTACCTAAACGGCATCTTCACCCAGGGCTCCACCCGCGGCGATGGTCTGCTGGGCGAGGATATCACCGCCAATCTCAAGACCATCCCCTCCATCCCGCTACGCCTGCAATCCACCTCCGTACCGGAACGCCTGGAGGTGCGAGGCGAGTGCGTTCTCCCCCTTGCCGGCTTTCGCTCCTTAAATGAGCAGCGTTTGTCCGCGGACGAACCTCCCTTTGCCAACCCCCGTAATGCCGCGGCCGGTGCCTTGCGCCAGCTGGACCCCCAGATCACGGCCACCCGCCCCCTTGATTTTTTCTGCTACGGGGTGGGAGACCCCTCCCTCCTCCCCTGCCAGGGCCACTTCGAACTCCTGGACACCCTCCAGGCCTCGGGTCTCAAAGTCAACCCCCTGCGCAAACTGTGCCGGGGTTTGGATGAGGTTAGGGCCTATTTTGATACCCTGGCCGCCATGCGCCATGACCTCCCCTACGAGATCGACGGCATGGTGGTCAAGGTCGACTCCTTGGCCCTGCAAGCCAGGCTGGGCAATACCGCCCGGGCCTCGCGCTGGGCCATCGCCTGGAAGTTTGAACCCATCCAGGCCACCACCACCCTGCTCGACATCGAATTTGCAGTGGGCCGGACCGGGGCGGTAACCCCGGTGGCCATCCTCCAGCCCGTTACCGTCGGCGGCGTTGAGGTGCGACGGGCCACCCTGCATAATGAGGAGGAGATCCGGCGCAAGGACCTCCGCCTGGGAGATACGGTGCTGGTGCAACGGGCAGGGGATGTGATCCCGGAGATCGTCAAGGCCAATCGGGAGCAGCGCACCGGCAACGAACAGCCCATTGTCATGCCCACCCGCTGCCCTGCCTGCGACGCGGAGTTGATCCGCCCCGTGGGCGAAGTCATCACCCGTTGTTTCAACCCCCTCTGTCCGGCCCAGCTGGTCAGGGCCTTGAGCCATTATGTGGGCAAGGCCGGCCTGGATATCGAAGGGCTGGGGAAGAAGGCGATTGAACAACTCTATGAACTGGGTCTGGTCAGGGAGATCCCGGACCTCTATGAGCTGCGGGTGGAGCAACTGGCGGGTCTTGACGGCTGGGCGCAAAAATCGGCGGAAAACGCCATCACTGCCATTGCCAAAAGCCTGACCGTGCCCCTGGCCCGCTTGCTGGCGGCCTTGGGCATCCGCTTTGTCGGCGAAGTGACGGCCCAGCTGTTGGCGGATCGCTTCCCCACGCTGACCCAGCTTAGGGCGGCACGCTTGGAGGATTTTCTGGACATTGAGGGGATCGGCGAGCAATCGGCCCAGAGCCTGGTACGCTACTTTGCCACGCCCCAGATCCAGGAGATGCTTAACCGTCTGCTCGCACACGGCTTGCAGGTGCGGCGTGAAGAGCGCAACGAACAGGCCTTGACCGGCACGGTCTTTGTGTTCACCGGCACCTTAGCCAACTTCTCCAGGGATGAGGCCAAGAGCCGGGTTAAGGCCCTGGGCGGACAGGTGGTCTCCACCATCAGCAAGAAGGTGACCCACGTGGTCTGTGGCGAGGCCTCGGGCAACAAACGGAAAAAGGCCTTGGAGCTTGGGCTCGCCATCGTCAGCGAGGATGAGTTCATGGGGCTGATCAACAACAATACTTCAGCACACAGCTAAGCGAGGGCAAGGAGATTATGGCAATCATCCGCATGCATGCCGTGGTGGCAGGGAGAGTCCAAAGGGTCTTTTTCCGCAGTTGTACCGCGCAAGAGGCCAAACGTTTGGCCCTGAGCGGTTGGGTCCGGAACCTCGACGATGGCACCGTGGAGACCGAGTTTCAAGGGGAGGAGAGCGAGGTCCGGCTCCTGGTGCAGTGGCTCCACCAGGGGTCACCCAACTCCCGGGTCGACAGGGTGCAGAGCCACCCGTGCCCTCCCCTGACCGAGGAAAAGACCTTTGTGGTCAGACATTGACAATTGACAAGCATTTGCTTCTGCCGTAGATTGCGTCATTCTTTTACCCCGCCTCCATTTTATCACTTTGCCGGACTCGTAGGGAGTCAGGCAACTCCATCCAGGGATGAACGGTTGGGGCGGCAAGGCCGGCACGGCCTTGCCGCGAACAGATGAGTCACTACCATTATGAATCCGAACACCTCGCTGCGGATTACTTGCCCTGAGTGTGGCAATGATACCGATTTTTTTGAAGTTGCCGACGGGGTCGTCATCACCACCCGTTATGTCCAGAATCCCGATTGCAGTTTCACCCAGGAGGGGGATGAGTCTCAAGTCCTGGGTGAGATCAAGTTTTTCTGTGGGGAGTGCAACTCCGATCTCTCCTATTTCCACCAACGGTTTCTGGAGATGTTGTTTTGATGCCTACCCATTCACCCATCACCCCTTACCGGAGGAAGCCATGTGGAAATCAGTAACCGTCACCGTCATCACCCTACTTGTCACCAGCAGTTGCACCTGGGTCCCTCTGGCCCGCAACGGCGATAATGTGCGGGTGGTCGCCCCCGCGGAGGTCCAGGGGTGCAAAAAGATCGGTCAGACCAAGGTCTCTGTTCGCGATTATATCGTCGGTACGCTCAAGCGTGATGAGTACAAGGTGGCCAGGGAACTGACCACCCTTGGCCGCAACAGCGCCGCCGAAATGAATGGTGACACCATTATTCCCGCATCCGAGTCGGTCAATGGCACTCAAGCCTTTGATGTCTATCGCTGCATGCCCTAACCGCCGCCTCCCCCGCCCCCCTCGAACCGGAGCAAGCAGGTCTATTTATAACGGTGTTGTAAATAATTTCTTCCATGATGCACGATTATGTGATAAAGGAACAGAGGTCTGTTACCGGTAGGCGTGGTAAAATAGGATAATCTTTTTTGCTCAGAAACAAACAATAAGGAGAATACTCAGATGGCTAAGGGATGCAACTGCGGCTGCAATGATGACATGTTGGCTCAATCGTTACCGACCTTGTTCGGCAGCAACGTCTTTAACTTAAGGGTGATGAAGGAGAGGTTGCCCAAAGAGACCTACAAGGCCCTCCGGCAGACCATTGATATGGGCACCAGCTTGATGCCCGAAGTGGCGGCGGTGGTTGCCAACGCCATGAAGGACTGGGCCATTGAGAAAGGGGCCACCCACTACACCCATTGGTTTCAACCGCTGACCGGGATCACCGCCGAAAAGCATGACTCCTTTATCTCCCCCACCAGCGATGGCGGCATCATCATGGAGTTCTCCGGCAAGCAGCTCATCCAGGGCGAGCCCGATGCCTCCTCCTTCCCCAGCGGCGGCCTGCGCGCCACCTTCGAGGCCCGGGGTTACACCGCCTGGGACTGCACCTCACCGGCCTTCTTGAAAGAGGATGCGGTAGGCGACGTCACCCTCTGCATCCCCACCGCCTTCTGCTCCTATAAGGGCGAGGCCTTGGACAAAAAGACCCCACTGCTCCGCTCCATGGAGGCCGTCTCCAAGCAGGCCTTGCGCGTACTTCGGGCCATGGGCAACACCACCTCCGCGCGCGTCACCTCCACCGTGGGCGCCGAGCAGGAGTACTTCCTGGTCGATGAGGATCTCTATCGCGAGCGTCTGGACCTGATCTCCTGCGGCCGCACCCTCTTCGGCGCCCCGGCCCCCAAGGGTCAGGAGCTGGAGGATCAGTACTTCGGCGCCATCAAGGACCGGGTTTCGGCCTTCATGAAGGACCTGGACGTCGAGCTGTGGAAGATGGGCATCTCCTCCAAGACCAAGCACAACGAGGTCGCCCCGGCCCAGTTTGAGATGGCCCCGGTCTTCTCCACCACCAACATCGCCACCGACCACAACCAACTGGTGATGGAGACCATGCAAAAGGTTGCCATCCGTCATGGCATGTTCTGCCTGCTCCACGAGAAACCCTTTGCCGGCGTCAATGGTTCCGGTAAGCACAACAACTGGTCGCTCTCCACCGACGATGGCATAAATCTCCTGGAACCCGGCAGCACCCCGTCCGACAACGCCCAGTTCCTGGTCTTCCTCTGCGCCATGCTCAAGGCGGTTGACACCCACGCCGATATCCTGCGCGCCACCTGTGGCAGCGCCGGTAACGACCACCGCCTGGGTGCCAACGAGGCCCCCCCGGCCATCGTCTCCGTCTTCCTGGGCGACGAACTCTACGATATCGTCAACAGGGTCTCCAAGGGCGAAAAGTCCTGCGATGGTGACGCCTGCCGCGTGCTCAACATCGGCGTTGATTCCCTGCCCGAGCTACCGAAAGACAACACCGACCGCAATCGGACTTCACCCTTTGCCTTTACCGGCAACAAGTTTGAGTTCCGCATGGTTGGTTCCTCGCAGTCCATTTCCGGACCCAATGTCGCGTTGAACACCATTGCCGCCGAGGCCTTGGACGAGATCGCCAACCGCCTGGAGAAGTCCAAGGATGTCAACAAAGAGATCCTGGCCATCATCAAGGAGACCCTGGCCAAGCACGGCCGCATCGTCTTTAACGGCAACAACTACTCCGACGAGTGGGCCAAGGAGGCGGAGAAACGCAAGCTGCCCAACGTCAAGACCACCATCGATGCCCTGAAAGCCTTTGTCACCCCCAAGGCGATCAAGTTGTTCGATACCTATAAGGTCTTGAGCAAGGACGAGTTGCACTCCCGTTACGACATCTATGTCGAGCAGTACGCAAAGCAGATCAATATCGAGGCCCTGACCGCCATCCAGATGACCAAGCGCCTCTACATCCCCTCGGTGATCTACTTCATGACCGATCTCGGCAACTCCATTGCCGCCTCCGGCAAGTTTGCCACCGTGCAGAAAGACCTCCAGGCCAAGACCGGCACCCTCTTGGAGTCAGCGGCCAAGAAACTGGCCAAGCTTGAGGAAGAGACCGGCAAGGCCCAGGCCATTGATAAGGTCGAGAAGCAGGCCGCCGCTTACCGGGATAAGGTCGCTCCCGCCATGTCCAGCCTGCGGGCCGACATCGATAGCCTTGAGGCCCTCTTGCCCGCCGATCTGTGGCCGGTACCGGTCTACAGCGACTTGTTGTTCAATCTCTAATCGTGCCGAACCGCCAGCGGGCCGTCCTGGCCTGATGGCGGTGGCATGACGAGCGATCGCGGCCCTGGCCGCAAAAAAGAAGGGGAGCCCAGCCATGGGCTCCCCTTCTTTTTTTGGTGGCTATAAACAATTCTCAGCAGTTTTTGGGGTAGGAGCGTCGTCCACGGCGCGATCCAGCCTGAATCGCGCCGTGGACGACGCTCCTACGGATGCATCCGGCCAGCGCTGAGAGCCCAGACAGCTTGGCTGAGAATCCTTTATAGCCACGTTTTTTTTGGTGGACAGCAGAGCCCCGATACGATACCTCTTCCCTCTCGATCCGAAGCGAGCAAGATCCATCTATCCCTTACGGGACGGCAATGAACAGTTGTCTGCCTCCTGGCCCACGCCCCCTTGCCCATGCCTCCCGTCATCGACATCATCTATCAAAACGCAAACCTGGTGGTGGTCAACAAGCCGCCAGGCATGCTGGTCCATCGCGCCTGGATCGGCAACGACAGCTGTTTTCTGCTGCAGACGCTGAGAAAACAGCTGGGCCGCATGGTCTTTCCCGCCCATCGCCTCGATCGCCCCACCTCCGGACTGATGGTCTTGGCCCTGAATCAAGGCGCTGTCTCCCGTCTTGGTCTGGCCTTCCAGGAGGGAGAGGTGGAGAAGAGCTATCTGGCCGTGGCGCGGGGGTGGCTCCACGAAGGAGCGGTTATCGATTACCCCCTGAAGAAGGAGGGGGTGGGGGAGGAGCAGGAGGCGATCACCCATTATGAGCCCCTGGCCCGGGTGGAGTTCCCCTGGCCCGTTGCGGGCTTTGCCACGGCCCGCTATTCACTCCTCAGGATCACCCCCAAGACCGGGCGTTGGCACCAGATCCGCCGGCATCTGGCCCATATCCGCCATCCGCTGGTTGGTGACATCGGCCATGGCGACGGCAAACACAATCGCCTCTTCCGGGAGCATCTGCACATCCACCGGCTGCTGCTGCACGCCAGTTGGTTATCCTTTCCCGACCCGGCAAGCGGGGAGCCCCTGGCCTTCTCCCTGGCACCGGACGAGAGCTTTAGACGGGTGTTTCCGGAGATGAGCGAGGAGAGTTGGGCCACAACAACAGGAGGACACTAGATGGAGCGCCAGCCGGAAGCGGAGTTGATGGATGACCTGGAACAGGCCCTGGCCTATGATAGCGCCGATTTTGAAGAGCCCCACAGCAAGGTGCTCACCCTGTTTACGGAGAAATTTCCCGGCCTCGAACTGAGCGGCCCGGTGCTCGACATCGGCTGCGGCCCCGGCGATGTCAGCTGCCGCTTTGTTCGCCGTTTCCCAGGGATCAGGCTTATCGGCATAGACGGTGCCGCTGCCATGCTCGCCCTGGCAGAGCGGAGGCGGGGCGCGGAACCCGCCATTAGCCAGCGGCTCACCTATGTCAACTGCCTCTTGCCCGGCCCCTGCATCCCTGTCCACCCCTACCAGGCCATCATCAGCAGCAGTTTTCTCCACCACCTGCACCGCCCCGAGGTCCTGTGGCAGACCGTGGCCCAACTGGCCCAGCCGGGTTGCGTGGTCTATATGGTCGATCTCATGCGGCCGCCGGATGAAGCAACGGCACAACAGCTGGTTGATCGCTACGCTGCTGGCGAACCGGCCATCCTCCGCCGGGACTTCCACCACTCCCTGTTGGCCGCCTTTACCGTCGAGGAAGTGCGGCAGCAGCTACGCGCGGCCGGGCTTCAGCTCCAGGTTGAACCCTGTAGCGACCGGCATCTGGTGGCTTGGGGCCGCTATGAAACCCACCCCGACAGCCCTTATCGGCTCAGCATCGACTGACTGACAACCACGTAGCGCTTCATTTCAGTGGGGCTGAACGATCCCCTGCTGTTCCCGCTCCTCCATCGCACCCATCGCTGTCCGCTCAACTGTACCTCGTCACTGTCCAGCAGCACCACGGCTGCGGCCATGCCGATCCGTTTGCTTCCGAGCTAAACGCCCGTTGCCAGCATTAAGCAGGATAGTTACGGCACCTCTAGTCACCCCCCTAAAACTTTTCGCATCCATTTTTCTCTTGCGCGGCCTTGCCGCTATCGTTATTATGCTATTCTCGTAACTTATTGTTATTTCGATCTTTTTGTCCTACATAGTAGCATAATAATCATTCACCATGACGGTCTCGACTAGGGCTGACACAGCCGGAGACGACCCTCGGCTAATTCATCAACACCCCCCTTATTCCCATTCACCAGGAGAAACAACCATGCACAAAAAGTACGCAACCCTCGGTCTATCCCTTGCCTTTGGATGCGCCATGCTCATGGCGACAGCTACCAGCGCTCTTGCCCAGGAAGTCAACAAGGGAGAGATCCCGGCGGCCCAGCTGGAGAGTTCATATACGAAACTCGACTGGGGCGTCCAGATCTGGGACGTCAAGGAGGCCCTTGCCATGCTGGATAGCGCCGACAAGGCCCTATGGGTGGATACCAGACCCGCCTCTTTCTTTGGCAAAGGCACGGTGCGGGGGGCGGTTGACCTGCCCTATGACAAGACCGGGGCTGCCGACAACACCCTGACCGCCGACAGCTTATCCGCCGCCCTGGCCAAGGCCGGCCTGAGCAAAGAGAGCGCCAAAGTGCTCTTCTTCTGTCAAGGGCCCACCTGCCATCGCAGCTATAACGCCAGCTATGTGGCGGTCAAGGAGTGGGGGTATGCCCCCGAGCAGATCATCTGGTTCCGGGCCGGATATCCGGATCTCTTCCAGAGCATCAAGGCGGATGCAAAACTCAAGCGTAAGGCCAAAAAA
>CAYSFY010000020.1:33545-36379 GCA_964430285.1 uncultured Desulfobulbia bacterium
GGGTTAAAAGATCTATAAGCGGCCACTGCGCAGCCAACTGGAGCACAATGCCGTCGAGGTCCGGGCCTGTCATCAGCCCCCCCCCCGGCGGCTTCTTTTTTTCGCACACCCCCAACCTATCAACATGGCAATGACCAACAAGCACCTCTCCCTCCAGGCTAAGCTCATTCTCCTGTTCTCCAGCTCACTCTTTGTCCTGGTCGTGCTGATGACGATCATGCACTTCAAACAAGTGAAGGTCCTGGACAAGGAGCTGGCAACCGCCCTGCGGAACAGCAACACCATTGCCCTGAACGGGGTGCTGCTGCAACAAGATATCGCCCTGGACAAGATTCTGACCAGCCTGCTCAACACCCCGGAGATCGTTGATTTTGCCGGCGATCCGGCCAATGCCCAGGCGAAGATGGTGGTCAGTGGCTTACTGCCGTCATTGAATGCGGTGCAATGCGTGCGCTTGGTGGTGTATGACGCCAAGTTTTCGGTGCTCCATCAGGACGCCGTTGACAAGACCCCCAAGCGACCCGAAACCCTGCCGGCCGCCTATCAGACCATCTTCAAGGAGGTGGCCGCTGATCTGAAAAATCGCTATTATTTCCGTCATAACGAGACCGACGGCGGTACCTACCCGGCGGAGTACTGCGGCGTGACCGTGCTTACCGATCTCGATGACAAGGTGATCGGCTATGTCGAGGTCTCCTTGGACGTCACCACCTGGGTTGCACCGTTGGCCCCCCTGACCAACTTTGCCGTTGGCCTCTACGACACCGACAGCCACTCCTTCAGCCACACCACCGATGACAATCGCTTTGCCAACATTGCCTCCAACGTCGATCCTCAGGGGATCCACGCTGGCGTAGCCACCATCAAGGTCGGCAACCAGACCTTCTTGGCCGACCGCCTGCCGATCACCGATCCCCAGCAGGAGGTCCTGCATTGGCTATGGTTTGTGACCGATTACACCGCACAGGCGGCCACGAAACGGGCAGATTTGCTGCTCACCGGCACCGCAATCTTGGGTTTTGCCCTCTTGTCCCTACTGGGAATCGGATTTTTTCTCCGCCGCCGAGTGATCACGCCCATCAACTCGGTTGCTGGCGGCCTGCGGAGCAGCGCCGACCGTTTGAACCTCTTGGCGGCCCAAGTGGCTTCATCAGGGCAGGGCATCGCCGATGGGGCCTCCGTACAGGCGGCATCGTTGGAAGAGACCTCGGCCTCCATGGAAGAGACCTCAACCATGAGTCAGCAAAATGCGGCCAACGCCAGCCAGGCCAACATCCTGATTAAAGAGTCGATGGCGGTCATCCAGCAGGGGGGGCAGAGTATGCAGCAGCTGTCGGCGGCGATGGGCGAGATCTCGGCCGCCAGCGACAAGACCTTGAAAATCGTCAAGACCATTGACGCCATTGCCTTCCAGACCAATCTCTTGGCCCTCAATGCCGCTGTGGAAGCCGCTCGGGCAGGAGAGGCCGGTGCCGGTTTTGCGGTGGTGGCCGATGAGGTCCGGAATCTAGCCATGCGGGCCGCCGATGCCGCCCGCGAGACCAATATGCTGATTGAAGAGACCACCGCCAAGATCAATGACGGTAATCATCTGGCCCAAGGGGCGGCCAAGGTCTTTGCCGACATCGTGGCCAGTTCAGGGAAGGTCTGCACCCTGATCAGCGATATCAATGCGGCCAGTGGCGAGCAGAATCGCGGCATCCAACAGATCAACAAGGCCTTGGTGGAGATGGAGCAGGTGACCCAACAGAACTCCGCCAACGCCGAGGAGAGCGCGGCCGTGGCTGTCGAGATGTCCAGTCATACCGAAGAGATCAAGCAGCACATCCAGGCCTTGATCTCGTTACTTGGCGGGGAGCGGACGAGCGGAGAGGAGTGAGGGAAACGAGGCGGTATAGCCGACATCCAGGCCCGGGATGCCCAGAGCTTGGATGCGGGTGGCATTGTCGCCTTGCTGATAGCGTAGCAACCTCCCCTCGGCCTTGTACAGGCGACAGGCAAGGGCGGCGGTCAACACGCGGATGGGGTAATCGCGGGGCAACACTTGCAGGTAGGGTTGGATGGTGACGAAGTCCTTGGCGCCGTACTGCTCCATGATGGAGAGCAGGCCGCCGTTCTTCGGTCCGATGTTGTAGGCGAGGAGCGAGAGGAAGAGATCGCCCTTCATCTCCCGCAGGTAGTGGCGCCAGGTGGCGGCGGCGATCAAGGCGTTGTGCCGGGGGTTTTGCCAATCGGGCGCCTCCCCGGCCAGGAGCTTGGTCACCTGCCCCACGGCGGCCCGGGGCGGCGCAGTGATCTGGAACACCCCCTGCCCGCCATCCTTGCTCTCCCGGGGGAGGAACGAGGACTCCGTCGCCCCCAGCCCCACCATCACCTCGGCATCCACCGCAAACAGCGCGGCAGCCTCGTGGATGATGGCCTCATACTGCTTGGCCCGCTCCATCAGGATTTCCAGCTGGGCCAAATCGGCCCGGCGGTAGCTGGCATAGACTTGATGGGAGAGGGTGGTATTTTCCGCCTGTTGCACCCCGCCCACCAAGCTCCGCAACTGCCCAAGCTCCTGGCGAAAGCCCTCCCCCATGGCGAGCCAGCCGCTGCCCACGGCCAGGGAGATGGCCATCAGGGCAGGCAGGGACGAGGCCAGCCTGGCCGCTGGCCCACGGATCTTCAGCCACAGCCGCGCCCCCACAAAGAGCAGCCCCGCCAGCACCAGCACCACCCCGGCAAAGGGTACGATACTCAACCACAAGTCGATGCCGGCGAACCTCTCCGTGGCCCTCCCCAAGGCCGCAATCACCGCCACCAAGCCCACACTCGCCAAGGCCACAACTTCC
>CAYSFY010000021.1:0-5035 GCA_964430285.1 uncultured Desulfobulbia bacterium
GGATTCCTGATTTTCCATGGATAGAGCCGTTAGTTGTTTCTGAAGATTTGCCAATTCTGTTTCAAGCGCTTTATTGGACTCGGCGGCAGGATCTTTTTCAGCCTTGAGGCGGTGCTTCAGTTCCCGGCTCCGCTCAACCAGATCCTCGTGGTCTTTTTTCTCTTTCCCGCTCATTTCAGGGGATTTTATTTTTAAAGGCATGCCATACAGGGTGACCAGGCAGCGAATTCTATTCCCCGGATCTTTTTCCCCAAGGTATTTCCGAACCATGGGAACAATTTTGTCGTGATAATCTCCCCGGGAACACACCTCGCTGTCGGTTACCCACAAAGACAAAAGATTGGAATCCGGAATGTTCCGCTTTTCCATGTAATACTTGGCCAGGCCCACGCTTTTTGCCGCGTTGCGGTTTGCGATCACCAGAATTTCGCCGGGATCAAGGCCGTAGCAAAGGCTCTGGGAAACAAGAAAAAGCAATATCAAAAACTTATTGAACAAGCCTGATATTCTTTTCTTGCTCAAGGAGTTGAAGTTGTTCTTTTAATTCTTCCAAAGTTGTCATTAACCCTCCTGGGTTCAGGAATTGCGATCCAATCTCTTTTCGATGAAGACCCGCCGCCGAAGGAAAATCCGACAAAGAGCCCCCGTTTTTCCTATTTGATTTTGGAGGACAGTTCATTCACCAGCTTTTCCATGGGCATATCCTTCAACTTCATACCGGCATTGGCCTCAAGATCATAGATGGTTTTGGCCATGGATTTATACCCCAGATGCCGGTAGGCTTCAAACTGATTCTCATCAAAGAACTGATCCGCCGTGGTTTCATGGGGAAAATCCTTGTGGATGTCCGCATACTGTCGGATGTCCGGCCATTCATCACCCGTCAGGGAAGATTTGACATAGAGCATCACCCCCTCGGGTCCCTTGCTTGAATATTGAATTCGGCCAAACCTGTAGTGGCGCTTCAGAAAACGCGAATTCTTTTTAAGGTACATGTCATCAAAGGCTTCGAACCGGAGATTCACGCCCAGATCGGTCCAGGCCAACCGGATCAGATTGGCCAGATCCGCATACTCGTATTTTGGATCACACCCGGCATCCACCGCCACGATGAACCGGCAACGCCTCCGCAGCAGCTCATAGACACCCAGATTTTCAAAATGCCCCCCGTCGGTGAGGTTTATCCAGTCCGCCTGGGCCGTGGCTGATCCGGTCAATTCAGCGAGAATCGGGGCTGCGGCAAAACCCGGCTTGGTTTGCATCCAGGTATCGCGCATGGGATTGCCGCACCAACGCCCCAGCCGCAGGTTGAATGCCGTAAGCAGTGCCGCCACCGAGGGTGAGGTGTGATAGCCCATATTGGGGCTTGCTGCAGCGCCGGACACCGCAACCCATGTGCCTAAAGTTTGGCCTCCGGCATACTCCTTCGTGGGTTGATATCCACCCAACGGATATCCCTGGCTGCTGGCGGTTTCAAAGCCGGCCCACCCGGGCGTAAGGGCGAACGAACCCGCACGCCGGGTTTGCCAGGCCAGATCTTCGCCGCCGGTGAGGTTTAAGGTGGCGTTGACCAGATGGATGGGACGCTGGCCGACGAGAGCGGCCAGGGGCAGGTCGTCCGCGGGATCAAAGCCGGTGTAGGGGTTGGGTTTGCGTTCTTCTTGCGATGCACCGAGAAAAGTCCGGGCCAGCCGGTTGGTATACAGGCTATGGGCGGAAAAGAGGTTAAGATCCACGTATTTCAACAGCATCGAAAACAACAGGCCCGAAACCAGGGCGATGGCGAGCAGCACGAGGAGATCCAGACGGTTCAGTTGATCTTGGTAATGGCTGATCATCGCCCCCAGCGTATCTCCTCTAAATTTGATGCCCGGCAGACAGGTGACAATGGTAAACGCCACCACGCCCAGCATGCCGGCAAGAAATAGCCAAGGCGCGAGCTTGGCGAGGAGTTCCTTCGCCATCGTGCTGTTGTTTGTACCGGTATCCTTGCCTTGGCCGACCCTCGCGCCGATCCAGGTCAGGGCCGTCCACACCCCGCCGCCGGCGATCAGCCAATGGATTGCCTCGTTCCAGCCGTATTGCATGAGCGGCGGAATGTAGAGCAGAAACAAGAACGGCAGGGTCCATCCCAACGCCAGGAGCATCCCTTGCCCTCCGAGGCGTGCCCAACATTCGCGGTTCTGTTCGCTGACGGAACTGCCGGCCAGGGCGAGATGAACGGTGATCACCAGACTGAATATCGCCATGGCGATGGGCGGCGTATAGATAAGGGCCTGATGGATAACGGCATGGGAAAGCAGCAGGTAAACGAGCGCACCCAAGGTCACTGCGCCGCCCACTATCCCGACCCGGGACTTGCCGTCATGGGGTGGGGTATACAGCCACCAGGCAATGCCATAGAGAAACGTCGCCACCAACACCCCCGATAGATTCCAGGGGGTCGGGACTGGGGCTATTTCGGTCAACAAAATGGCCGCCAGCACCCCCGACAACAAGGCCGGCAAGAGGACTTGCAGGGTGACGTTACGGGAGGGGTGTTTGTCGTTATCCGCCACCTCAGCCCATTTTTTCTGCAGCCGCAACGCCGCATAGAGGGCGCCGATCAGCAGGAAGGCGATAATCCCCGTGACGATCCCCAGATGGAGCGCCTTGTCCTTGACAGCTTCGCCGACCCGCCACGTCACCATTAACCCGGTGAACCCCGTCACCAGCATGCTCACCAGCAGCAACTGCATCACGAAAAAATTGCGCCCCCCAAGAGAGATCAGCGCCAGCGTATCCCCGGAGAGCCCCAAGCGTGGGGTCAGGTAGTTGGAATAGCGGCGCACGAAACGTACTGTTTTGTGTTCCACCTCGGGGAAACCGGTGTCGTCCGGGTCACCATTGAGCGGCGGGGTTTTCAGAATCTCCCGTTGCACCCTCTGCATCTCCGCTTCGCCGGCGGGCTTGTGGGGCGACTGGCGCTTCACCAATGCCGACAGCCACCCGCCGATGTACCCGCCGCCCGAGACCGTGGAAAGATAATCGAACACATGCAGGCAATCGCGGTTCGCCAGCCCCTGGATGAAACCCAGGTTGAAAACGGCGCTACGGATGCCCCCGCCGGAAAAGGCCAGACCGGCGAGTTGCAGGTCACCAGTGTCCTCTTTTGCCGGCGTCCGTTGCGCGACAATGGTCTCTTGTTCGCTTTTCAGCACCTCCGTGAATTTGGCCCCATCCTCTTTGCCCTGTTTTTTTTCGCGGTTCATCTTTTGCTCTCCTTGTGGTTATGGCTTGCCCTCGCCCCCCCGGCCTCTCTCCTCGAGTTCCAAAGATCACAGATCGTTTATTGATGCGTTGTTGCGGGAGGCACCACAGCCGGAGGAGTCCCCGGCGGTAACCAACCACCAGCGCAATGGCTGGTGGCGCCGCTGGCTAAGGCGATGCGGGAGCACGAATCCTGGATGACGTTGGCCCAATAGTTCCAGTCCGTTCCGCTGGGGGCTACGTTATGGAGTTTCATGTTTTCCAACTCCTGACGTGCGTCATCGAGGTAGACGTTGCCAAAGGTGTCGAGGGTCAGGCTTTTGCCGACCACCTTGAGGCCTTGATCGACCAGACTGCTGGGGCTAGTCAAGGACCCATTGATCGCCGCAATAATTGTGAAGAACCAATTGCGGGCGCGGGCAATGGTGGGTTTTTCGGCCCCGGCGGCGACCATCAACACCGACAGGGTGCGGTGCAGTTTTTCGACATCGTGCAGCTTGCCGAGATTGCCCAGTTCCGTCGGCGCGATCTGTTTCATGTAGGCCAGCGTCGGATTGGCGGTTAAATCTTTCTCGACCACCGTTTGGGCGACCTCGTTGATACCGCTGCCCAGGCGCAGCATCTTGTCGGAGAAGTCAATGCGCGCCAGGGTGCTCATCGCGTCGTCCTGGATGCCTTTGTAGCTCTGGAAGCTGAGGTCGGCGGAACCGCCGATCATGCCGGTGTAATTGAATGCCGCGTAACGGGTCAGCACCGCCAGGGTTACATAGCCACGATAGACCTTGAGGTTGTCGCTGGCATCCGGGCCGATGTCGGCCACCGTGCAATCGAGAAAATCATCCAGTACCGCGCCTGCCTTCTTGTTCTCCTTTTTCTCCTGCTTTAGGAAAGCGGCGAGGTTCAGCGTGGCGTTACCGGCTTCGTCCCTGTAAAGCTTACCGGCTTCGGCATTCGCGTCGACGCATCTTCCGGGCGGGGTACGCGCCAGCAAGGTATCCATGCTGCTCAGCCGCATCCCGCTACAGCCGCTCAAGAGCAGCACCCCCAACACTGCGCCCAGGATTGCCAATTTCCGGTAGATCGTCTGCTTCGCCATCGTCTTTCTCCTTTCTATTGAACTTCCATTTAAACCGGGTGCGCCTCTTTTTTTACGGGGCGCATCCGGGGCCTCTGCCCTGCTTGGTTGGCTATCGGGCTGCCCGGCCGGGAATCTCCCCCTGGCGGCAGTGTCGTTTCGTTCAGGAGCAACGACTGCCCCCTCCTGTACCGATGCTGGCGGGTTTGCGGTTGCTGCCGCACCAGCGCCCGGGGAGGGACGACACCCTCCGCTGCCCGGGGCTCGCGGTGCGTTGGCCGCCGCGGAGTTCGGACGTCAGCCGCGCCGGTGGTGGCCTCGGCGCCTCCAGGCCAGCCGCCAGGGTGCGCAGCTAACCTTCCTCCCTGGCGTGGGCCGCCGTCCTCTCTCCGGCTGTCATCGCTGCCGCGAGGGCGGAGAGCATGGGGCGGAGAGGAAGATGGTGGACGCTCGCCATGGCGCTGGGGTCACGAGTTATCTGCGGCCAGCGCCGCCTGCCGGGTGTGGTCGAGGTGTTGATCGACGGCGGCTTGCAGTTCAGCCGGATCCACCTGGCGTTGACTAAGCCACTGGGCCAGCGGGGCAAAAACGGGGTCAACGAGCAGCTCGGCCACCCGGGGGACAGCCGGTTCAGTACCGGCGGCATGGGCGCGGCGGAAACGGATGGCGTAGTTGCGCAACGAGGTCTTGAGGGATTCGCCCAGCCCAGCG
>CAYSFY010000021.1:5045-6652 GCA_964430285.1 uncultured Desulfobulbia bacterium
AGCGGCGAGACAGTACAGGAGGTCGGCGAGTCGGTGGCGAGGGGCATCGGCAAGGGCGGAGGGGGTGTCACTCCGTTCGAGGTAGTTGGCTAGGTTGTGGTGCGAGCTGGCACGGTCGTCCGGGTCGGGCAACTGCTCGCAAAGGGCGAGGGCGCGACGCTGCTGGCTGATGGCCTGAGAAAAGTCGCCTTGTTTGTTGAACAGGTCGGCGAGGGAACTAAACACCTTGGCGATCCAGCTTGGATTGTTCTGAAAAAGCTGAAGACACGCCTCCAGCTCGACCCGGGCCTCGGGGAAACGCTCCAGTTGGACCAGCATGACGGCACGGTTCATCCGATCAGCAGCGATCTCCCCTGGCGGACGCTCCAGCACACGCTTGACCACAAGGATGGCATCAATGTGGCTCAGGGCAGCGGACCACTCTTTCCGGGCAATGTGGGCATCCGTGGCGATGTCGAGCGCGCCAATAAACACGCGGGCGAGGAACTCAGCATCCGGGGCCTCGGGCACGGGGAGACCGGAGCGGTGCTGTTGCCACCATCCCTCCACCTGGGCCAGCCGCCTCTCCACCTCCGGCAAGGCCATTGCGGCCTGGCCCTCGAAAATATCAAGACGCAAGACCTCCAGCTCGCTGCCGATGACGTGAATGGCAGGACGGCCCGCTCTCTTGGAAGCCCCGACGTTATCAAGCTGCCGCTGGCGCGCTCCGTCGAGGTCGCCAATAGTACCGAGGGCATTTGCCCAGTTGCCGGAGATCGTGGCAAGGTCCGCCCAGGCCTGGCGGGAGCCGCCGCCCCCAGCCTCGGCGCAGGCGCGGGCCTGGATAGCAGCCTGCTCGTAGAAGGGTAGGCTGCTATCGGGGCGGCCACCACCCCTCAGTGCATCGGCGAGGGTACCGAGGCACCGCCAGCGCGGCTGACCCTCCGGGGCGGACGCGGCGGCGGTCTCGAGATGGGGGAGCAGGGCCTGCAATAGGCGCGGGTCGCTGGTGCTGGTGACCAGGCGATTGGCAAAGCCGCCCAGCCGCTCCCAGGCACCGGCCTGGACGCAATAGACCAAGGCGCGGCTCCCTGCCTGCAGGGCGGCGCTCATCTTCTGATGTTGGAGCGCATCATACCTCCACTCCAGCCGCTCGGCATAGGCGAGGCGGATGGCATTCTCGGTCATCCCAGCCCGATCCAGGGGGCGCTGCTCCATCCAGACCCGGATGCGTTCGCGGACCAGTTCGTGGCAGGTGAGGTTGGGGGTGGCATCCTCTGCCCCGCCCCCCTCCTCCGTGACCAAGCCCACGCTGACCAACTGACGCCGCAAGGGCATCAGCTCCGGTCTCGCCGACCCTTGGAGCGGTAGGGCGTCGACCATCGCGCGCACTTCCGGCGGTATGGCCTCCTGCACTTGGGCCCGCAACTCCGCCGGCAGCTGGGGCAGCATCCCCAGCAGCTGCTTGATCTCTCGCAGTTGCTGCTGCTCGGCCCTCTCCCCGCTCCACACCCCCTGCACCAACCCCAGGGCCTCGGGTTGATTGGCCAGGGCAATGATCCACAGCAGGCAGCGGGCATCGGCGCTGACGTCACGGATGAGTTGCTCCAGGGATGAGGTCAAGGCGT
>CAYSFY010000021.1:6718-13827 GCA_964430285.1 uncultured Desulfobulbia bacterium
AGGGCCGGGAGTTGGGCGTAGTTATGCGTCGTCTCCAAAGCCGCAAGGGCCGCCAGCAGCTGGGGCCGCAGGGCCGCATCCGCTGCCAGCTTGGCCAGCCGGTCCATGAGCAGCGGGTGGAAGCGGCTGGCCATGAGGAGACGACGAGCGAGCCTCGCCTCCTCGCTATCCGGGCCAAAGAGCATGCTCCCCAAGCAGGGATGCCCCTTCAGAAAGAGGGCCGCCTCCGGCCCGGGCAGCGGCCCGAGCAGCAGCGAATGCGTCGCCCCGTTCGCCAGGGCCGCCAGCGGCCGGCGGCAGGTGATGAGCACTCGCGACGCGGAGCCCATGAGCCCCTGGGCCAGCAGGGTCAGGCAGTGGTCCCAGGCCGGGTCCTGGCAGGCCCACCGCGGCTGCCCGGCAACAACGGCAGGCTCGGGCTGGGGCTTGAGGTTGGTCTCGAAATTGTCGAGCACAATCAGGATCGGCTCGTCTTGGAGGGCGCGCAGGAGATTGTGAGTGAGCCGCGTCAGCCGCGCACCCCCGGTGAACTCGGGAGTGGCATCCCGGTAGATGGCGTCGGCGCGGCGGGCTTTCACCTGGTCATGGTAGCGGCCTAGCTCGCTCATCAGCACCATATGGATGTCGCGCAGGGTGGCATCGAAGCCCAGGGCATTGGGCTTGGCCTGATAGAGCAGCACCCACTCGAAGCGGCCCTCCCACAGGTCCAGTGCCTCGGCGGCGAGCGCGGTCTTGCCCATGCCGCCCAGGCCGGTGATTACCGCCACCGGCTTTACCTCGTCCCCGCTGCTGGCGCCGATGAACTCCGCCCCCAGCCCAACCAGCTCCCAGGTGCGGCCGACAAAGTACTCATGCCCCCCTGTGGTCAACTCCGTGATCTGGTGCAGGCGGGGTCTGCGCGGATTTAGCTCCGGACTGCGCCCCGGCGCCAGGGTGAGACCGGGGTGTTCCTCGCCGTAGAGCACCGGCGTGGCGTGGTCGCAGCAATGGATGCGGCTGGAGTCGAGCTTGCTGCTGTCCCGCATGGCCTGTCGGGCCATGGTGAGGGCGGCGGCGACACTCTTCGGCTGGGCATGGGCCAAGAGCGCTTGGTAAAACTCCACGGCCAACTCGCGGGCATAGTCGTCGCCCACCGCGTAGCGCATGGCCACCACCGACGGCACTCCCCCTTGCAGCAGGGCATGGGCGGTGCCGGTGAAGCCGGGCTGCTCGGTAAGATCGAGCTCCCTGGTCTCCACCCCCTTTGCCCCCGGCTCCCGGCCCTGGGCCACGGCCAGGAAGTCGTTCCAGTCCCGTACCCGCAGGATGTCGCCGGAGTGGCAGGCGCTGAGGAAGAAGAGCCGTGGCAAAAAGCCGCCGGCGTCATGGAAGAGGTCAAGCAGTTCCTGGCCGGTGAGGCGGTCAGCGGCACCGCCCGGCCGGCAGAGTTCAAGGAGATTCCTATGGCCGTGGCCGCTCCAATGGACCACATGGTAGCCGCCGTTCTCCCGGATCTGGGACTCCAGCCGTTCCCGGGTGACGCCATGGGTGAGGAAGTGGGCCACGATGCGGCGCCGCGGGTAGATCTCCTTCGCAAAGAGCTCTAACAACTCTTGCCGCTCCTGGCGCGCACCCAGGGGCTTTGAGCCCCGCGCCTCGGCAAAGACAAAGAGCACGCGCAGTGCCTCGTTTGTCCCAAGTTCCAAAGGCTGCGAAGCCGGTGGGGTCGCCCCATGGACCACCCGCACCAGGAGGTTGCGTTCCCCCAGGGTCTGGGCACCTGCTTGCGGCCTGGCGATCTCCCACGGCACCCGGGCCAGGGCGGCGGCGAGGAGGTCTTCGCTCTCGCCGGCGCCCGGCAACTGGATCCGCAGCGTTCGCTGGGTCTTTGCCGCCCAGAGCTGTTCAAAGATCTCCTTCCCCAGCACCTCCTCGGCAATGCAGACGCCGACCGCCGCCACGGCCGCCTCTTCCATGCCAGGCTCAACGTAGTTGCGCAGAAAATCGCGCAGGTCGAAGAGCCCCTGTTGGTGGCTGATGGTGATATGATTAAAGTCAGTCTGCTGGAAGGCGAGCTGGACGCCGCTGCCGTCCAGCAGGCGGAAGTTTGCAGTAAGGTTCGGGTGATCGGCGGTGATGATGAGATCAAAATGGATAGGCATGGCGACTGTTAGTCCTATTTCAAGGTTTGCCTGGGTGCGGAGCAGAGTGCGGCAGGTTGGCGAGACGGCGGCACAGGGGTGATTTCCCCTGATCGCCCCTCCCCATTCCTTTAGAAAAGATGCGGCCCAGCTGCCATTGACAGTAAACCAGTAGCCGAACACCTTGTGGAAGTCAAGGCTTTATCCTGGCACTAGCCGCACAGGGGCAGGGATTGCGCATTTCCCCCATTACTCGGCGGCTTAAGGAGCACAGGGAAGGATGACTCGCCAAGGGGAGAGCCATTATTCCTGATCCTTCCCCCCAAGCAGATTAGGAGAATGGAATGCTAACCCCCCCCCCTCTCCCCGTGCGCAGCCAGAGCGCACAGCGACCCAACCGTTACTGGCGCGATTGACCGTCCCCATCTGTACCCTTTTAATGGGTGCCGGTTGGATGGCACGTTTTTACACCCCGCGCGAATTCGTCCCTTTGGCGGTGAATTGCTTAGCCCTACCTTCCCATTTGACAACCCCTCCCCACCGGCTTACAATACAACCCGCTTCCTCCCCATCCACCCTCTTCCCAAGGCCTGGCCATGAAAGACGTGCTGACCACCTGTGTGTTTTGCGGCTGCGGTTGCGGCCTCTACCTCCATGAAGAGGAGGGCCAGGTCACCGGCGCCACGGCCTCCCGCAACCACCCGGTCTCCCGCCATAACCTCTGCGTCAAGGGGTGGAACATCCACGAGTTCATCCACCACCCGGCACGCCTCACCCAGCCGCTGATGCGGAAAGAGGGCAAGCTTACCCCGGTCTCCTGGGACGAGGCCTTGGCCTTCACCGCCCAGCGTCTCACCGAGATCCGCGACCGGACCGCGAACCAGGGGTTGGGGGTCCTGGCCTCGGCCAAGTGCACCAACGAGGAGAACTACCTATTGCAGAAGTTCACCCGGGCGGTGCTCAAGACCAACAACATCGACCACTGCGCCCGCCTCTGACACGCCCCCACGGTGGCAGGTCTTGCCACCACCTTTGGCAGCGGCGCCATGACCAACGCCATCAACGAGATCGAAGAGGCCCAGGTGATCGTGGTCTCCGGCTCCAACACCACCGAGGCCCATCCCCAGATCGCCCGCCGCATGTTTACGGCCATCGACCGGGGGGCCAAGCTCATCGTCATCGACCCCCGGCGCACCAGGCTTGCCGAATTCGCCCATATCCACCTGGCCATCCGTCCCGGCACCGACATCCCACTGTTGAATGCCATGATGCGCATCATCCTGGACGAGAATCTGGCCGACGACCTGTTCATCGAGATGCGCACCGAGAACTACCTGGCCCTGCGCGATATGCTCCATCAACTGGACCTGGAAGAGACCGCCGCCATCACCGGGGTGCCGCTCGCCCAGATCAGCGCCGCAGCCCAGACCTACGCCCGGGCGCAGAAGGCGGTGATCTGCTACTGCTTAGGCATCACCCAGCACATCTGCGGCACCAGCAATGTCCAGTCCATCGCCAACCTGGCCATGCTGGCCGGCCACATCGAAAAGGAGTTCACCGGCGTCAACCCCCTCCGGGGCCAGAACAACGTCCAGGGGGCCTGCGACATGGGGGCCCTGCCCGCCATGTTCCCCAGCTACCAGGGGGTGGACAACCCGGAGTTCCGCGAGAAATTCGAGGCCGCCTGGTCCACCCCCCTCTCCGGCACCCCGGGTCGTACGCTGTTGCAGATGACCCACTCCGGGCCGCAAGGGCCGATCCGCGGCCTGCTGATCATGGGCGAGAACCCCATGTTGAGCGACCCCCATCTGGACAAGGTGGAGGCCACCCTGGCCGGCCTCGCGTTCCTGGCGGTCTCCGATCTGTTCATGACCGAGACCGCGGCCATGGCCGATGTGGTCTTCCCCGCCGCCTCCTTTGCCGAGAAGCGCGGCACCTTCACCAACTCCGAGCGCAGGGTGCAGATGGTGCGCCAGGCGATCGAGCCCGTGGGCTCCTGCCGCACGGACAGCGCCATCATCATGGAGCTCTCCTGCCGCATGGGCTACCCCATGCACTATGACACGCCGGCCGAGATCATGGAGGAGATCGCCCTGCTCGCCCCCATCTACGGCGGCATGTTCCATGACCGCATCGACTCCTCCTGGGGGTTGCAGTGGCCCTGCTGGAACCGCGCCCACGCCGGCACCCCCTTCCTGCACAAGTACTACTTCACCCGGGGCCGGGGCCACTTCATGCCGGCGGAGCACCTGGCGGCGGCTGAGCTGCCGGACGCCGACTACCCCTTGATCTTGAACACCGGCCGCATCTACCACCACTACCACACCGGCACCATGACCCGGAAGTGCCCCTCGCTCAACCGCGAAAGCCACGAGGCCCTGCTCCAGGTCAACCCCGTGGATGCGGCAAGCATGGCCATCAGGCCGGGGGCCATGGTGCGCATGACCTCCCGCCGGGGGGCCATCACCCTGCGGGTGCAGGTGACCGAGGAGGTGCCGCCAGGCACGGTCTACACCACCTTCCACTTTGCCGAGACCCCCATCAACCGCTTGACCATCGACGCCAGCGACCCCCAGGCCCAGTGCCCGGAGTTCAAGGTCTGCGCCGTCCGCCTGGAGAGGCTTGCCCCATGACCACCCCATACCTCCTGAAAAAAGACCACCTCACCGGCCTGCTGCGCCGGTTGATGAAGGAGTACCGCCTGGTGGCGCCGGTGCAAAACCCCCAGGGCGACACCCTCTTCTCGGTGATCGACTCCATCGACCAAGCCACCATCGACCTGGAGGCCCAGACCCAGGCCTCGCTCAAGCCCTTCCTCTTCCCCCAACAGGAGACCTTGTTTACCTACCAGCAGGGGGATGACGGCGGCTACCGCTTCACGGAGACCACCCAGGAAGGCCCCACCCTCTTCTTCGGGGTCCGCTCCTGCGACCTCTCCGCCGTGCTCTACATGGACGTCATCTTCTCCAAAAAGGGGCGCGACCCCTCATACTTTGCCAAACGGCGGCAGGCGGTGATCATCTCCCTGGCCTGTAACCAGCCCTTCCCTAACTGCTTCTGCAACGCCACCCGCTCCGGCCCCTTTCTGGAGCACGGCTTTGACCTCCAGTTCACCGATCTCGGGGACCGTTACCTGGTGGAGATCGGCCGCGCCCAGGGGGGTGAGATCGTCTCCCGTTTCCGCTCCTTCTTCGATCCGGCCGATGACCGGGACCGCAAGGCCCAGTACCAGGCCTTTCTCGAAGCCAGGAGCCACTTCAAGCAGCAGGTCCATGTGGATCAGGCCTTGAAACGGTTGGCTGCGGGCCCCATCAACGAGGATATCTGGGCCGACCTCTCCCTGCGCTGCCAGGACTGCGGCGGCTGCGCCTATCTCTGCCCCACCTGCACCTGCTTCACCATCAGCGACCGGCCCCTCTCGGCAAACGAGGGCAAGCGCTTGCGCTCCTGGGACGCCTGCACCTTTGGCGGCTTCACCCGCATGGTCGGCGGCCACAACCCGGTCAATCCCCGCACCCAGGCGGTGAAGCAGCGCTTTCTGCACAAGCTCCTCTATGATGTCCGCGAGCACGGTAGGCCCAGTTGCGTGGGGTGTGGCCGTTGCGTCGGGATCTGCTTCGGCGGGGTGGACATCATCCGTTTCATCAACGCGGCCTGCGGAGAACTGACGCCGCCCATGGCCAGCCAAGGACAACCATTGTGAAGAGCACGGACAACATCTACCTCCCCCATCAGGCCCGCATCGTGCGGGTGATTGCCGAGAACGCCCAGATCAAGACCTTTGAGTTGGCCTTTACCGATAGCGCCCGCAACCAGGCCTTCACTTACCACCCCGGCCAGTTCATGATGGTCTCCATCCCCCACCACGGCGAGGCCCCCATCTCCATCGCCTCGACCCCGACCCGGCCCGGCTCCCTGGAGTTAAGCGTGCGCCGGGCGGGGCACCTGACCACGGCCATGCACGCCATGGGTGTGGGCGATCTGGTGGCTCTGCGTGGCCCCTATGGCCGGCCCTTTCCCGTGGAGGCCTGCCTGGGCCGGGATTTGGTCTTTGTGGCCGGCGGCATCGGTCTGGCCCCGCTGCGCTCCTTGATCAACTTCGCCCTGGACAACCGGCGAGATTTCGGCGCCATCACCCTGCTCTACGGCAGCCGCTCCCCCCAAGACATCGCCTTTAGCGAGGACATCCGCGTCTGGCGCCACGAGGCAGGGGTCGAGTGTCTGCTCACCGTGGACTTGGCGGAACCCGGCTGGCAGGGTGCGGTGGGCTTGGTCACCACCCTGCTGGACCAAATCCACCCTGACCCGGCCCGGGCCACCGGCATCTGCTGCGGGCCGTCGGTGATGATCCGGGCGGTGCTGGCCGCACTGGTGCGCCTGGGCTTTAGCGACGAGCAGTGCCTTACCACCCTGGAGCGCCACATGAAGTGCGGGGTCGGGGTCTGCCGCCACTGCCACCTGGACTCCACCCTGGTCTGCGTGGACGGCCCGGTCTTCACCTTGACCCAGTTGCGCCGCATGGGCGCGGCGGAGTTGGCATGAGCCGCGCTGCACGACCAAGCAACGACCCGACCTCGCAAGCGGAGGGGGCGCCCATGAGCACCCGGCTGCCCGCCCCGTGGGACATGATCTTCTCGGTGCTCACCCGCGTCTTTGTCTGGGGGCTCTTCTTCGCCACCCTCTATCTGTTGCGCTCCTTTTTTCTGCTCATCTTTCTGACCTTTGTCTTCTCGTACATCCTAGCCAACGGCGCCAAGCAGCTGATCCCCTGGGTCCAGAGCCGCACCCTGCGCGTGGTCCTGTTCAGCACCCTGTTCCTCGGCGTCATCACGGCGGTGATCCTCTACCTTACCCCCCGGGTCATCGACCAGACCGAAAGCTTTGTCGCCCAGTTCGGGGTCTACACCGAGCGCATCGACAGCGAGGTCAAGGGCATGGCCCAGCGCACCGGCGGCGTAGGTGCCGATGACGTTGAACAGGCCAATGAGT
>CAYSFY010000021.1:13837-24046 GCA_964430285.1 uncultured Desulfobulbia bacterium
TGGCCCAGCGCTACCCCATGGTCAACGACCTGCTCCTGCGGGTCATGGACCCGGAGCAGCGGGCCAGCGAACTCCCCTCCACCACCGCCTTTGTCTTAAACCAGGTGGTGGGCCTGGGCGGCGGTCCGGAGGGTGACACCCAGCAGGCGGTACGCACGGTACTGGAGGGGATACGCCACTTCGGTTCGCGCATCGGCTCGGCGGTGTCGGCCTTCCTGCTCTCGCTCCTCTTCTCCTTCCTCATCGTCCTTGACCTCCCCTCACTGGAGGCCGGCGTGCTCGATCTACGCCGTACCCGCCTGCGCTTTATCTTCGAAGAGGTGGCGGAGAGCATCCGCAGTTTTGGCCAGGTCCTGGGCCAGGCCTTTGAGGCCCAGTTCCTGATCGCGGCGGCCAACACCGCCCTCACCGGCATCGGCCTCGCAGCCTTAGGCCTCGGCGGCCACGCCGCCTTCCTGTGCGTGCTCGTCTTCCTGTTCAGCTTCGTGCCCGTGGCCGGGGTGTTCATCAGCTCGGTGCCCATCTGCCTCATCGCCCTGCAGGTGGCCGGGGTCAAAGTGATGTTTGCCGCCATCGGCCTGATCACCGCCATCCACCTCATCGAAGCCTACCTCTTAAACCCGCAGATCTACGGCAACCGCATGCGGATCAACCCGGTGATCGTGCTCATCATCCTCACCATCGGCGGCACGCTCTTCCAGTTCTGGGGGCTGATCCTGGGGGTGCCGGTCTGCACCTATCTCTTCAGCCACGCCATTCGCCTGGAGAGAAAATCGTAGGGTGGGCAACACGGATTACCTTGCCCACCGATTACGGACCCGATCTGGATGGATACACTTTCATCGCCATCATCACCAGCATCCGGTGGGCTGGAGAGACATTAGCCCACCCTACCGCTACTCAATACCGAACCTCTTCCTCGCCCAAAAAAAAAATCCCTCCCCCCGTGCATGACGGAGGGAGGGATAGGAATGGGTACTACCAGCACGGGGACAACAGGGGACAAGCCCCCATCATCACTTATCCGTGATCACCGGCTGTTGGATGGCGAATTTCCCCTCCAGAATCCACTGTTTGAGGGTCTCGGCAATCTCCCGGGCCCGCACCACGCTGGAGAGCGGCGAGGTGGGCACATCCTGGCCATTGACCTGGATGGTGCCGCTCTTCATCTGGGCGTAGGAGACCTCGCCGTAGTTGCGGTTCACCCGGTTGGCGTAGTCGTGGCCGTAGTCCACCACCTGGGTAAAGAGTTCGGCGTCGGAGACCCCGGTGTAGGCCGCCATCTCCTCGTTCAAGATGGGGATGGGGATGCCGATGCCCACGGCCAATGAACAGCCGTACCCCTGCAGGCTCACCCCCTTCAACCAACGGGGGGACATCCCCTTCAGGTCCCCCTGGACCATAATCGTTCCCGCTGCCCGGCGCGGCACGCCATTCTCCGAGCGTAGGGCATTGGGGTTGTGCTGGGTGCCGTGCCAGGTGACATAGCCGATGCCGCCGCCCAGGAAGATGCGGGTCCCCAGGCCGATGGTCTTGTAGAAGGGGTCGTTCAACAGGGGGCTCAGTTCGCCGGCGCTACAGTAGTTGGCGCTGCGGCCGTTGGCCTTCAGAGTCCCCATGTAGGTGTAGATGGTCTTCTCCGAGAGGTTGATGGCGCAGTTGTAGTTCTGGTAGCAGTTTCTCGGATTAAAGAGCATGGCCGAGGGGAGGTCCTCCAGGGTGATCTCCTTTTCCAAGGACTTGTTGGGGTAGCAGTCGGTGCCGTAACCGGTGGCCTGGAGCAGGACCTTGCGGCCGGCCACCAGATCCTCGATGACATGACCGCCGCCATAACGGAACTCGCCGGGGAAGACCTTGTTTAGGGGGTCGTCCTCGGTGGACTCGGTGGCGCCGATATAGGCATCCACCGCCGCCAGTCCGGCGTAGGCCGGCACGTTGTTGAGCAGGACCTTGGAGGCCTTCAGGGTGGGGGTGGCATGGCCAAAGTTGAAGATCACCCCGGAGGAGCACATGGGTGAGAAGGTGCCGGTGGTCACCACGTCGACCCTGGCCGCGGCCTTGATCTTGCCCTCCTGACGGACGATATGCACCATCTCCTCGGCAGTCACCACCACCGCCTCGCCGGCCTTGATGCGGGCGTTGATCTCCTCGTATGTCTTCTTGACCTTGAATCCGCTCATCTCGCTCACCTTAATTTGCCATGTTGCCCGTGGGGGCGACCCGCCGGGCCGCCCGGTACCCATTCCCCTTGTCGTGCGCCTTACCGCCTTCCGTCCGTCAATCCATCACCGACAGCACCTGATGGCCGGCCGCCTCCAGCTCCTTGGCCAGGCTCTCGCCATCGCAGTGCTCCAGCCGGAAGTAGTAGACCTTCTTTTTGCCCTCGGTGCTGTCCATGGCCACGTTGACGATATCGCAGTCATGGGCCTTGATAATCTTGGTCACCATCTCCAGCCCCCCCTTCTCCTCGTTGACCAGGACATCGACCCTGGTGGTGGACTTAAGCAGACCCATGACCTCGATAAAGGCGGAGAGCAGGTCCGAGGCGGTGATCACCCCCACCAGCCGGCCGTTGTCCAACACCGGTAGGCCGCCGATCTTCTTGTCATGGATGATGCGGGCCGCCTCCTCGATACTGGAGTTGGCGTCGATGGTGCGCGGGTTGGTGACCATCACCTGATGGACCGGGATCTCCTCGATCATGGAGGGGAAGGAAAACTGCCGAAGATCGCTCTCGGTAACAAAACCGACCAGATCGCCGTCATCGTCCACCACCGGCAGGTGGCGGATATTGTGCTGCTTCATCAGGTGGACGGCCTCTTGCAGCAAGGCCATGCGGTTGACTGTAATCGGCTGCTTGTGAATCCAATTTTTGACTTTCATTGCCTTGCACCGTTAAATTGTTTGCTTCCCTGATCCCCTCGCAGGGGAGAGCGCCGGGTATGACGCGATCACTTGGTGCCCCTGCCAAATCCTCTCTCCCCCCAGCAACGAGCCCGCCCCCACAACGTCACACCCGTGGGCATGCCCGCCGCTCATGGAAGGGACCACCACCAACCGGCGCGGCAACCGATACAATCGCCATGCCAATACCGATGATGTTTAGAATATTATCGCGCCGATTGCAAGACAGGAATATAAAAACGGCGGGCAGGGGTGACTTTTTCACAACTGCCCGACCCTTGGCGACTCGTCTCATTGGGCGTGTGCCGCCAGGTCACCGCACCCGTTGCTAGGCGATGGACCTGGAGTCCAGCAGCAAATGCAGACAACAAATTTGCAACGTACCAAGGCCATCCTCGCCCCCTTTATAAATGGATAGCCTGCAACGTTACCGGTGTTGTTGTTCACCCACGAAAAAACAAACCACCCGGCAAAAAGCCCTTGTCAACGGCAGGCAGATAGGGTACTCAGCCAAATCGTGATGGCCGCTGAAGTGTTCCAGGTGAAAGATGGGTATCAGGTAGTATCGTCCCTTAACAGGTCCTTTTCTTCCATGACGTCCTGTCAACAATCGATACCAGGGAGTGGCCCCACGAGTCGCCGCAACCATCAGGGCAGAAGACTCCCGAGTGTCCAGAAGAGATCCATCCACAAATAAATCAATGAACCAGGGGAGCAACTCCTGCCGTGAACCATTATCCGCGCACAACCACAAGAATCACCCTGCTCGCCTGGGCATGGCTTGCTTGCCTCTCTGCCACGGCCCATGCCTTTCCTACTGCCCCCTACTACCCGCTGCACGTGGGCAACAGCTGGACCGGCGTTGAAGACGGCACGGTAACGACGCGCACCGTGGCCTACGACAACGTCGTCCTGGTCACCGGGGTGTTGGCGGTGGCCGTCGAATCGTCATCAGGAGAGATCACCTACTTTACCAATGATGACAACGGCTTGCGCGAGGCCGGCTACTTTTACCCCGCTACCGCCGATTTGCCGGCCTGGATGAGCGTGATGCTCTACCCACCGTTAGTGGACCTGGGGGCGGATGCCACCCTGGGCCAGTCGGTGTCCAGCAGCGGCCAAGTGGATGCATATGCCTCGGGATACGGCAGTCTAACACTCAACTACACCTGCTGGTCGACCCCGGAGGCCTTCGAAACAGCCACCGTGCCCGCCGGCACCTTCACCGCGCTCCGGGTCGAACAGGAGTTGACCATATCCGGGTACGGTGCCGACGGCTTCATGAGTTCGACGCAAGCGCAAACTCTGTGGTTGGTCAAGGACGTGGGTTTGGTCAAATCAGAACTCTTGTCCTTGGACAATGGCGTACAGGAAAAGAGTCTCTTCACGCTCTCTTCCTACAACGTTATCCTCCCAGACTCAACCCCCGACCCCTTCAGCTTCGCCCCAATCACCGCCCAGGTGGTGCCCGGGGCTGTCGAGACCTCCGCCTCTGTTCAGATCACCGGTTTCGACAATGCGCTTCCCATTCAGGTAGCCCAGGGGGAGTACAGCATCAACTCCGCTCCCTTCACCTCGACACCGGGGACCATAAACCCGGGCGACTGGGTGGCCGTGCGCCAGCAAGCCGGCCCCAACTGGGGACAGACCACCAAGACCGTGCTGACCGTGGGCACCGTGAGCGCCCAGTTCGCGGTCACCACCATGGCAGGGGTGCCCAGCGGGGATCTCATCTATTATTCCGGTCAGTCCGGGGATTACCTTGTAGGCGAGGGAAAGGCCTTCATCAGCGCGGATAGCGGCTACACGCTCCAGGCAGCTGTCGCCGCCCCCTGGTCGCCGCCCCTGGTGACCGTTACCGCCGCCTCGATCAACGGGGCAAGCAATTGGAACTTGTGGCTACGCCCCGCCACCGACGCCCCCCTGCAGGTCGGGAGTTACGAAAATGCCGTGCGGGCGGCCATTGCCTCGCAGGGCACGCCAGGCCTGGACTTTTGGGGCAACGGGGCAGGATGCAGTGAGGTCAGCGGCCGTTTCGATGTCCTGGAAGCCACCTACGACGCTGAGGGTGGGGTGAAGAGCTTGGCCGTCAATTTCGAGCAACACTGTGAAGGCGCGGCAGCGGCGCTGTTCGGACAACTGCGCTTCCACTCCTCGATCCCCATCGATCTGGACCTTCAGCCGACCATCACCCAATTTACCGCAGGCTGGAACCTGAGCGGCAACTCCCAGGGCACCCCCATCCCGGTGAACGCGACCTTTGGCAATGCCGGCCAGGTGGTCTCCATCTGGAAATGGGTCTCTTCCCTGGGGAACTGGGCCTTCTACAGCCCGCTGCTGGCTGACGGCGGGGCTGGCTATGCCGCGAGCAAAGGATTTTCGGTACTGTCGTCCATTGAGGGCGGCGCGGGCTTCTGGCTCAATGCCGCAACCACCTTCTCCCTGCCCTTGCCCAGCGGGAGCGCCATCACCGCCGCTTCCCTCCCAGACCTCCTCCACCCCGGTTGGAACCTGGTGTCAACGGCGGACCCCTTGACGCCGAGCCAGATCAATGCGGCCATGGGACCGCAAACCACCCCGGGGGTGATCACGCCGAACTTTGCCTCCCTCTGGACCTGGGACCAGGCCCAGTCCCGGTGGTATTATTACTCCCCGGCCCTGGATGCCCAGGGCAACAACGCCCTGGCCAACTACATCGCCGGCAAGGGGTTCCTCGACTTTGCCGCCGCAGGCAAGACGCTGGGGCCGGGTATCGGCTTCTGGCTGAAGATGCCGTAGACGGTGCTCCGCGCTGCCCAGCCCCCCCCCTTCCGGTTCACCGCTAGCGCCGGGTCCGATCAGACCGGACGGGGGAGACCGCAGTCACGGCAGACAACGAAGCCCTCTCCACCCGCCAATCACTGTTTAGCCTTGCTCGCCAGCGCTTTCTTGACCTTATCCAGATACTGAATAAACTGTTCAGGATCGATCATGGTGGCGCACATCAGGTGTTTGCCCTCGGTGTCCTTGAGGATATTCCCTTCCGAGTCGAGGAACAGGAGCAGGCAATCCTTTTTGTAGTCGTACTTCTCGCCCAGTTGCTCTTCCTCCTCGGTCAGCTTCTTGGTCAAGTCCACGCGGACGGGGATAAAGTCATCCGTAATCTTTTTAATGATCTCCGGCTTTGCGTACTCTTCCTCATCCAACTTCTCGCAGCGGGGACACCCCTTGCCAAAGTAGTAGTCGACCAGCAGGGGCTTCTTCTCCTGCTTGGCCTTGGCATATCCCGCCTTCAGGCCGAGCCAGGGGACCCCGTCCGCCGCCTGGGCCACGGACGATAGTGCCAACACCGCCATCGCCAGCATCATCCTCTTCATCATTCGCGTACCTCCCGTACGTTGGGGCTATTGTTGATGGAGAGAGTCAACATGGACATCGCCTCTCTCCTCTGTTGCACAAAATTTCCAGTCCGCCACGGCTCAGTCCCAGACCTCCACATCACCGTGCTTGCAATGGGCACAGCGCAGCATCGGTTCAAACTTCTCAAAGGCTACTCGCCACTGCTCCGTGGTGATCTGTTCCTCGAATTCAGGCCTGCACTCTTCACACAGCCAGCGGTCGCCTTGCGGGGTTACCCAAAGTTTCATATCTATCCCTTCCCTCTCTGATGATCATACGGATGCACGGGTCTGGCCGACACCGCCGCCAAGGCCCGTTTGCTTGAATTTCTCTGATCCCATATTACCTTATCTTGACTACACTCGCTCTTCTCTTGAAAGGGTCGCCGCTATATTTCTTTGGGGAATCGCGGAAACCTCTCTTCCTCCCGCTTTTGCGATTTGACATTCGCCCGCTGCCACGCTACTCTGTCAGCCATTCATCGATATGGACTCACAACAGGTCCAACAGAGATCCGCCATTCACAGGCATAAGGACAAGCCATGACACACGACGAGACCCCAGGCCAGGCCCTGCTCAAGGTACGGGAGAGGATCGACGCCATTGACGACCAGTTCCTCCAGCTACTAAAAGAGCGGTTGGGCTGTGCCAAAGAGATTGGCCGCCTGAAGAGCCAGGAGAACCGGGCCAAATGGGACCCGCTGCGGGAGCGCCAGATCTTCGAGCGCCTAAAGGCCGCGAACAAGGGCGAGTTCCCGGAACAGTCCATGGTCAGCATCTTCCGGGAAATCATCACCACCTGCCGCCTCTCCCAGAAGCAGGTGGAGGTGGGGTACCTGGGGCCCGAGGCCACCTTCTCCCACCTGGCCGCGGTCAAGTACTTCGGCCACTCCGCCCGGTTCATCCCCATGCCCACCATCGAGGAGATCTTCCACGATGTGGAGCATGGCCGCGTCCGCTACGGCATCGTGCCGGTGGAGAACTCCATTGAGGGCTCGGTGACCTCGGCCCTGGACGCCTTCATCAAGTACCGGGTCAAGATCTGCGGCGAGGTCAATCTGGCCATCAAGCACAACCTGGTCAACTACAGCGGCAACATCGAGGACATCAAGCAGGTGGTGAGCCACTCGCAACCCCTGGCCCAGTGCCGGGAGTGGCTGCGCAAGAACCTCCCCGAGATCCCGACCCAGGGCGTATTCAGCACCGGCACCGCGGCCCAGATGGCCCACCAGGACCACACCCTAGGGGCAGTGGCCAGCGAACTGGCCATCAAGACCTATGACCTACAAGTGGTGGCCCGGGGCATTGAGGACTACCGGGGCAACACCACCCGCTTCCTGTTGATCGGCGCCCTCTACCACACCCTGAACATCATGGCCGACCAGGGGATCAACCTGACCAAGATCGAATCGCGGCCGGTAAAGGGCGAGGCCGGCAAGTACATGTTCTTCATCGATTTTGTCGGCCACAAGGATGACCCGGAAATCGACAGCGCCTGTGCCCAGCTCCGGGAGAGCTGCGCCAGCTTCCAGTGGCTGGGCTCCTACCCGCGGATGGCGGACAACGATGTCTGACTGTTTGCGGAAGCACCTTTCCCTGAACTCCCACACTCCCTTGATGCAGGAAAAATCGTGATCATCCTCGGCGTTGAAAGCTCCTGTGACGAGACCGCCGCCGCCGTGCTGGACCATGGCCGGCTAACGGCCAATGTCATCAACTCCCAGATCGCGATCCACCGTCTCTACGGCGGGGTGGTCCCGGAGCTGGCATCAAGACAGCACCTGCAGAATATCTACCCCGTGGTCCAGGCGGCCCTGGATGAGGCCGGGGTGACCTTGGACCAGCTGGACGGCATGGCGGTGACCCAAGGCCCAGGCCTGGTGGGCGCCCTGCTGATTGGGCTCTCCTTTGTCAAGGCCATCTCCCTGGTCAAGCAGATCCCCTACGTGGGGGTGGACCACCTGAGCGGCCACCTGCTCTCCGTCTTCCTGGGGGAGCGCAAGCCCAAGTTCCCCTTTGTCGCCCTCATTGCCTCGGGCGGCCACACCAGTATCTTCCGAGTCTCCTCGGCCTTTGACTACCAACTCCTGGGCCGCTCCCGGGACGACGCCGCCGGCGAGGCCTTTGACAAGGCGGCCAAACTCCTGGGCCTCCCCTACCCCGGTGGTCCGGTGATCAGCCGCTTGGCCGCGGACGGCAACCCCGCCGCCATCGCCTTCCCCCGGGCCTGGCTCGATGCGGAGAGCCTGGACTTCTCCTTCAGCGGGGTCAAGACCTCGGTGGCCAATCATGTGGCCGACTGCCGTAAACGCGGGCATGAGCTTGCCATCCCCGACATCTGCGCCTCGTTCCAGGAAGCCGTGGCCGAGGTGCTGGTGACCAAGGCCATCCGCGCCGCCCTGGGCCAGGGGGTCAATACCCTGGTGGTGGCCGGCGGCGTGGCGGCCAACCCCCGGCTGCGGGCGCTCTTTAGCGAGCAGTGCCGGCTGCGGGGGCTTGACCTGTTCCTGACCCCCACCGAGTTCTGCACCGACAACGCCGCCATGATCGCCCTAGCCGGCTCGCTCCAGTTCGAGAACAACAAGACCCTTGACTACACCATGGACGCCTACTCCAGAACCCCGATACTGCAATGAACAAACTCCAGCGCACCCTCCGTTTCTACAAACTGCGCTTTCTCAGACTCAAGGGCGACCCCAAGAGCATCGCCCGCGGCGTGGCCCTGGGCACCTTTATCGGCATTACCCCGACCCTGCCCCTGCACACCGTGGCCACCCTGGTGATCGCACCGCTGTTGCGCGCCAACCTCATTGGTGCCTTTCTCGCCAGTTTCCTGGTCTGCAACCCGCTGACCTACTTCCCCCAGTACTACCTCTCCTGGCTCATCGGCTCGGCCCTGACCCCCTACGATCTGACATGGGAACGGATCAAGGCGGTACTGGACATTGTCCTCTCCGGCGCCGGCTACCAAGCGACCTTTACCGCCCTCTCCAGTCTCGGCATCGACGCCATCATTGTCATGTGCCTGGGTGGGGCGGTGCTGGCCGCCCCCTTCTCCATCTTCACCTACATCATCAGCTTCCGTTTCTTTAGCCAACGCCAGAAAACGCGCTGGCAGCCCACCTGCGGGTAATCCCCCGACCCTACCGGTGCCAACTAACCCATGCCAACCAGAGAGAGCATCAAGACCATCCTCAAGGACCGCCAACTGGCCCCCAGCAAGCGCTTTGGCCAAAATTTCCTGGTCAACGAGCAGGTCGTGGAGACCATTCTCGACCGGGCAGCCCCGGGAGCGGAGGAGACCATCGTCGAGTTCGGGGTAGGCCTGGGCTCCTTGACCATCCCCCTGGCCCGCCGGGTGAAACGGGTGATCGGCATCGAGATCGACTCAGGGATCGTCAAGTGGCATGAGGAGGAGAACACCCTGCCCGCCAATGTCACCCTGTACCATGAAGACCTGCTGAAGACGGACTTCAGCCGCTTGGCGGCGGAGAGTGGCGGCCCGATCCGGATCATCGCCAATCTCCCCTACTCCATCTCCAACCCGCTGCTGTTCAAGCTGATTGAGGAGAAGGAGCACATCGCCTCCGCCGTGCTCATGCTGCAAAAAGAGGTGGCCGAACGGCTGGTGGCCCAGCCCCGCACCAAGGCCTACGGGGTGCTGTCGGTGCTCCTGGGCTCCTGCGCCTCGATCAAGGGGTTGATCAAGATCGGCCCGGAGCAGTTCCATCCCCGGCCCAAGGTGGACTCCATGGTGGTACGCATCACCTTCCTGCCGGTGCCGGAGGCAGTGCGCGGGCTCCAGGGGTTTTCACCGCCCCTGCTCAAGGCCCTGGTCAAGGGGGCCTTCCAACAACGCCGCAAGACCATTGTCAACGCCCTGGCCAGCGCCGCACTCACATCGTTGGCGGGCAAACGGTCCATGGT
>CAYSFY010000021.1:24056-26421 GCA_964430285.1 uncultured Desulfobulbia bacterium
CAGCGCCGCCGTCAAGACCAGCGACAAGGAGACCATCGGCCGCCACCTGCAACAGGCCGGCATCGAACCCGCCCGCCGGGCAGACCAGATCACGGTGGCGGAGTATATCGCCCTGTGCCGGGCCTATGGCGAGTAGCTGGGCAGGGTAAAAGGCTAACGATTGAAGGCTGATGGACGCGGAAGCGTCCGTAGGTGAAGCCCCCGCGCTGGAGCGTGGGGACGCAGATACGGTTCGGGGAACCAGGCGATCATGCGAAATTTTGTGTTAGAGAACCCCACCAAGATCCTCTTTGGCCGCGACACCATCGCCAAGATCGGGCCCGAGGCCAGGGCCTTCGGCCAAAAAGCCCTGCTGGTCTATGGCCGGGAGAGCCTGAAGCGAAGCGGTCTCCATGGCCAGATCCGCCAATCCCTGGACGCCAGCGGCATCACCGTGATTGAGCACGGCGGGGTCAAGGCCAATCCGGTGGTGAGCCATGTCCGCGAGGGGATCGGGCTGTGCAAGAGGCATGGGGTGGAGGTGATCGTGGCGGCCGGGGGGGGCAGCGTCATTGACGAGGCCAAGGCCATTGCCGCGGGTAGCGTGGTGGCCCACGACGTGTGGAAGTTCTTCAAGGGCAAGGCCGGGATCACCGAACCGCTGCCGCTGTGCACGGTTCTCACCTTGGCCGCCTCCGGCTCCGAGATGAACGGCGGCATGGTGATCACCAACGACGAGACCCTGCTCAAACTCGGGATCGGCAACAAACGGCTCTGCCCCAAGGTCTCGATCCTCGACCCCACGGTCACCTTCTCGGTGCCCCCTGACTACACCGCCTATGGCGCGGTGGATGCCATCGCCCATACCCTGGAGTTCTACTGCACGGCCCAAGACCCCCACACCCCGGTCCAGGACCGCTTCATCGAAGGGCTGATCATCAACCTGATGGAGGGGTGCGACCAGGCCCTGGCCGATCCTAACAACTACTCAGCCAGGGCCAACCTGATGTGGTGCGCCACCATGGCCTTAAACGGCTGGACCGCCGCCGGCCTGGGCCAGGTGGGCTTCCCCATGCACATGATCGAGCACTCCATGAGCGCCCTCCACGACGTCCCCCACGGCGCCGGGCTGGCGGTGGTGATCCCGGCCTGGCTACGCTGGGCCGCTGGCCGCGAGCCGCGCAAGATCGCCCAGTTGGCGGAGCGGGTGTTGCTGATCAACCAAGGGAGTTGCGAGGAGAGGGCCATGGCCGGCATTGCCCGGCTCGCGGATTGGTTCGCAACCATTGGCTGCCCCACCACCCTAGCCGGCCTGGCCATCCCGGCAGAGACCATTCCGCAGCTGGCCGGTCACAGCCTGACCCAGGCCAAGCTCTGGCGCCTTGAGCAGTACGACCAGACCACCATTGAAGAGATCCTTAGGCTTGCGGTTTGAAGGAGAGGGAGGAGAGAGGATGAGCGAGAGGACACCGACCCGCATCGTGGTCTTTGAGTACCGAGGCTCAGGCCAGAAGAAGATTGCCGGCATCAGACGCTACGGCAAAGAGATCGCCATCACCGCCATCATCAACATCACCGAACCCCTGCCCGGGTTCATCGACGACCCGGAGGAGTATATCACCACTGACTTTGACGCCGACCTGGTCCTCTGTTTCTTCAAACACCCGGACCTTGGTCACTACCTGGCCAAGGTCTGCCAAGAGAAGGGGATCCCCATGGTCGCCTCGGGGTGTAAGCTCGACCAGGCCATCACCCCCTTTACCTGTTGCGGGCTGGGCAAGAGCGACAAGCTCGGGGCCTATGGCGAACAGTTCGGGGTGCCGGAGTTCGAGGTGGAGGTCCAAGAGGGGCGGATCACCGCCGTCAAGGTCACCCGAGGGGCCTCCTGCGGAGCCACCTGGGAGGCCGCCCACACCATCATCGGGCTGACCCCCGAAGCCGCCTATCCCACCATCGCCCGGGAGGTCCAGTACCTGTGCATCGCCGACCCCAGCGCCTTTGACCCCATCTCGGGCCACAGCTCCCTGCACTACGCCGGCGAGGTCCACATCGCCGCCTTGAAGAAGGCCCTTACTTGACGCCCCCCCCAGCTGACAGCCAGGCCACCAGCCGCCGCACCCCTTCGTCAGTAGAGACCTTAGGCTCATAGCCCAGGTCCCTGCGGGCCGCGGCCAGGGAGAACCAGTGGGCCTTGGCGAGTTGCAGGGCCAGGAAGCGGGTCATCAACGGTTCGCGCTCGATGGCCATGGCCCGGTAGACGCACTCCATCACCGCCCCGGCCCAATAGGCCTTGGCAAAGGAGACCTGCTTGCTCACCGGCGGGATGCCCATTTCGGCGAACAGGCCATTGATCCAGGCCCAGAGGCGCACCGGCTCACCCTGGGAG
>CAYSFY010000021.1:26431-29788 GCA_964430285.1 uncultured Desulfobulbia bacterium
GGCCTTGCCCGCTGCCGTGGCCGTGGTCCCAAGATTCTCCGCCGCCAGCAGATGGGCATCCACCACGTTGTCGATATAGACGATATCCACCAGATTGGCGCCATCACCCACCTGCTTCAGCACCCCCTTGCGGCCCCGCTCCAGAAGCCGCGGGATCAGGTTGGTGTCGCCGGGTCCCCACACCAGGTGCGGCCGCAGGGCCACGGTCTTCAACCCCTCGCCATTGGCAGCCAGCACCCGCTGTTCTGCTTGGGCCTTGCTGGCGGCGTATGGGCAGAGAAAGCGCTTGGGATAGGGCGTGCTCTCATCAACGCCGGCCTGATCGTGATTCCCAAAGACCACACTGGGGGTGCTGGTGTGGACCAGGACCCCCACCCCGTTCTCCCGGCAGGCGGCGATGACCTGTTCCGTGCCGGTCAAATTGATGGCGAAATAGGTCTCTCGCCCCCCCCAGATCCCGGCCTTGGCAGCCACGTGAAAGACCGTGTCACACCCCCGGGCGGCCCGCAGCAGGAACTGACCGTCGCGGATATCACCCACCAGGGTCCGTACCCCCAAACGCTCGACCTCGGGGTAACGGTGCCGGCCCACCACCACGACCTCGCGATTCAAGGCCACCAGCCGTTTGACCACGGCCAGCCCGACAAAACCGCCGCCTCCGGTCACCAGGACCTTGTTCATGGACACCACCCAGCGCTGCCCCGCCCCCTGGTCCCTTTGATCACCAATCTCGCCAACACCACAAACCTTGCCGCTTCAGCTGGGCAACCGCGTTCCATCATGTCTCTTCATACCCCGTGAACATGGCCTTGATGTGGGCAAGCGGGCTGTGGCCCAGGGTTGCCAGATAGACGTGGCCAATCATGAAGGCGGCAAAGAAAAAGAACAGCACCACGTGGATCAGATTGACAATCCGCACCCCGCCCAAGAACTGGATGTAATTTTCAAACCGTTTGATCTCCCACAAAAAGAGTCCGCTGACGATCTGCAGGGGCACCAGCACCATCATCAGCACGGCATAGGTCTGCTGCTGCATGACATTGAACTTCTCCTCCGCTGTGACCACATGGGGGTTCTTGTCTCCCCGGAAGATGCCGTAGGCGTAATAGATGACTTGGGCCTTGATCCTGTGGAAGATGTGCCTGGCAGTGGGGATATACAGGCGGATTTGTCCGGAACCGAGGCAGTACAACAACCACAGCCCGTAATTGGAGATCACCATGAAGCCGACATAGTTGTGGAGATGAATTGCCTCTTCCAGGGGGAACATATCAATCTGACCGGCAAAACGGATCTGGGCCCCGGTCACCAACAAAAAGATAAAGGCGGCGGCGTTCACCCAATGCCAGACCCTGATCGGCGCATGGTGGATATAGACCATCTTGTGCCTCCCTTCAACCTCTTTTCTCGGCGGGTGGTCCACAGCGGGCACACTCGTCTTCTCCTGCTCAACCAGCATCGTGCTATTGAAGAATTCCATGGCAGACCTCTCTCCGGTTATTGTTCATTGGTATCCGGGTTGCCCCGGCGCCTTCTCCGTAACGGTGCCGTCACCACCCTGCCCAACAGGTGCAGCAGGACCCCGGCCCCAGCCGCCAAGACCACGACGATCCCCACCAGATCAAGCTGACGCATCCGTGACCCGCCCGGCAGATAGAAATTGTTGACACTGTAGGACTCCAACACCTTACGATCGACCTTGACCTGATGCCCCTCGCCATCCTGATCCACAAAGAAGATGGAGACCGAGGCAAAGAATTGTGACTCCGGGGCATGGCACTCCTCGCACGCCCGCTGGGCCGAAACCCTGGTTACCTGATGGACCACCGGGTCCTGCTCGGAGAGCAACTCGGCATGAAACGCGACATGGATCCCCCGGCGGCTCAAGACGAAGACCATGTTCTCGAATTCCTCGCGATTGAGTTCGTCGGCCTTGGCGTCGGTGTTGAACATGGGCAGAAACCCCTTGCTGTCGGTACCAAGGGCGGCAAAGATCGCCTCCGGCCGCAGGAACTCCTTTTGGGCCAAGTCGTAAAAGCGCAGGTGGATGTGGTGCGGTGCGTCCGGTGCATGGCAGACCGTGCACTGGACAAAGGAGAAATGGGTCTCCTTCTGGGGCAACCAGTTATGGTACCTGTTGGGCTCATGGCACTTCAGGCAGGACCTATTCTCCCGCTCCAGCACCGGCAGATTTTCGCCACTGACCACGTTGTGATAGCCATGGCAGGCATAACATTGGATGGTCATCCCCTTGCTGCTGGCCTGCTGGTGTATCCCTTGGCGGTAGGCGGCCGCTTCGGCCTCATGACACCCCCCGCACTCCACCGGGGCCAAGGCCAGCCCGTGGGGGACCTCGTTGTCCATCTCCAGAGTAGTGATCTCGACATGACAATCCACACAACTGATGCCATTAAGATTGTGAACCGAATACTGAAAGCCTTTCTGATCCACAAACAGAGAGTCGTTGGTACCCTGGGAGGCGGTTCGGGTCAGCGACGAATCCCCATGGCACTCCAGACAGTCGCTATTCTCGATGGCTCGCGCCCCAGATACCAAGATCAAGGTTATCCAGAAAACAGTGATCCCAAAAGTTATAGCGGTTCTCGTCTTCATCGTTGCCTCCTAAACCGTTGTCAGATCAACAACTGATGGTCTCGCAAAAAATGGCTAACCTCGCCTTCCGCCTACACACACAATATCAACAGGTAGCAAAGTATGCCAGCATCGGTTGAGCGCTTTTTACGAAACCGACAAAACCTACATTCCAGCTAGCCAAAACGTGATCAGGAGCCGAAAGGGAGAGTCCTCACTCCCCAAGTGTTGCAAAGCGGCCCCTAAAAACAACAGAGGCAGGTCAACTTTTCATTGCCTGCCTCCTCCCCCACTCTCATCTGCTTGGTCACTTCGCCTCTTGCGGCTGCTCGCTGGTGCGATAACCGTTGAGCATGGACAAGAGTTCATCGACCTGCTCGCGGCTCAGATAGTTGCGTTTGATGGCAATCTGGCCGAACTTGGCGTTGTCTTCGGCCTCCTGGCAGAAAAGGATCTGGGCGACATCGTCAACCGTCAACCACTTCTGCATCTTGGCCACTTCACCGATCATTGTCGGCTTCATGGCGTTTTCAGGGCGGGAGAGATCAACCGCACCGGCATGCATCGCCTCAGCGGCACCCTCGACCTGCTCAACGCTATAGAACTCCCGCTTCAGGTTGACGATCCAGGCCGGGATGGAGATGGCAAAAAAGATGACCCCGGCGATTACCGCTTTCTGCCACACATACCCCTCCATGGCGACGCCGAAGGGATAGGCCAACATGGCGAAATAGAACATTGACATCACGATACACAATGCCGTCT
>CAYSFY010000021.1:29798-35963 GCA_964430285.1 uncultured Desulfobulbia bacterium
TTCTGCCTCGGGATTACCCATATCACCCACAAAACCGCTTGTTTGAAAACTCACCCTCGCTCTTGCTCTTAGCTAGATAGTACAGCAAGTATGATGCCATCCATTTTGGCGAGCAAGCACTCGCAGAGGGAACCATGGGTTTGGGCGCGCCCAAGGGGGGACACAAACTGTTTTTGCTCCCCGCCATAACAACCCGGCCAGCAAAGCTATCATATTGAAAAAACTAAAAAATCTTTTTATTTGTGTAATCATCAAGGCCTACTATATACTGTATCCGATTGACCACCCAGAAAACCTCCTGAAGCGCTGTCAATCACGGAGGACCAGCAGGAACCGGCTGGGCCAACCGTTTAATTTTGTCGGTTTCGCAAAAACCGCTCAACCGACGCCGGCACCCTCCATAACTTCTTGATGTTGTGTCGGCGGATGGCGAGTTTTTGGACTTTTTGCGAGTCCATCAATTTTGCAGCATATTTCTTATCGAGCGAAGTGATTGAGAGTTGCAGCAAACCAAGACCCCGGACAGGAGTATCACTGCCATGGCCAAAGCACATGCCCTCGACAAGTTCAGCGACAAGATCCTCGACTCAATTGCCGACGGGGTGTTCACGGTGGATCAAGAGCTCAATATCACATCATTTAACCGCTCCGCGGAGAAGATCACCGGCGTCAGCAGAGAGGAGGCCATTGGCCAAAAGTGTTTCGACATCTTCCGGGCCAATATCTGCCAGACCACCTGCGCCATCAAACAGTCCATCAATAGCGGCAAGGAGGTCATCAACCTCCGCATCAACATCCTGAACGCCAGGGACTGCAAGGTCCCCATCAGCGTCTCGACCTCGGTGCTCCGGGATGAAACGGGAAATATCATCGGCGGGGTCTCCACCTTCCGTGATATGTCCACCATCGACAACCTGCGCAAGGAGCTGACCAAGCAGTACATCTTCGAAGACATTATCAGTAAAAACCATAAGATCCATCAGATCCTGGCCGCCCTGCCGGATATCGCCACCAGCAACAGCACCGTGCTCATCGAAGGCCCCAGCGGCTCGGGCAAGGAGTTGTTCGCCAAGGCAATCCACGCCTTGAGCAATCGTAAGGGCAAGTTTATTGCCTTAAATTGCGCGGCCCTGCCTGACACCCTGCTGGAATCGGAACTCTTTGGCTACAAGAAAGGGGCCTTCAGCGACGCAAAAAAGGACAAGAAAGGTCGCTTCGCCCTGGCTGAGCGGGGGACCATTTTTCTTGATGAGATCGGCGACATCTCGCCGGCCTTGCAACTGCGGCTCCTGCGGGTGCTGCAGGAAAAGGAGTACGAACCGTTGGGCGGTACCACCACCGAAAAAAGCGATGCCCGGGTGGTGGCCGCCACCAACAAAAGTCTCACCGAACTGGTGGCCTGCGGCCATTTCCGGGATGACCTGTTCTTCCGCTTGAATGTCATCAAGATCGTTATCCCCCCTTTGTGTGCCCGCAAGGAAGACATCCCTCTGCTGGTCGATCACTTCCTGACCAAATTTAATGCCCTCAAGGAGAAGGATATCGAGTCAGTGACTCCGGGGGTAATGACCATGCTCATGAAATATGACTTCCCAGGGAACATCAGGGAGTTGGAGAATATCATCGAGTACTGTTTCGTCGTCTGCCATGGCCCGGTGATCACCCCGGAGCACCTGCCCGCCGAATTCGTGGACTGCCTGGCCGCGATCATCAACGAACAGAAGGGGCTGACCACGGCGCCGCTGGTCAACGCCGAGGCCGCCGTTATCCTGGATGCCCTGAAGAAATTCAACGGCTGTCGGGTGGTAACCGCCGAGTATCTCGGGATTGAAAAGACCACCCTCTGGCGCAAGATGAAGCGCTACGGAATTCACTACCCCAACGAAAAAGAGGGGGGCCATTAACCCCCTCCTCTGAACCGATGATTGCAATTGTGCAACATTGCAGGTTGCATGATTGCACATTTGCAACGCACCCTTTGCACCCCCCCATCACCTGCCGACGCCATCCCCTCCGCGCACACCTGCCTCACCCCAGCCCGCCCGCCCCCGCTTCTCCGGCACCGCCCCTCTCTTGGCCCGTTTAGGGATCAAAATACAATGCCATGGCACCCCAGTTGCAGTATCCAACGGGAGTAGCTCGCTTCGTCGCACGTAAATGAAAAGAAAAAAGCATCCCACCCTTCTCATGGGAGCGACCACCACATGATGACTACAGCGATTGCCCTCTTCGGCAGCAGAATCTCGCCCCGTTTTGACTGTGCGCAGGAGTTTATGCTGATTACCACCTCTGACAGCGCGGTCACCGATCAACATACCGAGACCATCAAGGAACAGCTGTCCAGCGGCAAGGCCAGACGCTTGGCCGATCTCAAGGTCGACACCTTGATCTGCGGCGGCATTGACGAGTCTTCACGCCAGTATCTCAACGCATACGGCATCAACATCCTGGCCAACAAGAGAGGACGAGTTGACGATGTCGTCAACCACTGCCTCACCGCCCTCACCCCTGCCCCCATCCATTCAGCAGCCTAATTTGCTTTGCCGGTTTCGCAAAAACCGTTCAACCACCGCTGACACGCCCCGTACCACATGGAAACAGCATTGGCAGATGGTCAGCTTCACGACTTTTTGCGATGTGCCTCTTCTTTGCTTACCGTAAAGAACCGCGAGGGAGACTCCGTGGGCAACGCCGCCCGTTAGCTAAGGGGCTACCTCTGCCGATTTTGGCACGGTGAACGATCGGGTATGGAAGGAAGGATGGACTGCAGGAAAGTCCTTGGGGGGGGATGGGGTACAGAGCTGCGGAATGAACGCTTGGACAACAATGGTCATTCGCCATGCAGTGAGGAAGAGCGTTTGGCCGAGCAGAGAAAAACTCCGCCCCTGCCGAGCTTGTGCAATTAACTTCTGGGATCAAGGGACGGCCAGGCCGTCCCTTGATCCTTACTTAACGGGAAGGGAGGCTTGCTACGCGTTGCAGCATGCCCCCTGACCACAGGAGGGAGAGGGGGAAGATTTCTTGTCCGTGGCGCCGCCGGAATCGGCTGGGGCCTTGGCCGGACAGGAGTCGGTTTTGGGACAGCTCTTGGCGGCAGGGGCGGTTGAACTATAGCCATCCGCATACCAGCCGCCGCCCTTCAGGTGAAATGAACTCATGGAGATCAATTTCCGCAGTGGACCGGAGCAGGTTTGGCAGGAGGTAAGCGGTTCGTCGGCCAAGCTCTGCCAGGCCTCGATCACTTGTTGACAATTGTCACATTGGTACTCGTAAATCGGCATTGCAATAACTCCTTCATGCGATGACCCGGTGTGCAAACCCGGATCCGGTAATTTGTGTGGTTTCATGGGCAAAAAGGCCGCCCCGGCCTCCTTGCTCCAACCTTTTCGTATACGGTGAGCGGGATTTTACGCACCCTCACCCTGTGCACCTATCGAGAACAGTACAAAACTTAATTGCCAAACCCCTGACTGTCAATGGCATTATTGATGGGCGAGGAAATCAGCGACTCGAACCGGTGGTCAACGGGCAGCCCATTACTTCCTGACCAAGGTCATGGCGTCGCCATAGCTGTAAAAGCGATACCCCAGGTCAAGGGCTCGCTGATAGGCCTGCATCACCTGATCATACCCGGCAAAGGCGCTGACCATAAAGAGCAGTGATGATTGGGGCAGATGAAAATTGGTGATCAGCTTGTCCACCACCCGAAACTGGTACCCGGGATAGATATAGAGGCGGCACCAGTCAGAGACGGCCTGCAACTCCCCGGCCCCCGCGGCAAACTCAAGCGCTCGGGCCGAGGTGGTGCCCACCGCCCAAATCTTACCCCCGGCATCCCTGGCCTGGCGGATCGCCTGGACCGTGCTCTCGGGCACGGAGACATATTCGGCATGAATCTGATGGTCCCTGATATCGGCGGTCCGTACCGGCGCGAAAGTGGCATAGCCCACATGCAAGGTGACCGGCGCAAACCGCGCGCCTCGATCCCTGACCGCTTGCAGCAGCGGTTCACTGAAATGTAGCCCGGCGGTGGGGGCCGCGATCGCCCCGCTCTCCCGGGCATAGATCGTCTGGTAACGCTGCCGGTCATCCCCCTCCTCGCCCGTCTGCCGACGGATGTAGGGGGGGAGGGGCACCATGCCGCAACCGTTGAGGACCGCGTCCAATGCCCCCCGCCAGCTCAGGCGAACCTGCACCTCCCCGTTAGCCAGGATCTCCAGGACCAGGGCCTCCATCTCGTCGCCAAACAACAAACGCATCCCCGGCTTTGGGCGCTTCGAACTCTTAACCAGCCCCCTGACCTCGGCCTGGCCATCAATGGCGGCTAAGGCCTCGTCCTTGCCGATCACCTGCGGATAGTGGAGCAGGAACAACTCCACCTGACCGCCACTCTCTTTCCGGCCCCGCAGGCGGGCGGGAAAGACTCGGGTATCATTGATTACCAGGAGGTCATTGGCGCCAATCAGCTTGGGCAGATCGGTAAACAGCCAATCTTCTGGCGCACCTGGGGCTCCGGGCACCACCAACAGCCTGGAGCCATCACGCCGAGCGGCTGGCTGCTGGGCAATCTGGGCAGGCGGCAACTGATAGTCATAGGAGGAGATACAAAAAGATGGATCAATCATGCCAAGGCAAGGGGCTCAAGCTGAAAGGAGAAGAGTGAAGGAGCGAATCGATTGGCCCTGGGCTAAGGGAGGGAGCCCTCACCCCAACAACGTTGTCCTCTGGGTGAGGTAACAGAGCAACAGCCCGCTCCCCATGGCCAAAAGGCCAAAAAGCCTGAGCTGCTTGGGCGGCATAACGGCCATCTGCGCAAGCCAGCGTTGCATCGGTTCGGGAAAGGCGGCATAGGGCAGTCCCTCCAGGACCAGGATCAGGCCGAGCAGAGAGAGGAGGAACTTCATTTGCCCTCTTTGGCGATCTTGGCATCCTCGACCACGACCTCATAGGTCAACGCCCCGAAGGCCTTCCCGGTCTTCACGGTCCCGCTGGCAACGACGACATCATCCTTGTCCGCCTGCTGGGAGGTCGTCACCACCAGCTTATGATCGCCGCGTTTGCTGCTGCCGCTGCCATCAATCAGCCGCAACCACTGCAACCCCTCATATTGCGATGACTTGACCACTTTACCGCGGACCACTACCGGCTTGCCGTTTAAGGCATCTTTTTGGGCAAAGATCTCGGCCACGGTATAGGCGTTCGGGCCTTTGGCCTTGGCGATCTTTACCGCGGCCTGCGCCACGTCCTGATCATCGGCGGTCTTGACCACCCGCTTCAACATCCCGCTGATGCCTGGTGAAAATACGATCTTGTCAAAGGTACGGTTCAAGGTCTTGCTGGTGTAGGCGCCCATCTGCATCCCAGGCTGCACCTGTACCTCATCCCCGACCCGGACCAAGGATTCCGGCACCGCAAACCACTCCTTGGTCCCTTGGTGATCCAACTGCAGATAGGTATAGCCACCACTATTCATGGTCTCCGTCACCACCCCGCGGATGGCCTCATCTTCGGCCCAGACACTTGTCGCCGTGAGCATGATTGCCATCATCAGCGCCAGACAGACTCCGTTTTTCCATCCCTTCAACCGTCGCAGCATCCCCGTCATCCTCCAGTATCGTATTGAACTTAATCTATTATTCACCATGATCCGCCCGTGGCCGCCATTTTGATAACCCTTGACAAGCCCTGGCATCCATTGTATCGATTTGCTAAATCATTCAGCCATCTTCCCCGTGCTGACAATGGACAGAGCCTAAACCAAACAAGGCAATAGAACATAAGCCCGAGTCATCTGTCCGGCAAGTCAGCCGCAATATCACCACCGCTCTCCGCCAATTCCTGGCCAGCAACTATCTGATCAGTCTGCTGATCCTGTGGAGCACCCTCATCAGTGCCTCGGTCGCCTCCAATCTCTACCAGAACCAACAAGACACCATCGCCAAGGCCAAGATTGAGGCCCGTACCATCTTCCGCCACAACATCGCCTACCGCAAATGGAGTACCATGCATGGCGGGATATATACCAAGATCACCGAGAAAAACAAGGACAACCCGCATTACATCTACAATCTCGACGGCCAAGAGAAAGAGGTTGCCTTTGCCATCATCGACCCGGCCCAGGTGACCAAACAGGCCTATGAGGTCCTCCATAATCAGTCGCCAAAC
>CAYSFY010000022.1:0-10451 GCA_964430285.1 uncultured Desulfobulbia bacterium
CGATCAAGCCTGAATCGCGCCGTGGACGACGCGCCTACCCCAAAAACTGCTGAAAATTGTTTATAGCTACAAATATAAATGTAGCGGTCCACCATGGCCCATGCCATCATTCATTGACCAGGGTAGGAATATAGTGCTATAGGATAATGCTCGAAGGGAAAAAATAGGGCGTCAATGCCTCCCACGTAACTCGCGCGGAAACAAAGGCAGGGGATGAGTGGGGGCGGTACAAGGAGGATGTGATGAATAGAGCCTGTCCGCACTGCGGCCAAGAGATCCATGTGTTTGACGAGGAGTGTCCGGCCTGCGGCAAGGCCTCGAAACCGGGGGTGCTGCTGGCCACTGCCTCAATTGTGCATGGCTACCGCTCCGTGATTCTGCTGGTCGCCATCCTGGTCGCGAGCTGGTTTATCCTCTCCACGATACTCCACTAACTTGCGATGCCCTCCGCCCCATCACCGGCCCTTCACCCCCCCTCCACACACAAACAAACAATCAGGATGCCAAATGATCAACAACGATGTCCTGCGCAGCGTGCGCTACCTACTCGACTTAAGCGATGCTAAAATAGTCGACATCACCAAGCTCGCCGGTCTTGAGATCGGCAAGAGCGAGGTAAACGCCTATCTTAAGAAAGAGGGCGAGGAAGGGTACTTGGCCTGCCCCGATGCCGTGCTGGCCCATTTTCTCGACGGCTTGGTGTTCTTCAAGCGTGGCAAGGATGAGACCCTGCCGCCCCGCCCCATCATCCTACCCGTGACCAACAACATGGTCCTAAAAAAGCTGCGGGTGGCCTTTGAGCTGAAAGATGAGGACCTGCACGGGATTCTTAATGGCGCCAACTTCCCGGTGTCCAAACCCGAACTCAGCGCCCTGTTTCGCAAGCCTGGCCATAGCAACTACCGCACCTGCGGCGACCAGTTGCTGCGCAATTTCCTCAAAGGTCTGACGCTCCGTTTGCGCGGCTAAGAGCAGTCCGAAAGCCAGGGGCTCCGCCCTTGCATTCAAAGTTTGTCAGTATCACAAAGAGCGCTCAACCGACGCTGGCACGCTCCGTAACACATCCAAATTATATTGGCCGATGGTCAGCGCACGACTTTTTGCGATACCATCCGTGTGGTGATTTTTCTCTCACCCCTTTCAGCCTGCTATACTCTCAACAACCCCCGTGCCGTTGCGAGACGTAGGTGGGCAGGAAGTGGCACCGCATTTTCCTCTTGACCGGCAGTGTCAACCTGGTATGTTAGAAAAAAATTGAATACTAATTTTGCCCGTTGGGAAGGAAGAGCCGATGCAGAACAGCACGGTGGCCACGCTCGCCAAGATCATGAAGTCGATTAGCCACCCGATCCGTTTGAAAATTCTCTGTCTGTTGGTGGACGGCGGCCAGACCGTAGGCCAGATCCACGAAAGGCTGTCCACCTCCTACGCCAATGTCTCCCAGCATTTGCAGCGCTTGCAGCATCAAGGGCTGGTGGTGACGGATAAGCAGGCGAATTTTGTGCACTACTCCATTGCCTCCCCCAAGGTCACCGAGATGATCCGCACCTTGCGGCGTCTCTATTGCGTGGCGGCGAACAAGGACGAACCCCCATCACCCCAACACCTCCAACCATAAGGAGAGAGTCATGATAGTCACCGATTGGATCCACACCATCGCTGGAACCTTTATCCTCCTGAGCCTGGCCCTCGGCGTTCAGGCCAGCCCCCTGTTTCATAGCGTCTACTGGCTGTGGTTCACAGCCTTTGTCGGCGCCAACCTGTTTCAGTTCGGGATCACCAAATTTTGCCCCTTGGGCCTTATCTTGAAGGCCGTGGGAGTACCCGAAAAGAGATGATAAAGGGCCGCACCGCCCATAACGAGCCGTAAGCAGTAAAGGAGAGCAGGAATGGCAAAAGTGAAGATTGTGGTGGTCGGAGGGGTGGCGGCCGGGGCCTCGGCGGCCACCAAGGCCAGGCGTTGTAGTGAGGAGGCGGAGATTATCATCTTTGAAAAAGGGCCATTTATCTCCTATGCCAACTGCGGCTTGCCCTACTATCTCTCCGGCACCATTGCCAAACGCGAGAGCCTGCTGGTGGTGGACCCACCCTTTTTGCAGAAGCGATTTAACATCCAAGCCAAGACCGGCCATGAGGTCCTGGCCATTGACCGGGCAGCGAAGCAGGTCACGGTCCGCGATCTGGCCAACGAGAAAACCTTTGTCGAGCACTACGATAAGCTGATCCTGGCACCCGGGGCCTCGCCCGTGGTGCCGCCGGTGCCTGGGGTTGATCTGCCCTTTGTGTTTCTCGCCAAGACCCTGGATGACACCGATCGTATCTTCAACTTCCTCGCAGAGCACCTGCCTAGGCGGGCCGTGGTCATCGGCGGCGGCCTGATCGGCATGGAGATGGCGGAGAATCTGGTGGCCCGGGGGATCGAGACCACGGTGGTGGAGTTCATGAACCAGATCCTGCCCTTTCTGGATGTGGAGATGGCCGAGCAGGTCCATCGGCATTGCGATGCCAAGAAACTCTGTCTGGCCCTGGGGGAAAAGGTGAGCACCATTCGCCAGACCGCAAGCGGCGGGCAGGTGGAGACCGAGGCTGGGGCCATCATCCCGGCTGACCTGGTGATCATGTCCGTGGGCGTGCGGCCCAACACCCAGCTGGCCCGTGAAACGGGGCTCACCCTTGGGGGCACCGGCGGCATCAAGGTCGATGAGCTGATGCAGACCTCCGACCCCGACATCTTGGCTGCCGGCGATTGCGTGGAGACCATCCAGCTGGTCACCGGCCAACCCGCCCTGATGCCCATGGCCGCACCGGCGAACAAAGGGGGCAGGGCCGCCGGTGCCAATGCCTTGGGCCGTGCCATCCGCATGCCGGGCGCCATTGGCACGGCCATTGTCAAGGTCTTTGACTTGGCGGTGGCGGTCACCGGGCTCTCCGAGCGGCAGGCCAAGGCCGCGGGCTTCATCCCCTCTGTTACCTATGCCATCGGTCTGCACCACGCCGGCTACTACCCCGGCGGTCAGTCCATGGAGATGAAGACCATCACCTGCGCCACCACCGGTCGTCTGCTGGGTGCCCAGATCGTGGGCCGCGACGGGGTGGATAAGCGGATCGATATCCTGGCCTGCGCCATCTATAACCGCATGCGGACCGAAGACCTGATCCATCTTGATCTCGCCTATGCCCCGCCCTTCGGCTCGGCCCGGGACCTGGTGATGGTGGCCGGGGCCTTGGCCCAAAACTTCAGCCAAGGGGATTGGCAGCCCATCACCCCGGTGGATCTTAAGGAGAGGCTCAAGGCCGGTGATAAGCTAACCGTGGTGGATGTGCGCACCGATCTGGAGGTGAAGCGTTCGGGGGTCATCGCTGGCGCGCGGCACATCCCGGTGGATGCCATGCGTGAGCGTCTCGGCGAACTCGATCCCCAAGCGGAGATAGTCCTCTATTGTGGCATCGGTCTGCGCTCCTACTTGGCCAGCCGGATTTTGACCCTGAATGGTTATAAGCGGGTCTCGACCCTCACCGGCGGGGTCACGGCTTGGCCCTATGGCCTGGAGAAGGGCAAAGGGTGAGCGTATCCTCCCCATGAGCTAAGCCGTCGAGCAAAAATAAGCTGAACAATCAGCATAAAGGGGAGGGCATAAGGAGCCGTAAAGGTAATGGCAATTTGTCCCTGTTGTTTCGACACGGATCCTAACAGCTGCAGGCATTGCCAGCCGGACAGCAACCAGCATTCTCGGCAAAGTCGCCGAAGAGCTCTTGGGTACGGAGTTGCGTCTTGGTGTGCGCACCGTCGCGCACCGACTCGGCCGTTGCCAGGGCGGCCAGCATCTCCTCGGCGCTGAGCCCAGCCTTTAGCCCTGCTTGTTGGTGATGCTCCATGCAGGGGTGGCAGTTGATGGCGTATGCGACGCCGATGGCGATTAACTCCTCTGTCTTGGCATCGAGTGGGGCCATGGGTGTACCTCCTTAAAAGTAAATGGTTTCGACGAACGTTTACGGCGGGCTGGTCGCCACAACGGAGCAATCACCGCCTGCCTACCCCTATGGACGCAAGCCCAACCAAAACGATACCCATTATTTTCATGCGCCGCTTTTTTGCTTGGGGTCGCAGACGAGCTCGTTTCTGCCATCCAGGGAGATGACGCAATTTTTGTTGATGGTCAGCCGGAGACGTTCCTTACCCCGGTAGAGACGCATCTTGACCGTTGCCAGACTTAGCCCCAGGATCTCGCCAATCTCCTTGCCGGTAAACCCCTCGACCTCGCTCAACAGCAAGATGGTCCGGTACTGCTCCGGCAGCCGGTCCAGCAGCCCGCGGATGCAGGCATTCATCTCTTGCAGCTCAACTTTGTGCTGCGGACCCCCTCCCTTGACTGCGTCGCCAGGAAGCTCGGTGGCCATGGTATCATCCGTTTCTTCCTGAATGGCCGTGGCCAGGCTAGGCCGTGATTTTTTCCGTCGGTGCAGATCCACGGCCGCATTGGTGGCGATACGGTAGAGCCAGGTCGAGACCTTGGCCTCGGAGCGAAAGCCGTCCAGGCCCTGGTTGACCTTGAGAAAGACCTCCTGGGTGAGGTCCTCCGCCTCCTGCGGGCCGACCAGGCGCACCAGGTAGCGGAGGATCTTGGGGCGGTATTCGTTGAAAATCGTTTGCCAGTCCATGGGGTCAAGTAGTTTTGGGTTATCCTCGCGCGGGCATGCGGCCCGTCTCCTCCATGCAGCGGGCCATGGCCCCCACCAGGTCTCGCTCACTAAATGCGTAGCCGTGGCGGCGCAGCAACTCCTGGAAGGCCGAGGTGTCGGCCGTGGCCGTTACCTGCCGCCGAAACTCCTGATCCCTCCTCATCCGCTCCACAAATTGGCTGGCGTTCTCGTGTGACATGATTCTACTCCTCTATTGGTGTGGGTTCTAAGGGTAAAGACGTCACCTGGGCGAAAAAGGATACATCTTTTTTTGCCGTGTCCCTTGGCCCTCTTCTGCCTGATATGGTATGAATCCCCAGGGTACGCCCCGACCTTGGGCAAAGGCCGGGGTGGCGTTGCATCCCATCCTTTTTCATCGTGACGAGGTCCATGCCATGGTGACGTTAGCGGAAAAAATCGAGCGAGTGCTTCAGGCGGAGGTAGCCATTGTGGACTACGATCCCGGCTGGCCGCGCCTGTATGCCGATGAGCAGAGGCACCTGCTCTCCTGCCTGCCGCCCACGCTGATCCGGCGTATTGAACACTTTGGCAGCACGGCTGTCCCCGGGCTGGCGGCCAAACCCATCGTGGATATGCTGATCGAGGTGACCAGCCTGGAAGAGACCAGGCAACGGATAGCGCCCATCCTCGAAGAACAGGGCTATGATTATTTCTGGCGTCCTACCTGTGGAAATGATACCCCCCCGTGGTATGCCTGGTTCATCAAATACGATGGGGCAGGACACAGAAGCCACCATCTGCACATGGTGGAGGGCGATTATCAAGAGCACTGGGATCGCCTGCTGTTTCGGGACTTCCTCCGCGAGCACCCGGATTGCGCGCGGGAGTATGCGGCGCTGAAACGCACGCTGGCAACTGCCCATCATGGCAACCGCGCTGCTTATGCCGAGGCCAAAAGCGCGTTTATTGGGCAATGGACCCGCCGGGCCAAGGAAGGGCCAGGGATGCACGGCCGGAGGTGATAGGTCAAGGCACCATGCTCGTTGGTTAATCACCCAGGCCGGCGCGCATGAAGTGGACCCGTGGCGAGTGGTAACCTATCAACGCACGTAAAAGCGGCGGCAAGTCGGTGCACTCCAACATACAGCAGGCACAGGTGGGTTTTGATTTCCATCACCCCTTGGAGCCGCGCGGCTTGTTGCCGCTGGCCGTTGCATCCACGATGGGTGGGCCGTTATCTTCTCCGTTCTCGGTAAACCCGAGCTGTTTCCATTATCTTTGCCAAGGTAAATCGCCAATGAAAGTTATCACCAGCGCCCTCTTAAGCCAGCTCTCCACCGCAGCCCAGGCCTCGCCCAGGCTGCGCCAGAACCACAACCTGCATTCGTCGGATCAGGCCCGCTGCCACCGGTTGTTGAATGCGGTGGAGCCTGCCACCTACATCCGGCCCCACCGCCATCTCGATCCGGAAAAAGGGGAGGGCTTTGTCCTCTTGAGCGGTTCCTTAGGGATTGTCACCTTTGCCGATAACGGCACGATTGCGGAAACCGTACTCTTGTCGCCGGCCACCGGCAACCGGGCTGTGGACATCCCCCCAGGCAGCTATCACACCGCCGTCAGCCTGGAGAGCGGCACTGTGTTCTACGAGGCCAAGGCCGGCCCCTACCTCCCCTTGACCGAGGCGGAGAAGGCCCGGTGGGCCCCCGAAGACGGCGCCCCATCCGTTTCCGCCTATCTGGAAGGGTTGCGGCGATTGTTTGCGTAACATCTGCCCCATCATCAATGCCCGGGGCTGGCGAAAGGGGTAACACTGGGCGGTCAACATCTGGTGCTGGACCACTCAGTTTCATGGTGTTCTCCTCTGCTTGGGTTGATAAGGACAAAAAAAACCCCGCCGGCTTGGATAAGCCGGCGGGGTTTTACGGTTCAAGATCGAGTTTGGGTCAGATCATGGACACCCCTCCGGCGCACAAAGGCATACGACAAGGCATACGACCGCGACTACGGTGGAACCGTTGCGGGTAGAGGTGTTAAGGGTGGTGCGGCCGGTGTTGGGTGTGATCATCTGCTTCTCAATGGAAAAAAAAGGGTTGGAAAATGAAGATTAATACTACTCCGACATATATATTGTGGTTAACACCTTAATATTGTGTTATCGGGTTGCCTTCACCGCCAGCAGGTAGATCCTATTGAAGTGGAGTGTCATGGTGCCGTCGTCACCGGCTTGGCGGGCGAAGGCCCCATTGACGACCTGACGGAAGTTTGCCGCATACGCCGCATTGATGCGGGTCTGGTAGCAGAGCTGATTCAGATAGCCGGCCGCCGCGCCCGACTCGAAGATGGTGATGACCTCCGCCACCGGGTGCCTAGTCCGCACCTCCTCGATCACGGCAAAGGGCACGGCAAACCCTTGCTCCACGAAGAGCGTTGCATACTCATCAGCGGTCTCCAGAAAGAGCCACGGGGATCTGAATCCGGCAAACGTCTCTCGGGTACGCGGGTCCTGGGCCACGGCCGCCATGGCCTTAATGAAGTTGGGGCAGTAGGCCTCTCGGGCCGGGGCCTGGATCCCCATCCTGCCGCCCGGACGCAGGGCGGCAAAGCAGCGAGCCAGGGCGACCCGGGGTTCGCGGAACCACTGGAATGCCGAGTTGCAGAAGATGGCATCAAACTCTCCGCCATAGGAAAGCGTCGCTACCTCCCGCTCCGCAAAGGCGATGTCACCGCCATAAGCTTTGGCCTGGGCAATCATGCCGGCCGACTGATCGACCCCAACCACCCGGCCAGCGGTCAGACCCTTGATCTTTCTGGTCAAATTGCCCGTGCCACAGCCAAGGTCAAGGACCGCGTCGTCCTTGTCAATAGCCAGCAGCTCCAGGAGTTTATCCGCCGCTGACCTCTGGACCAGCGCATCTCGTTCATAGTGGGCGGCGATTTGGGAAAAATTGGTGCTCATCTTGTGCCTCCTTGTCGGAAAAAAAGTAGACGCCGTCGCCGGGGAAGTCAATCCTTTTCCCGGCTAGGGGGTGGTCGGCAGGGCGGGTCTCTCTCTCCTGCCCCACGCCGGCAAGAGGGGTTCAGTAAAGGAAATTTGGCCGGTTTCCCAAAACCGCTCCACCGCCGCTGGCACGCCCCGTGACACACTGACATCACACGGGCAGATGGTCAACGTCACGAATTTTTGCGAAACCATCAATTTTGGAGCGGGCTTGAGCCCGGCCCAGGCGTCATCTCCTTGCCAAGGCCTATGGAATCGTGCGGCGACGAGGAAGAGACCGGTCGATCTCCTGCCCCAAGATGCTGATCGCCTGGACCAGGGAGTGTTCGTTAACCAGGGTGAAGTTAAGCCGCATGGCGGCCTGACCCGCTCCCGGCTCGGTATAGAAATAGCGGCCTGGCACAAAGGCCACCCCCCGGGCCACGGCACGGAGGTAGAGGTCGTCGCTGTCCACCCCTGCTGGTCCTTCCACCCACAGGAACATGCCGCCAGCGGGCGATGTCCAGCGGTACTCCAAGGGAAAGAAACGGGCCAGGGCCTCCTGCATCGCGATCAGCTTTGGCCGGTAATGGGCGACGATTTTAGGGAGCTGCGCGGCCAAGTGACCGCTGCCGATATACTCCGCGGCCAAGGCTTGGTTGCAGGTGGAGGTGTGAAGGTCAACCCCCTGTTTGGCGATCACCAGCCATTTGGCCAAGAGCTCCGGGGCCAGATAATAGCCTATGCGAAACCCCGGGGCCAGGACCTTGGAGAGGCTACCCACATAGACCACGTTTTCCGGGGCCAGGGTCTGGATGGGCACCACCGCTTGCCCCTGATAGCGGAGTTCGCCGTAAGGGTCGTCCTCCACCAGCAGGGCCCGGTAGCGGATCAGCAGCTCGGCGATCTGCCGGCGGCGCTCCAGGGGGATGGTGCGGCCAGTGGGGTTCTGAAAGGTGGGGACCAGATAGACGAACTTCACCCGGCCCTGTTGCAGAACCCGCTCCAGGGAGCCGGGGAGCAGGCCCGAGCCATCGGACTCCAGCGGCACATAACAGGGCCGGTAGGGGTTGAAGGCCTGGAGGGCGCCGAGATAGGTGGGGGCCTCCACCGCCACCCGATCCCCCCGGTCGAGCAACAACTTGCCCAGGGCGTCCAGGGCGCCCTGGGAACCGCTGGTGATATGGATCGACTCGGCGGTGGCCAGGATCCCTTTCTGCGTCAGGTGTGCGGCCAGGGCGACGCGCAAGGGGGGAAAGCCTTCGGTGGGCGAGTACTGGAGCCCATCGGCCCCGTATTTGGCGAGCACCCTCTGCTGCAACTGACCAATAAGGGCCAGGGGGAAGCTCTCCGCTGCCGGCATGCCGCCGGCCAGGGAGATCATCCCCGGCCGAGCCGCTACTTTGAGAATCTCCCGCAGCATGCTGGCTTGCATCTGCTCGGTTCGTTGGGCAAGGGGCAGGTCCAAGGTCATAACATCTCCTCCGGGTCAAGGGGGTGGGCGGTTTCACGGAGGTATCTCAAGAGACGTCTCTTTTGATTCCGGTTGCCGCACGCTACCATTTCGGCTAAAGAATAACAGATGCAGTTTGTGAGAAATAAAACCATAACAGATTAAGTCCAGCGTGAGGGCAGAGGGATGGGATTCCACTACCGACGGTTGGCGACCGAGATTGAGGCCACCATTGTTGAGGGGGGGTACAAGGCCGGCGAGAGACTGCCCTCCTTACGCAGTCAGCACCAACGGACCGGGCTGAGCATCACCACGGTTTCCCAGGCCTATCTGGAGCTGGAGAAGAGGGGGCTGGTGGAGACCAGAGAGAAGTCGGGCTTCTATATCAAGCCTCAGCTTACCGGCCTCCTGCCCCTGCCCCGGGTTCAGGCCCACCCGGCCGTAGCGCAGCGGGTGGCGATGAATGTCCTGGTCGAGTCGATCCACGAGGCCTTGGCTGACCCGGAGATGCTGCCCCTGGGGGCCGCCATCCCCTCCGCCGCCCTGTTGCCGGTGCGGCAATTGGCCATGACCACCAAGGCGGTGGCTGGTCGCTATCTCCGAGAGGGGGGGATCGGCTACGGGCCGGTGGCCGGGGTCCCCGAGCTCCAGCGGCAGCTGGCCCAGCGAAGCCCCGGGGGAGGGGGCACTCGAGAGGAGATCATCATCACCAACGGCTGTCTGGATGCCATCCAGCTCTGCCTACGGGCGGTGGCCGGCCCCGGCGACACCATCCTGGTCGAGTCCCCTACCTTCACCTGTTACCTGCAACTCATTGAGGACCTGAAGATGCTGGTCCTGGAGCTGCCCACCGACCCGGTGCATGGGCTGGATTTCGTGGCCCTGCAACAGGCGGTGGCGGGTGCCGAGATTAAGGCCTGCATCCTCAACCCGAACTTCCAGAACCCCCTGGGCTTTGCCATGGCGGCAGCGGACAAACAACAGGTGGTGGATTTTTTGAACCACCACCAGGTGCCGATCATTGAGGACGACATCTATGGCGATCTCTTCTTTGGCCCCTGCCGTCCCTCTACCCTCAAGAGTTTCGACCGGCAGGGGCTGGTCCTCTACTGCTCGTCGTTTTCCAAGTCCCTGGCCCCAGACCTGCGGGTGGGGTGGACCATGGCCGGCCGCTTCAGCGAACAGGTGAAACGGCTGAAGTTCAATGCCGCTATCGCCTCCTCCAAGCTCAATCAGTGGGTGGTGGCGGAGTTTCTGCAAAACGGCCACTATGACCGCCACTTGCGCAAGCTACGCACCAGTCTCAAGAATCAGGTGGCCAACACCGGTCTGGCCGTGGCCCGATACTTTCCCGCCGGCACCAAGATCTCGGCGCCCCAA
>CAYSFY010000022.1:10461-24486 GCA_964430285.1 uncultured Desulfobulbia bacterium
CAAGGGGGCTATATCCTGTGGGTGCAGTTGCCGGTCGGAATCGACGGCATGGCGGTGTTTAACGCCGCCAAGAAACGGAAGATCTTCATCCTCCCCGGACGGATCAGTTCCAGCAGCGGCAACTTCCAGAACTGTATCCGCATCAGTTGCGGCCTGCCGTGGGGCGCCCGGATCGAAGAGGGGATCAGGAGCCTGGGCGAGATCGTGGGGGCGATGGTGGCAACCCTATAAATGAGGCCGCTGTCCGTGCTCTTCCCTGTGGCGCGGAATCTTGTGGCCACCTTGTGGTTCCGGCCCGCGGGGGGGGGGTGTCACGGGCAGGCATGAGCGGCCCGTAAGAATAATTTTTCTTAAACAGGAGGATGGACATTCCCACAAAAAGAGTGGTAAAATCAGCCGCTAACGGACACGTAGCGGAAGTGGTTTGCTTGCGCCTGGATCGAGGCTGACCGAGCGCCACCAGCGGCGAAGGAGAGATCGAGCCCTGTTTTGATGGCATGTCCGCGCCAGAAAAGTCAACAACTCACTGGAGAACTTTATGAGCACAGCCACCCCCTTTCTGTACACCGCCAACCAACTCTTTGACTGGATCAGCGCGGGTCCTGATTTTGTGCTGCTTGATGTGCGCAACGAAAAGGATTTTGCCAACTGGAGCGTGGAAGGTCCCCGCTTCTTTCCGTACATCAACATCCCCTACTTCAACTTTATGGAGGACGTGCAAGGGAGTTGCGAGCGCATTCCCCAGGGTCGGAAGGTGCGCATTGTCTGTTCCAAGGAGGGCTCGGCCAAATACGTGGCCGATCTCCTCTGCCAGAACGGCTTCAGCGATGTCGGCTATCTCCAGCAAGGGATTGTCGGCTGGGGCAACGTGCTCGCCCCCACGGAGGTGACACCGGCCGGGGCGCCCTACACCCTCTACCAGTGCCGGCGGCCGGGCAAGGCCTCGTGCAGTTACCTGCTCATCGCGGGCAAGGAGGCCATGGTCTTTGACCCCTCTCGCAATACTTCAGCCTACCGCGGGCTCGCCGAGCAGCATGGCTGCACCATTATCCGTACCTTTGAGACCCATCGCCAGGCCGATTATATCTCCGGTGGTCCCCAGCTGGTTCAGGAGACCGGCTGCACCATGACGGTACCGCCGGCGGATTTTGAAGGGGCCTCGTTCCCCTGCGAGCCGTTGGTGGACGGCCAAGTGTTCCCCTTCTCCCAGGGAGGGCCCGAGGTACGTGCCGTGCACACCCCCGGTCATACCATGGGCAGCACCCTGGCGGTTTTTCTCGCCTGCCATGCCCTGCGGCGCGGCTATGCGGCCAAGGAGCCAAACCTGGGGGGCAAGTGGGAACAGTGGGCCCGCGAGCTCTATCTCACCCTGATGCTCAGGCTGCGTGACCTCGCAGACGACATCCTGGTGCTGCCCGGCCACTACACCTCCTGGTCCGAGGCCAACTGCCGGCAGCAATTCGTGGAGCGTCTGGGCCGGCTGCGGGAGACGGTGATTGCCTTCCGCCTGCCCAATGAGAAGAGGTTCGCGGAGTTCATCCAGGAGAACATGCGGCCCCAGCCCGGGGTCTATGCCGAGATTCGCAGGGTAAACGGCGGCTGGCTGGAGGTGACCCCGGAGGAGGCGGACACCATGGATCTGGGCAAGAACGAGTGTGGCGCCAGCAACTACGGCAAGGTGGGGGTGAGTGCCGAGGTGCAACGCTGCACCACTTAGCGTGGCACCACAGGCGGGTGTTCAGGCATTGTGCATCATGGGGGCGCTTGCCAAGGCTGCGGCAGGTTTCAGTTCAATTTCAGGGCGGGGAGCAGGGAATGGATTTCAAACAGTGGTCCTTACGGGGAAAAATTGTCCTGGTTGGCGTGTTGTTGCCCTCGGTGCTGATGGTGGCGTTGCTGCGGCTCTATAGCGCCGAATCCAAGGAGAAGACGGTAGCCGCCTTTGCGGACAAGGCCCGGGCCATCTGTCTCACCGCCGAGTCCACCCGCCAGGAGATGGAGAGCAAGTGGGAGATGGGGCTGTTCAGCGCCGCCCAGCTGAGGGAGTATGCCGACCAGGGCGCGCGGGACAAGGTGTTGGCTGCGGTACCGGTGGTCACCGCCTGGAACGCCGCCATGCGTAAGGCGAAGGAGGGCGGCTATACCTTCAAGGTACCGAAGATCAAGCCCAGAAACCCGAAGAATGAGCCGGACCCCCTGGAGGCCAAGGCCCTGACCCTGATGGCGGAGCAGAACCTGGAGGAGTACTACGAGGTGGACTCTTCCTTGAACGCCGTCCGCTACTTCCGGGCGGTACGCTTAAGTGCCTCCTGCCTGCTCTGCCATGGTGACCCGGCCACCTCCCAGGAGTTATGGGGCAACAGCAAGGGCACCGACCCCACCGGCGGGCCCATGGAGAATTGGAAGGTGGGTGAGGTGCATGGCGCCTTTGAGGTCATTCAGTCCCTGGATGCGGCGGACCAGCAGTTGCGCGCCTCGCTGGGCAAGGCCACCAAGTTGGTGGTTGGCGGTTTGTTGATCATGGCCCTGCTGTTCGCCACCCTGGTCATCCGCTTGGTCTCCAACGCGGTGATTCTGCCGATCTCCCGGGTGATCAAAGACCTCTCCCAGGGTGCCGACAACCTGCTTGCCGCGGCCAACCAAGTCTCCTCCTCCAGCCATGAACTGGCGGATGGCGCGAACCGCCAGGCGGCCAGCCTGGAAGAGACCTCATCGGCCCTGGTGGAGGTCTCCTCCATGAGTCGTCAGAATGCCGACAACGTCAACCAGACCAATCTGATGGCTGAAAATGCCAGAAAGTCGGCGGAGGTCGCGCAAGAGAGCATGCTCAAGATGGGTGTGGCCATTGCCAGCATCAAGAGATCGGCCGACCAGACCGCCGTGATCATGAAGACTATCGACGAGATCGCCTTTCAGACCAACCTCTTGGCCTTGAACGCGGCGGTGGAGGCGGCCCGTGCCGGCGAGGCCGGGGCCGGCTTTGCCGTGGTGGCCGAGGAGGTGCGCTCCTTGGCCCTGCGCAGTGCCGAGGCGGCCAAGCAGACGGCCCAGCTGATCGAGGAGTCCCAACAGAACGCCGATAACGGCGTGGCCGCGGCCGACGCCGTGAAGGATATCCTCGCCCAGATTGTCGATGGGGTCAACAAGGTCAGTCAGCTCTCCCGGGAGATCACCGTGGCCAGCGACGAGCAGGCCCAGGGCGTGGAGCAGATCAATGCGGCGGTCTCCGATGTGGATCTGGTGACCCAGACCAATGCCGCCATCTCCGAGGCTGCGGCCTCGGCCAGCGAGGAGCTCTCCGGCCAGGCCAAGGAGATGAACGAGCTGGTCTATGTCTTGGCCGACATTGTCGGGGTGCGGCGTGAAGGCACGAGCCCGGCAGCGCCAGCCACCCCAGGCAGACCCAAGCCGACGATGCCGTCTGCCGGCAAGCCGCAAGCCCTGCCAGCGGCAGCCAAAAGACCGGTGCAGCGGCAGTTGGCCCCACCTCGGCCCAAACCGGCGCCGACACCGGTGGCGAAGGCCAAGGGTGGCGCCGCCAAGCCGGCCGAGGTCATCCCCTTTGACGACCAGGAGTTCGAAGACTTTTAGGGGCACCATTACAGATTTGACCTTGCCTATACGGCCCCTTATGCCGTTGCCCCGCAGGGGGTGTTACAGTAATTTATGGACAACGGCTTAGGCGGCCCGAATAGAGCAAACAAAAAGGGGGGGGGCAGACCGTCAGGTCTGCCCCCCCCTTTTTTTGTTTGCGCGGCTGGAGAGAGCTCAGGCCAAACCACCTCCGGTTGCTATCTCCCCCACTTGGCCCGGAAGCGGCTGATGGCCTCGATGACGTTTTCCCGGCCACCAAAGGCGGAGCGGCGGAAGTACCCCTCGCCGCTGGGGCCGAAGCCGCTGCCCGGGGTGCCGACCACATGGCAGTCGTTGAGCAACTTGTCGAAGAACTCCCAACTCCCCATGCCGCCTGGGGTCTTGAGCCAGATGTAGGGGGCGTTGACCCCGCCGAAGCAGGTGATGCCGGCCTCGGTCAGCCCTTCACGGATCAGGCGGGCGTTCTCCATGTAGAAATCAATGGTCTCCTGGACCTGGGGCCAACCCTCCTCCGAGTAGACCGCGGCGGCGGCCCGCTGTACCGGGTAGGAGACACCGTTGAACTTGGTGCACTGCCGCCGGTTCCACAGGCGGTTCAAGGCGACCCGCTCGCCGCTTCGGGTGGTGGCCATGAGCGCCTCCGGGACCACGGTCAGGCCGCAACGGATGCCGGTAAAGCCCGCGGTCTTGGAGAAGGAACGGAACTCGATGGCGCAATCATAAGCGCCCTCCAGTTCGTAGATGGAGTGGGGGATGCCGGGTTCGGTGATGAAGGCCTCATAGGCGGCGTCAAAGAGGATGATCGCCTGATTGGCGCGGGCGTAATCCACCCAGGCCTGCAACTGGGCGCGGGTGGCCACGGCGCCGGTGGGGTTGTTGGGGTAGCAGAGGTAGATGAGATCAACCTGCTCGCTGGGAAAGGCCGGCGCGAACCCGTTCTCCGCCGTGCAGGGCATGTACACCAACCCCGCGTAGTAGCCATTGGCATCGGCCTCGCCGCTCCTGCCGACCATGACATTGGTGTCGTTGTAGACCGGATAGACCGGGTCACAGATCGCCACCCGGTTGCCCAGGTCGAAGATGTCCAGGATGTTGGCGGTGTCGCATTTGGAGCCGTCGGAGATGAAGATCTCGCTGGCCTGCAGTTCCACCCCCAGGGGGCGGTAGGAGTGATCGATGATGGTGTTGATCAACCAGGAGTACCCCTGTTCCGGGCCGTAGCCGTGGAAGGTCGCCTCTTGGGCCAGGTCGTCGATCCCCTGATGAAAGGCCTTGATCACGGCCGGGGCCAGGGCGCGGGTGACATCGCCGATCCCCAGGCGGATGATCTTGGCCGTTGGGTTCTGATCGGCAAAGGCCTTGACTCGCCGGCCGATCTCCGGGAAGAGGTATCCAGCCTTTAATTTCAGGTAGTTATCGTTTAAGCGCGCCATGGGCTCTCCTTTATCATGAAGGTATCGGCAAACAGGGTCGGAAGGGGGACAGGGGGGCGTAGGGCATGGACCGCCCGCAAGTTTTGTCGGCATCGCAAAAACCGCGCAAACGACGCTGGCACGCCCTGTAACACCTTCAGCTTTGCACCATTAGAAAATTTGGCGCCGTTTGTCAATTCAATAGGTAACGACTCCGTGCGTTTAGGCGATAGGCGCGGCAGGTGCGGGGCGACACTTACGGTGTTGGCGTGACCCCTCGGAGCCCATCAGAGGCGGGTGGGCAGCGGTGGGGTGCCGCCGGGGATGGCGGGGCGGACCTTGATGATGGTCTCCTTGCGGATGGTGACGGTGCCGGCTTTGGCCCCCTGGGGTTTGGAGACGTGGCGGGCCTGGGTGGCCACCACCGGCACCATGCCGGCGTCGCGGGCCTTGCTGTGGAAGGCGGCCACGGCAGCGGCCTCCTTGAGGATGGCGCGGCTCGGTTCCAGATCGGCACGGGCACGGAGCAAGACATGGCTACCGGGCAGGCCGTGGGCATGAAACCACCAGTCATCCGGGGCGGCCAGGGCGAGGCTTAGGCGGTCATTATCCGCGTCGGTGCGGCCGGCTTGGGCGATCCACCCATCGCTCAGTTCATATTGGTAGACAGCGGTGGGTGGTCGGCGATGCTCTTCGGTCATGGCGGTGCTTGCAGGTTAGGGTGCGGCTTGGGTTGTTGTGGGGGTAAGCGCGGTAACAGGGATCCGTCAAAGGAAACGTCAACAGAGCTTTACCTGAGCTGTTGACGGCCAATTCTCCCTTGGCAAGAGCCGCGCGAATAGCGTATGATTCTTGCCAAGGCCCAGGTCCGAACGGGGGCGATGCGGGCGGTACGCCCTTCATCTATTAGCGGGAAACAACCTCTATGAACTCATATTTTCATCTCCAGGAACTCGGGACCTCGGTCCGCCAGGAGGTCGTCGCCGGGTTGACGACCTTTGTCACCATGGCCTACATCATCGTGGTCAACCCCAAAATCCTGGAGGCGGCCGGCATGCCCTTTGGCCCGGCCATGGTTGCCACCATCGTGACCGCCTGCCTCGGCACCCTGCTCATGGGCATCTATGCCCGCAGGCCCTTTGCCATTGCCCCCTACATGGGCGAGAACGCCTTTGTGGCCTTCACCGTGGTCAAGATCATGGGCTTCAGCTGGCAGCAGGCCTTGGGGGCCATCTTCGTCTCGGGGCTCATCTTTGCTGTGCTCACCCTGCTCAAGGTCCGCACCTGGCTGGTGAACGCCATCCCCCAGCAACTGAAGATCGGCTTTGGCGTCGGCATCGGCCTCTTCTTGACCTTCATCGGCTTAAATGAGACCGGCATCGTCACCCTGGGGGTGGCCGGTGCCCCGGTCCATGTCGGCCGCTTCACCGACCCCACCGTGCTCCTGGCCATCACCGGCTTTCTGGTCACCGGTTGGCTGATGATCAAACGGGTGCCCGCCGCCCTCTTCCTGGGCATGGTCTTGGTCACCGTGCTGGCGGTGGTAGGCGGCAAGGTGGAGCCGCCCGCCACCCTCTTCAGTCTACCCCCTTCGCTCTCGCCGGTCCTCGGCCAACTCGACTTTTCCCGGATCCTGACCATTGAGGCCTTTCCGGTGCTGCTCACCATGTTTGTCATGATCTTTGTCGACACCATGGGTACCTTGATCGGGCTGTCGATGAAGGCCGGCATGCTGGATGCCCAGGGCAACCTGCCGCGGATCGAGCAGCCCATGCTCTGCGACTCCCTGGCCACCATGATCGGTGCCGTGCTGGGGACCACCACCTCCGGGGCCTACATCGAGTCGGCGGCCGGGATCGAGGCGGGAGGCCGTTCAGGCCTGACAGCGGTGGTGACGGCCCTCTTCTTCCTCCTCGCCCTCTTCCTGGCGCCACTGTTTACCATCGTTCCCCCCTATGCCTACGGCCCGGCCCTGATCATCGTCGGCATGCTGATGCTCTCGCCCATCAAGGAGCTGGACTTCAGCGATCTCACCGAGGTGATCCCGGTCTTCACCACCATCGTCCTGATGAGCTTTACCTACAATATCGGTATTGGCATGACCGCCGGTTTCGTGGTCCACCCGTTGATCAAGACGGTGGCGGGGCGGGGCCGGGAGGTGGCCTCCGGGATGTGGGTCCTAGGCGCCCTCTCCGTGCTCTTCTTCGCCTTCTATCCGTATTGAGGAGGGGGCATGGAGACGACCAGCGACCTTGAACTGCAAACAGTGATTGCCGATTTTCTGGAGTTGGGCCATGTGGAGAACATCGTTGCCATGTTCCGCCAGGACCCTGGCTGTCTCGCTTTGACCGGGGCCTTGCTGCGGGATGAGCGCTTCCGGGTCAGGTTGGGGGTGGCGGTGCTGTTTGAAGAGCTGCTGGCCCTGGTGGCCGCTCCCGTATTGGATGGGGCGGTGCCGTCGCTGCAAGGGTTGGCTGGGCATGACGCCCCCTATGTGCGGGGTGATGCCGCTCACCTCCTGGCCCTCATCGGCACGCCGGCCGCGCTTACCGCCCTTGCCGGGTTTAGGGGGGATCCCGACCCCCAGGTGGCGGAGATCGTGGCCGAGGTCTTGGGGGAGTTATAAAAAAAAAGAGGGTGACCGCAAGGCCACCCTCTTTTTACATACGCTGTAACGCTGACGAGATCAGACGCAACCGGTCGGTTTCGGCAGGCCGGCCATCTTACAGGCTCCCTTACCAGGTCCTGACGGGAACAACTCGTAGATTCTCTTCAGCGGGAAACCAGTGGTCTTGGAAAGGATACGGACCATCGGGGCAATCCCGTTCTTCTTGTAGTACTCTTGCAGGGTGCTGATTACCTTGTTGTGCTCGTCGGTCAGGTCGCTGATGCCTTCGACACTGGAAACGTAATCAACCCAACCCTCGTCCCACTCTTCCATGCCTTTGGTCAGGAAGCCGTCTTCATCTACGTTGTAGGACTTGCCCTTATGCTCGATTGTGGCCATGATACTCCTCCTCTCTTTATATTAATAATAGAACCATGCTGCGGCTTTCTCTATGGTGAAAGATGTTGCTTGATACTATAGCGTCACCCTTTTGTCAAGAATCTAATCGAGGAAAAATTTTTTTTGCGGCACCCTTGGGTGGCGCCCAAGTCACGAAATTTTGAGAAATTCAGGGTCGTGATGCTGCCTGAGGACCGTGTATTTTCGCCACTCGCGATCATTGCTCTGCGGGTAGTCGATAATGAAGTGCAACCCCCGCGACTCTTTACGCAGGCGGGCCGAGGCCACGATCAGATCGGCCATGGTGGCGATATTGCGGAGTTCCACCAGATCGGGGGTGAGCAGGTAGTCCTGGTAGTATTGATGGACCTCCCTGAGGATGGTGGCCAGCCGCTCCTGGACCAGGGCCAACCGTTTTTCGCTGCGCACGATGCCGACGTAGTTCCACATCAGCCTGCGGATCTGGTCCCAGTTGTGGGTAATGAGGACACACTCCTCAATGCGGGCCGCGTCTCCGGTGGACCATTCCGGCAGGGGTTGGCGGGAAAGTAGCGCCAGTTGCGGCCAGTCGGCTTGGCACTGGCAAAAGGCCTGATGGGCAAAGACCACCGCCTCCAGCAAGGAGTTGCTGGCCAGGCGGTTGCCGCCATGTAGGCCGGTACAGGCGGTCTCGCCAAAGGCGTAGAGATTGGTGATGGAGGTGCGGCTGTGGCTGTCGGTCAGCACCCCGCCGCACATGTAATGGGCCGCGGGCACCACCGGGATCGGTTCGCGGGTGATGTCGATGCCGTAGGAGAGACAGGTCTGGTAGATGTTGGGGAAGCGGTTTTTGACAAAGGCGGCGGGCTTATGGGTGATGTCCAGAAAGACCGAGTCGTCGCCGCTGGCCTTCAACTCGCTGTCAATGGCCCGGGCCACCGTGTCCCGAGTGGCCAGATCACCACGGGGGTCGTACTTGTCCATGAACGGGCGGCCCCTCTTATCGACCAGGCGCCCCCCCTCGCCGCGCACTGCCTCGGAGATCAGGAAGTTCTTGGCCTTGGGATCGAAGAGGCAGGTGGGGTGGAACTGGACAAACTCCAGGTTGGCGACCTTGGCCCCGGCCCGATAGGCCATGGCCACCCCATCGCCGGTGGCGATGTCCGGGTTGGTGGTATAGAGGTAGACCTTGCCGCACCCCCCGGTGCAGAGGACAGTGGTCTTGGCCTGGAAGGTGTGGATGGCGCCGCTCTGGTTCTCCAGGACATAGGCCCCCAGGCAGCGATCCGGCTCGCCTCCCTTGATCAGTCCGGCCTTGGAGGCCAGGAGCAGATCGACGGCGCAGTGGTTTTCGCGAATGGTGATCCGGGGGTTGGCGGCGGCCGAGGCCAGCAGGCAGCGCTCGATCTCGTGACCGGTGAGGTCGAAGGCGTGGGCGATGCGGCGGGCCGAGTGGCCCCCCTCCCGGGTGAGGTCAAGGACGGTCCCGGCCTCGTTCTGCTTGAAGGCAACCCCCAGGGCCATCAGTTCCCGGATGCGCTCAGGCCCGTTCTCCACCACCAGGCGCACCACCTCCTCGATACAGATCCCGGCCCCTGCCTGCAGGGTGTCTTGGATATGCATCTCGAAGCTGTCGTCCGCCGCCAGCACGGCGGCGATCCCGCCCTGGGCCAGGTTGGTGGCGGTGTCGATGCGATTCTTCTTGGTGACCAGGGTCACCGTACCCAGGGTGGCGGCCTTGAGGGCGAAGGAGAGACCGGCAATGCCGGAGCCAATGATTAAAAAATCGGATGCAAAGTCCATGATCGTATTTTTTGGTTTGTGTTTTGTACCCGCTCAGGGTAACGGTTGTCGGGTCGCTTGGCCAGAACAGGCTGTAGGTGTTTAGACTGTGAGCAACAGAATAAAACGAGAAGTTGGAGGTGCCACGGCCCGCATCTTGGTCTGTTTCGTGTCATCACAGCCTTCAGCCTATCGCCTCAACAACCGAAAAAGCAGTTACAAAAATTCAGCACGCAAAGGAACCGCCTCCATGCCCAAGTTGCAACTGGTGGTCTTCGATTGCGACGGGGTGATGTTTGACTCCCTCGCCGCCAACAAGGCCTATTATAACGATATCCTGGACCATTTCGGTCACCCGCCCATGAACGAGGAGGGGTTGCAGTATGTCCATGTCCACAACGTGGTCGATTCGGTGCGCTTCATCTTTCGCCCATACCCTGCCGACTATCTGGCGGCCGAGGCCTTTCGCATGACCCTGGACTATGTCCCGTATCTCAAATTCATGCGCATGGAGCCGGATCTGGTGGAATTCTTGCGCTTCCTGCGGCCGGGGGTGCGCACCGCGATCAGCACCAACCGGTCCAACACCATGTCCACCTTGCTTACCATCTTTGACCTCGCCCCCTACTTTGACAAGGTGGTGACCGCCCTGGACGTGGTCAACTCCAAACCCCACCCCGAGGCCTTGTGGCAAATCCTGGAGCACTTCGGCCTCAAGCAGGAAGAGGCGATCTATATCGGCGACTCCCAGGTGGACCTGGAGCACACCCAGGCGGTGGGCATGCGCATGATCGCCTTTAAAAACCCGACCCTGCCGGCGGAATTTCACGTCAACAGCTTTATGGAGATTACGGCCCTGCCGGTCTTTTAATGACGTGGGCGTGCCGGAGTTGAGGGGGCCTTGGCGCCTGTTGGTCAGAGCAGGAGTCCTTGCCCTGGAGGCAGGCCGTTGCCTAAGCCGTTGGAGTAAAATAACTCCGTCGTTCATGTTAGCCAAAACGGCATAAGGAGCCGTAAAGAGTGGGCCAAACTGCCCAAGTTATTTCGTGACGGCGCCTGAAGCAGATGCGCTGCCCCGTGACCTCTACCGGGCTACCGCTGTCCGTCGGCAACCAGGACCACCACCCCATCCAGGAAGTCGATCTCCTTGACCGTGGCCCCTGGGATGAGTCGGGGCTGGTCAAAGAGGGCGCTGATGGTGACCCCCTCGGCCGTCACCTCCAGCCGGGCAACGGCATCCATGAGTTTCTCCCGGGTTTCGTCTTTTTTCATGACCACACTCATCTGACACATGGGGGGTGCTCCTTGATTGATAGGGTTGACAGCCGTTGCTAAAGCCAGATACACTGGCCATTATTGGTGCCTACCCGACAGCAAGGCGGGAGGGCAGGCCTAACTTACCCATAATGGTCCGCTTTGTAAAAAGCCAAATGCGATGGAAGCGCAAAAAATCGTGCAGCTGACCATCTGCCAATGTAATCTCGATGTGTTATCGGGCGTGCCCGCGGCGGTTGAGCGGTTTTCGGGCAACCGACCACTGGGAGCACCGTGAAATTCATGACCACCACTCAAGGAACAATCACCCAAATCGTGACTGGCCCGGCGTGCGATCCGGCCCAAATCCTGCGGGATGCCCGCACCATCGCGGTGGTGGGGCTCTCCCCGAAGCCGGATCGGCCGAGCCAGCAGGTCGCCCTCTATCTGCAAGGAGCGGGCTATGAGATCATCCCGGTCAACCCCGGCCATGACCGGCTGCTGGGCCTTCGCTGCTACCCGGAGCTGAGCGCGGTGCCGGGTCGGGTGGACATTGTCGCCATCTTCCGCAACCCCAAGGAGGTCCCAGCCATTGTCGACAGTGCCATCGCCATTGGCGCCAAGGTGGTGTGGATGCAACTCGGCATCGTCCATCAGGAGGCGGCGGCCAAGGCGCGGGCAGCCGGGTTGCAGGTGGTCATGGACCGTTGCCTGATGATCGATCACCAATACTATTGTCCTGGGAACGGCGCCAGACTATAGGCTAGTCTGTTGGCAACAGAAGGCCGCAGGCCCCATGGGATCTGTCCCTTTTTCTAACACCCTTCAGCCTATCGCCTAAGCAACCTAAAAAAACCGCCTGAGGTACGTTGGTTTTGATCTCTGTTACGATTCTCTCCACCATCATGGTCTTTCTCGGGGCCTGTTTTCTCTTTGCCTCCATGGTCACCAGCAAGGGGGTCTATCGCACCGTACCCATCCCCCTGCGCGGGCGCTGGCTGACCCTGACCGGCCTGATCTGCTTTTTTTTGATCGGCTACGTGGCCTTCATCGTCATACAGCTCACGGACATCCTCTTCCCCTTGGAACTGCTGGTGGGGGCGGTCTTTATGGGGGGCGCCTTTTTTGTCTTTATCGTCATCAATCTCTCGAAGTACACCATCGACAAGCTGCGGGACGTCAACGACAACCTGGAGCAGATCGTCTCCCGCCGCACGGCGGATCTATTGCGCACCAACCAGGACCTGCATGCGGAGATTATGGAGCGTGAGCAGGCGGAGGCGAATCTGCAGGAGGCCAAGGCCGCGGCCGAGGCGGCGAATCGGGCCAAGAGCGAATTCTTGGCCAACATGAGCCACGAGATCCGCACGCCGATGAACGCCATTATCGGCTTTACCGAGATCATCTTGAAAAACGGCGGGCAAGTCACGCAGCATAAGGATTACCTGCGACTGGTACAGAATTCGGCGAACCGTCTGATGGAGATCATCAATGATATCCTGGACTTTTCCAAAATCGAGGCCCAGAAGGTCGATCTGGAGACCATCCCCTTCGACCTGGAGGGGATGGTGCAGAACAGCATGAAGATGCTGGCGGTCAAGGCCCATGAAAAGGGGTTGGAGTTGGTGTTCGCCATTGATCGCGAGGTGCCCAGGCAGGTGATGGGCGACCCGGGGCGGCTGAGGCAGATCCTGGTCAATCTGGTGGGCAATGCCATTAAGTTCACGGCCCAGGGCGAGGTGGTGGTGCGGGTGGCCGTGGTCCCTGATGGCGAGGTTGCGGCGGCCCCCGGCCAGGTCATGCTCCACTGCACCGTGCGGGACACCGGTATCGGCATCCCGGCCGAGCAGTGCCGGACCATCTTTGACTCCTTTACCCAAGGGGATGGCTCGGTGACCAGGAAATATGGGGGCACGGGTCTTGGTCTGACCATCTCGGTGCGGCTCGCTCGGATGATGGGGGGCGATATCTGGGTCGAGAGCGAGCCGGGCCAGGGTTCGACCTTTCACCTCACTGTCTGCCTGGATAGGGTCGAGGCCCGGGGCAGGCCTCACCTTGATCTGGCCGCCTCCAGGGTCGAGGTGGAGAGGCTCACGGTGCTGATTGTCGATGACAACGATTCCAACCGGCAGGTGCTGTCCACCATGATTTCACCCTATGTGGCCAAGGTTGCCTTGGCCCCGGGTGGCGAGGTCGCCTTGGCGATGATCCGGCACGCCCCCTTCGATCTGCTGCTGATTGACGCCCAGATGCCGGTGATGGACGGCTTCACCCTGGTGGAGCGCTTGAAGGCCAATCCGGCAACCGCCTCCGTGCCCATCATCATGCTGACCTCATCCGGCTTGAGCGGCGAGGCCGGCCGTTCCAAGCAGCTGGGGGTGGATGGCTATCTGATGAAGCCGGTCAGCGGCTCGGAGTTGATCAGCGCCATGCGGGCCGTGATGCGCGGGGCGACCACGGGTGAGGCGGATCGGCCCCTGGTGACCAAACACCTGCTCAAGGAGCGGGCGGCCCAGCTGCGGATTCTGCTCGCCGAGGATGAACCCATCAATCAGGTGTTGGCCAAGGCCATTCTGGAGGAACGAGGGTTTCAGGTCACCATGGTGGAGAACGGCCGGCAGGTCTTGGAGGTTTTGGCTCGGGAGGGTATCGACGTCATTTTGATGGATGTGCAGATGCCCATCTTGGATGGCTTGGAGACCACTCGCGCCATCCGCCTGCGGGAACAGGAGAGCGGGGGGCATATGCCGATTATCGCCATGACCGCCCATGCCATGACCGGGGACCGGGAGAAGTGTCTGGATGCCGGCATGGACGGCTATGTCACCAAGCCGGTGGACCCCAACCGGCTGTTTGCCGAATTGGAGCAGGTGGCCGACACCAACGCGACCGTGTTGATCCGAGGGGAGAGCGGGGTGGGCAAAGACCTCGTGGCCCGGGCCGTCCACTGCGCCTCCCGCCGGCTCCAGTCTCCCCTCACCAAGGTGAACTGCGCGG
>CAYSFY010000022.1:24496-35662 GCA_964430285.1 uncultured Desulfobulbia bacterium
GAATTGGAGCAGGTGGCCGCTGGTTCAGGCCCCCGGTAGACGAGATCAGCCGTACGCAATCACAGGGTACCCCATCTGCTTTGTCAGCGGCCTGTTCACATACAGGCGTATAGCTCGCAGGCCGCTTTCGCGCATCTGAGGCACCCTGCAATCGCGTACAGTTCGGGGCTGTGTGTTACTCATGAGGTTACCCCGTGATCACTTACGTTCACCCGGCTCGGGAGGAGAAAGATGGAACGTAAAATTTTGGCTGCCGTTGATGGCTCGGTCTTCAGTTTCAATGCCCTGCGCTATCTGGCGCAGTTGTTCACCGATCTGGACGATATCTTGGTCCACCTCCTCTATGTGGTGCCCAGCCCCCCTCCGCCCTGCGGCGCGGATTGGCTGGACGAGAGGGATCGTTTGCTGAGCCTGCCGCCGGCCACGCGGGCGCGCTACTCCGGGGCCAAGCGTTTTATGGAGGAGGCGGTCCTGCAGTTGGGTCGGCGGGGTATCGCCCCGGCGCAGGTCAGTTGTCGCGTTCAGTTGTCGCGCATGGGGGTGGCGGCCGACATCATTTACGAGGCCAAGCAAGGGCTTTACGATGCCCTGCTCATCGGGCGCCGCGGGGTGGGCACCATTGAGGAGATGATTGGTGGCAGTGTCTCCGCCACGGCGGCCCGGCAAGTCCATGATCTGCCCATTTGGATCGTGGACGGCAAGGTCAATGCCCGTAAGTTTCTGCTGCCGGTGGACACCTCCTTCAACTCCCTGAAGGCGGCGGATCACTTGGGCTTTATCCTTCAGGATAACCCCTATGCCGAGATCTGTCTGCTCCACCTGCCGTCAGTGCTGCTGGGTGGCAACACCAAGCCCGACTGGCCTGAACTCCATGGACTGTGGGGGGAGGAGTGGTGCAACCAACATCTGCTGCGAGCGGATAGCGTCTTCCACGGACCGCGCCAGCTCTTGCTGGATCGCGGGGTGGCCGCGGAGCGCATCTCTTGGCAGCACCAGGGGCGCAGCCTCTCTCCCCATGGACCGATTGTCAAAAAATCCATGGTCGATGCCTTTGGCACCATCGTCATAGGGCGGCGCGCCAAAGGCAAAGCCACGGGGGTGTTCAGCGGCGTCTCGGACAAGGTGCTCTCCATCGCCAGTCAGGTAGCCATCTGGATAGTAGGTTGAATGAATGGGTTATTTCCCCCCTTGTGTGGGTGAAATAACCCATTGCTGGGCGGGGGCCACGCTGGGGATATCGTGATTTGCGCCCCGGAAATACTATTTTTTATGGGAGATGCGGGGTTTTTGGAAGTTTGTTTAGGTGCAACTTGATGATAATGTTGCCTATTGTGTGATGCTGTTACGGATTGATAGTACCTGGTGGGGTTGGTCGGCGGTTTGCCAATGGCGTATTGATTGCAATTTCGTAATGGAATTCCGCAAAGACCAAACCCGTCGTAAGGCGGGGACGGAAAGCCACGGATCCCAAAAGGGATAGCCGGGTTGCCTGGAACAGTGAGGTGGCCCGGCTTTTTTTGTTGGATGTGCCGGGTGCCGCATTGGCTATGCCATTTATCGCAAGGTAAGATGGATGGCAGGGGGCGGCAAGGCATCCATGCAAATGAAAAAAATGTAAAAATGAAGCGAAGATGAGGATGCACGGGATGAAACGATAACCTAACCAAGAGAGCTGCCATGAAAACAAGCATCATTTGCCTTGCCTTTGTCTTGCTGGCCCGGATCGCCTTTGCAGCGACGGTGGTGGATGCCCCTCACAATGAGAGCAATAACATGGGGTGCACCGGCTGCCACAATTACTCCCTGTGGTGGGAGTTTTCGCCGGTGCAGAGCGATCCTGACCTGCGCAGCGTCAAGGTCAACACGATCTGCTTAAACTGCCATGGCGACAATGGCCCCGAGATCAAGGGGGTCACTCACTCCGCTCTGGCCATGGGCATCTTAAGCCGGGCCGCGCGGGAGGGTGGTATCGGCCTTGGCGAATGGGCGCGCATCTGCACGGATTGTCATGACCCCCATTTCCAGGCCCAGCTCGATTGGCGGGGCACGGTGACCGATGCCGAACTCTTCCTGGTCACCGGCGACCTGACTCCCGCCACCATCGCCACCGCCGGCGACGGCACCCCGGCATCACCCTATACCACCACCTTCCACTTCACCAACGCCGCAGCCAAAAGCAAGTGGCAGAACGCCACCTCCCCCTGGGTCGCCAAGAGCGGGACTATCGGCCGCGGTCTGATCCTGGTCCTCTCCACCGCCACTCCCGAGGTCACCTTCGAACTCACCGGGGTCGCCTTTGACCCCCCCGAGGTCGACGAGACCGCCGGCACGATCACGGTGCAGGGCAAGATTCCGGCCAGCTACGACAGCGGCGTCCACTTTGGCCTGATTTACGGCCAGTTGATCAAGAAAGAGATCGAGGGCCCGGCAGGGAGGCATAACGTCAAATTTTTTGATCCCAACGGTGGCTATGTTGATCCGGTCAACCATGAGGGGCTCTGTCAGGTCTGCCACTCCCTGACCACCCACTTCCAGTACAATGCCCCCGACGTGAGCGGCGACCATGCGGATAAGACGGATAACTCGTTCGCCACCGGCGCCGCCAGCCGCTGCACGGACTGCCACAAGCATGGACGCGGCTTTGGCCCGGGCAGCGACTCCGGCAAACACCCCGACCATCTGGCCATGGGCTTTGCCTGCACCGACTGCCACCTCCCCGGCGGCGGGGTCATGGACCCACTCACCGCCAGCGGCTGTAACACCTGCCATCAGGACGGCAAGAACGGTCCGCCCAATGACGGCGGCGATTACCGAAATCACTGGTTCGACCTGGATCCCGGCTATGCGCTGACTTGCAGCTCATGTCACCAGGGACGCTTGCTCCTGGCCGATGCCACCAATACCATCAACTACACCCATCTCCCCGGCGACAGCGAGTGTGACAACTGTCATGACGGACGTACGACCTTGGCCGATGTGGTCAACACCGTCTACACCCACCAGCCCTCCGACAACAACTGCGTCTCCTGCCATGACGGACCAGGGGCAAACCCCCTGACCGATTTCCGCAAGGCCCCGGTGGGCATGCAGAGCAATGGCCACACCCGGCTGGCCAGTTCCAAGTGGATCCGCCAATACGCCTGCTACTACTGCCATACCGACACCGTGGATGCCGCCGGGACCTGGAAGGCGGCGCATCTGAATGGCACCATCGATGTCAAGATTGATAGCCAGTGGGCCATTGTCGGCATGCCGGTCCCCCAGTATATCGCGGCCAGCCAGACCTGCCGCAATGTCTATTGCCATAGCGACGGCACCACCCTGAACCCGGAGATGCGGGACTACGCCTGGACCGGCGGCCACCAGGAGTGCAACTCTTGCCATGGACACAACCCGTCGTCAGGGGGGTGCAACGCCTCCGGTTGCCACAGTGATGGCCGGGACGGCACCTATTGGGATAAGTTCCCCGAGAAGAAGTGGCTCTCCGCCATGCCCATGTACCAGAACAGCGGCCCCCTCACGGACAAGGCCAACTCCCATTCCCGCCACCTGTTCACCGGCTTCTCCTGCGATGACTGCCATGCCGGCACCATCAGCGGCGGCGGGTGCCTCCAGTGTCACAACACCACCATCCCCATGGGCAACATGACCGAGAACCAGCACATCAACCCGGCCAAGCATGTCAATCGGGTGAAAAACGTGATCTTCAAGAATGGCGGTAGTTACGACGCCGACACCAAGACCTGTAGCAACACCGCCTGTCACACCGGGGCCAACCCCCAGTGGGGGGGCTCGGTCCATGACGCCGTGGTCTGCCGGGACTGCCATGGCGCCACCACCGCCGATGTGGATGACTTCGGTAAGTTCAACAACACCCGGGCCAAGATCAACCTCACCCAGTGGGCCACCAGCGGCCATGGCCGTGCCGGGGTCATCGATCCTGCCACCGGCAAACCGCAGTTGACCACCAACCGCTACCCCTCGGGCAACCCGCCGGCCAATTTCCCGGACAACGGCTGCTGGTACTGCCATGACTCCCAGGTCCTGCACCAGAACGAGGAGCGGCCGTTTAGGCTGATCCAGCACGAACACTTCAAGAACCGTTTTGAGAAAGAGTGCGTCTTCTGTCACATGCAGGGCCAGGACAGCGAGTGTCTGACCTGCCACAACGCCACCGAGTCCTTGGCCCCGCAGCTGGCCACCATCGCCGCCCTGCCCGGCGTGATTAACCCGCCCTACACCATTGCCCGGCCGGATCACAGCGGTTTTAGCGGCGGCTGCTCGGCCTCCACCTGCCATGTGGATGATGTGGCCCGCCACAAGACCGATGCCGGGGTGTGGAGCGATGAGAAAAAGGAGGATGTCAAGAACGCCTATGTGCAGATGGGGGTCTGCCTGATTTGTCACGATGACGACAAGGGTGGAGAGTGTGCAGCCTGCCACAATGGCCCCCAGTATGCCTTGGGCTTTGACCCGGCCAGCAACGACCCCGGTCTGGTGGGGAAGACCGCCGGTCGGATCGTGCCGCAAAAGGCCAAGGCCTCCTCCTTCCACTTTGGCTACAAACACTATCAAGACTACCAAGACAGCCTCGGCAATCAGCTGGACGCAGGCGTGGTCAGTCAGGCCTCGACCTCCACCCGCGAGGTCATGGACAGCAGCAAGGCGTGGACCCAGGATGCCTTTGTCGGTCGCCGGGTGACGATTTTAAGCGGCGCCAACGCCAATCTTACTCGGCCCATTGTCAGAAACAGCGCTAATACCCTGACCGTGGCCCCGCCCTTCCCCGATGGCCAGCAACTCCAAGCCGGCGACAGTTATGCCGTCATGGACTTTGTGTGGAAGGGCGGCAAGTTCTGTTGGGATTGCCACGACCCCCATGGCGACGACAACATCTATATGATCCAGAACATGGTGGCGACCCGCAGCGACGGGGTGGTGGGTAAGCCGGTCGACCGCAAGGCGGTCTCCTTTACCCGCAAGAGCACCGGCCTCGATTACGCCCGCATCGCCCCCAACCCGGCCACTGGCAAGTATGATGGGGTGTGCAATGTCTGCCATACCAACACCGAGATGCACTACACCGCCAGCAAGGGGGACAACCACAACTCAGGCAGGGTGTGCACCGAGTGCCACGAGCATCGCTTCACCGATAGCCACGCCTCGGGCCAGACCTGCAACACCTGCCACCCCAACCGGCCGGTGCCGCGCCACACCGGATTCAGCCAGGCCCGGGACTGCACCAAGTGCCATAAGGATGCCATCGGCGCCCGCATGAACATCATGAAGCAGTTCTCGGCCAACTCCCACCATGTCCAGACGGACAAGGTCACCAACAAGCACTGCTACGCCTGTCACTGGGAGGCGACGCCGGAAGGGGTGATCAACCTCGACCACCATGCCGGTTACAACTACAAGACCCACACCTCGCAGAAGGACAAAGAGGTGGATCTGGTGATCTGGCAGTCAGATGTGCGCCCCACCGTCTTTGAAAATGACGGCGCGAACGGTGACGATACGGCCGCCTCCTTCCTGGCTGCCAAGATCGACACCACCAAGCCGGGCAACACCCTGGCCGACCAGCGCGGCGAGGTCGATAAGATCACCAACCACTGCCTGGGCTGCCACTCGGACAAGAACAACGACACCGAGCCCTTCAACCAGGTGGATCCTGCCCACGGCGACTGCAAGACCCCGCGCCAGTATGCCTGGGACCGAGCCAGCATCGACTCGCGGTATTCAAACAGCGGCACGGCCACCCTGGGCAAATATAACTCGGTCAATGCCGCGAAGAAGATGGTGACCAAGGCCTTCTCCGCCCATGGCAATGCCGTGGCCAACCAGGGCGGTTCCGACCCGGCCATTGGCGTCGATGGCGTCATCCCCAACACCAGGGCGGGCATCTGGAACATCCAGTGTTTTGACTGCCACTCCTCGCACGGCTCCATGGTGGGCCGCATCACCTCCAGTTATACCACCTTCAACGGCACCAAAAACGGCGCCAACCTCAAGGAGACCCAGGCCGGCAAGGGGGGGTATCCCATGAGCTATATGGCCACCGCCAACCCCGACCCGAATACGGTCAACCCCTATCAGGCCGGGGCCGGGCAGTGCTTTGACTGCCATGAGACGCCAAGCAGCAACACCCAACTCAGTCCGGTATCCAAATCTCCCTGGGGATACGCCGAGACCTTTGGCGCCACCGCCTCGATCCAGGGCGCCCGGGACAACCCGCGCTTCTTAGGCTCCTACCCCGGGGCCAGTCAGTTTGCCTCCTACCGCGCCGGCAAGCATACCCTAGGCGGCCACTTCAAGGCATCCCACAAGAACCCGGAGTCCGCCAATTACGATATGAGCGGCGCCTCCGAGGTCCCGGCCATGGGCACCATCGACGGGCTCTGTTCCCCTTGCCATGATCCCCATGGGGTCAGCCCCGCCTTGGGCGATAAACAGGCCTATGCCCTGCCGATGCTCAAGGGGACTTGGTTGAGCTCTCCCTACAAGGAGGATGGCCCGCCCATGACCAACGACGGCTACAGCGGCACCAACAGCTTCTATAATTATGGCAACTACTGGTTGAGTGGCTTTGTCCGGCCTTACCCGCAAAAGGCCGATCCCCGGCCGGCAGGCAGTTGGCGATCGGACCGCAACACCTTCAATATGGTGGACTTGAGCCTCCAGGCCAACCAACCGGCCCCCTACAACCGGGTCAGCGAGGAGGCCGAGACCTTTGCCGGACTCTGCCTGCGCTGTCACCCCAAGGAGACCCTGACCAGCGAGGCCAGCGCCACGCCGACGGCCTCCATCCCCTGGGCCACCCCCGAACGGATCCATCGTTCGGTCAAGGGTTGGGGGTGGGGCGAGGGCGAGACCCCCCGGGAGCACTCCTACACCTGCTCCAAGTGCCATCAGCCCCATGCCTCGGGCCTGCCGCGCTTGATGCAGACCAACTGCTTGAACTACCCCCACCGAGGAAAACAGCTCTCCGGCGGCTCGCCCGTGGCCTCGGGGTTCAGTTACCCCAACCGCTACGGCCGCTTCCCCAATGGTTGGTGGGACAACGGCTACTTCGATTTAAACAGCACCGCCATCTGTCACGGCGCCCCCACCGCCAACGGCTCCGCCAACTGGCCCGACAATCAGGGTTGGAACACGGTGACCCCATGGACAGGAGGGCAATGAGATGAATATCGCTTCCAGGAACAGCCAACAAGGTCACGAGGTATCGGTAAACAGAACGGTGGGGATCGCGGCTATGCGCATAAATCAATGGAAACTCCGGGCTATGGTGATGTTGACGGCGTTGGCGCTGTTTGGCGGCGCCGTGGCATCGCCAGCGGCGGAGAATGTCTTCGTCTGGGAGTTCCAGCACCCCCTGCCGGGAATACAGGAGGCCCAGGCCAGCACGGTGGACTCCCACGGCAACCTGATCATCACCGGCTATAGCGATAACGGCGGCGATGAGGATCTCTATACCATCAAGCTCAGCAGTGACGGCCAGACCGTCCTCTGGTCCAAGCGGCATACCAACACCCTGGGCGACGACAGGGCGGTGGCGGTGGCGGTGGACGGCAACGACGATGTGGTGATTACCGGTTTTCTCGCCAACGGGGTCAACACCGATATCTCGGTGATCAAGTACAATGGCGTGAGCGGGGCCGAAGCGTGGACCGCCCCCTATATCCTGAATGGCGCGGCCAATGGCAATGACAGCCCGCAGGCCTTGGCCCTGGACACCCTGAACAACATCTATGTGGCCGGTTACTCCCAGACCGGCGGCACCACCGCCGACGACGGGCTGCTGTTTAAACTGAGCCCGGTCGGCACCCCGATCTGGCAGGCCCTATTCAACGGCGCGGCCAGTGGCGATGACCGCTTTACCAGCGTCACCGCCGGTGTCGACGGCATCGCGGTCGCCGGATACACCAAGGTCATGCATGGCGGGAGCCGGGAAGATTTCGACTTCCTGACCATCAAATTCAGCTACGGCGGCACCATCCTCTGGCAGCAGACCTACGACCATGGCACTGAAGACGATATCACCTATGCCGCGGGCATGGACCAGGGCGGTAACGTCATTGTCACCGGCGAGGTCTTGAGCGCAAGCCGCCACGACATGCGCACCATCAAGTACGCGGCCGCCGACGGCCAGCCGCTGTGGGCGGCCGCCTACAGCGGCGGCAGCCCCAATATCCCCACCGGCCTGGTGGTGGATGGAGACGGCGAGGTCTACATCACCGGCAGGTCCTTCACCAACAGCGGCAAGGACGACTACTACACGGCGCGTTATGCCGCGGCCAGTGGCGGTGTGGTCTGGGATGAGCTCTTCAACTCCGGCGACGACAACTCCGACATCCCCCAGGCCCTGGCCCTGGATCAGACCGGCGGGCTGTACGTCACCGGCTATACCTACAAGGCGGTGACCGCGGACGACGACTTCCAGACCCTGAAGTACAATAAGGCCAACGGCAACCTCATCTGGCAGCAGGCCCAGGACGGCCCGGCCGCGGGGGGGGGGCAGCAGCCGGTGGGAGTGGCTGTGGCGCTCGCCACCACGGCCGACGGCAATGTCGATGTCGGCGGCTGGTCCAAGCAGGGCTCGGACTTCGATTACTACGCGGTCAAGTATAACGCCGACCTCCTGAATGCCCCGACCGACCTCACGGCCACGGTGGTTAGCCAGAGCCGGATCGATCTCGCTTGGCAAGACAACGCCAATGACCCCAACAATGAAGACAACTTCTGTGTTGAGCGCTGTCAGGGCTTTGCCTGTAGCGATTTTGTCGAGCTCAGCTGCGCCGTGGCCCGGGACCAGACAAGCTACACGGACAACAGTGTCACCCGGGACAGTTGGTACTCCTACCGGGTTGCGGCCAAGAGTACGGCCAAGGGGTACTCGCTGCCTTCGACCATGGTCTCCACCCTGACCACGGTGATCAACTACCCCGCGCCGGAGTGGCTCTATACCCACGACGGCGAGGGTCTTGACGACATGGCCAACGCCATCGCCATGGGCAGTGACAACAACCCCGTGGCCACCGGCATGAGCGCCACGGCCAACTCGCAATACGACTACTATACCGTCAAGCTCGACCGGACCAATGTCGCCACCCCCTACTGGATCGACGACTACGACGGGCCGGATGGCCAGGGAGACATGGGTATCTGTCTGGCGGTGGACTCAAACGACGATGTGGTTGTCTCGGGTTTTTCGTCCGTCAATGCCGGTCAAGGGATCAACACCAACGACATCTTTACCATCAAATACGCCGCCACCGGACCCGACCCTTACACCGGTTACCCCCTGTGGACCGCCCAGTACAACGGACCCGGCAACGATGACGACCGCTCCACCGCCGTGGCCTCGGCAGCCGACGGCTCCGACTACACAGTGGTGACCGGCTATGGCAAAAACGTGAACGGCAATAACGATATCTACCTCATCAAGTACAAGCCCAACTACGACGCAGCGAGTCAAGAGGTGTGGTCAATCACCCCCGTTGATCGCGGCTTTGACGACGCCCCTGCCACCACCCTCTTTACCCCGGCAGGCAATATCGTGGTGGTGGGCACCAGCGAACATGCCGCCGGCGACTCGGACATCTTTATCAGCCAGTACCGGGGCGGCGATGGTGGACTGGTCTCCGGCTGGCCCTATATCCAGGACTTCGGCCACGGCATCGACGGCATCAACGCCGTGGCGGTGGGGGCGGACAACTCCATCTACGTGGCGGGGTATGCCAGAAACGCCAACGGCAACCTGGACATCTATGTCAACAAATTCGGCACCAATGGCCAACCCCTGTGGGGCGCGGGGAAGATCATTGATGGTGACGGCCATGGCTACGACGAGGCCAAGGCCATTGTCGTCGATGCCAACGACGGCGAAATCGTGGTGGCGGCCACGGTGACCTCTGCCTCGGGGAGTGAAGATTTCCACATCCTGCGCTACACCACGGACGGGACCTTGCGCTGGCAAAAGACCCTGGACCTGATCGCCCACGATGAACTGCTCACCGCCATGGCCATCTCCCCTTCCGGCGAGATCTGCCTGGTAGGCGAGACCGACAATGACATCGATACCGACGTCATTGCGGTCAAATATGATCACTTGGGCAACCTTATCGGCTCCACCAAGTTTGACAGCGGCTTTGATGACCATGCCTCCGCCATCACCGTCAATCGCTTGGGTGAGTTCTACATCGCGGGCTACTCGGCCAGTGGACCCTTGGCCACCGACGATTATGACTTTGTCGCCTTCCGTTTCAACGGCCAAGATCTGCAAGCCCCGTCGCCCTTCACGGTCACCGCCCACAATACCAGCGCCGAACTGGCCTGGAGAGAAAACGACGCCAATGTCACCGGCTATAAGGTGTACCGTAAGACCGGCAGCTGCACCGTGGGCGGCACCACCTTCAGCCAAGGGAACCTGATCGGCACCGAGGCGCAGGGGGCGGAATCCTTCTCCGACAACGGGCTCAATATCGGCTCGACCTATTGTTACGGAGTCCAGGCCTACCGCTTGGCCACCAGCGAGGTGTCGCGGATCATCGAACGCCAGGTCACCACCACGATCCCGGTGCCGCCGGACAACCTGGTGGCCATCATCAACAACACCTCCGAGATTGAGGTGTGCTGGCACGACAACACCGGCTCGGAAGATGGCTTTGCCGTGCAGCGCTGCACCGGCGTCAATTGTGACTTCTCCCAGTTCACCACCATCTTTGCCCCGCCGGAACTCGATCCGGCAGCCCAGGCCACCTGCATCACCGACACCTCGGCCTGTGACAGCGGCAGTGGTAAAAATTTTCGCTACCGGGTCCAGGCCTACAAGGTCAATGCCTGGAATAGCGGCTTTAACGGCGAGAGCGAGACCCTGACCGTGCCCGGGCTTCTGGCCCCGTCAGGCCTAAACGCCACCCGCGTGGCCGAGGCCACGGTCAACCTTGACTGGATCGACAACACTGTTGACGAGACGGACTTTACCATTGAACGGTGTCAGGGGAGCGGCTGCGCCAACTTCGCCCAGGTCGGTACGGTGAGCGCGGTCCAGGGTAACGCCCTGCTCCTGGAGATGGACGAGGCCGCCTGGAACGGCACGCCGGGCCAGATCAGCGACTACTCCGGTAAGGGCCGGTCAGCAACCGCCTTTGCCGGGGCCACCAC
>CAYSFY010000023.1:0-35442 GCA_964430285.1 uncultured Desulfobulbia bacterium
TCGAAGACCGAGATCAACCCGGCCCTGTCGGCTGCCGCCAGTCTCGGCCTGGACGCCGCCACCCTGGTCATCGATTTCGGCAATCACCTCTATCAACAGATGTCCAAGTGGAACCGCATCACCCCTACCCTCTTGGCCACCAACTCCATCCACTCGGCCCGCCACGCCTGCCTGTACAAGAATGTCATCCCCCTGATTACCAAGAAACAACTCAGCCGTGATCAGCTGGTCTTCTGGGCCATGGACGAGGCCAAGGAGCGGGGCCATCTGGTCCCCGGCGATGTCCTGGCCGTGGTGGAAGGGGAGCGGTTGACCGAAGGGGGTTTCGACCAGCTTGGCGCCTTCCAGTTGATTCGAGTGCCCTGAGCGGCTTGTCGGGGTGGCTCAAGCCCCTCGCTCCCCCGCCGTCCCAAAAAAAATGGGTGAAGGCCATTGAGCCGCCAGGCTCGTGAGATGTCCACAACAGGCAACAGGATACCCGCAGTGCGGAAGTCATCCGGATTGTCGCCCTAAGGTCTTTACAGCCCCGGCAACCCCGTCTATAATACACTTAAAGGTATGATTAAGCGTACCGTCAACAACACAAACGAGGGTTACCATGCCGGACCTATCCGCCAATGAACTGAAGACCAAAGGGGTTGCCGCCATTGAGGCCGTGCTGGCCAAGCAGCCGGAAGCAATCATCTCCGTGCGCGGCAAGGAGCGTTTTGTGGTGATGGAGCTGGCCCACTACCATTATCTCAGGGAGTGCGAGCTGGAAGCAGCCCTGGCCCAAACCCGCGCCGACCTCACTGCCGGCCGTTTTGTCAAGGAGAGCGCCGAGGAGCACCTGGCCCGTCTGCAGGGCGCGCCATGAGTTGGTCGCTAGTCTTTACCGAGCAGTATGACAAACGTGCCAGACGCTTTCTGCAGCGTCATCCCGAGCTGACAAATCAGTACCTGAAGACCTTGCAACTGCTGGCGGCCAACCCCTTTCACCCCTCGCTCCGTCTGCATCCCCTCTCCGGGCGGCTTGCAGGGTTGCATACCGTTGCCATCAACCTCTCCTACCGCATCACCCTCGAGTTTCTGATCCAGGATCAGGAGATTATCCCGATCAACGTGGGCGATCACGAGGCCGTGTATTAAGGGTGGTCCTGCTCACTGCTCCGCCGCCAGGTGACGCGAGAGGATTTGCCTTAACCCTCGGCAGCCATAATCACCAGATTGTGGGCTGACGCGCCCAAGCACTTGCATTTAGAGCGGTAAAGAAGTATTTTCCTGCCTCGTTTGACCATACCGTCCTCGTCCAACACCTAAACCACTCCCATCGACACCATTCACATTAGGCACCCCAAATGACAGCAAACAAGGATCAAAAGGGTAAAGAGACCGAACTGGCCAAGGGCTACGAATTCCACGATGTTGAAGAGCGCTGGTACCAAGCCTGGCTCAGGGACAAGACCTTTGAGGCCACCATGGTCGAGGGGCGCCCCTCCTTCTCCATTGTCATCCCTCCCCCCAACGTCACCGGCGTCCTCCATATCGGCCACGCCCTGAACAACACCCTGCAGGACATCCTGGTGCGCTACCGGCGCATGCAGGGGTTTAATGTGCTGTGGGTGCCGGGTACCGACCACGCTGGCATCGCCACCCAAAACGTGGTGGAGCGCCAGTTGAAGGCCGAGGGCAGCGACCGTCACCAGATCGGCCGCGAGCAGTTCATCAAGCGGGTGTGGACCTGGCGCGAGGAGTCCGGGGGCCAGATCATCAACCAGTTGAAGCGCTTGGGGTGCTCCTGCGACTGGACCCGCGAACGCTTCACCATGGACGAGGGGCTCTCCAAGGCCGTGGTCAAGGTGTTCACCACCCTCTACGATCAGGGGCTGATCTACAAGGGCGACTACATCATCAACTGGTGCCCACGCTGCCACACCGCCCTCTCCGACCTGGAGGTGGAGCACGAACCCACCGCTGGCAAGCTCTACCGCATCCGCTACCCCTACGCCGACGGCAGCGGCTACCTGGTGGTGGCCACCACCAGGCCGGAGACCATGCTCGGCGACACCGCCGTGGCCGTGCACCCGGAGGACGAGCGCTATACCGGCAAGAGTTGCCAGAGCGTGCGCCTCCCCCTGGTGGATCGCGAGATCCCCATTGTCCATGACACCCATGTGGAGCGGGAGTTCGGCACCGGGGCCTTAAAGGTGACCCCGGCCCATGACCTGAACGACTTCGAGATCGGCCGCCGCCACAACCTGGCGGTGCTCTCGGTGATGGACGAAGACGGGGTGATGAATGCCGAGGCCGGTAAATACCAAGGCCTGGAGCGCTTTGCCTGCCGCAAGCAGGTGGTGGCCGACCTGGAGGCCTTGGGCCTGCTTGACGGTATTGAGGAGTACGAACACGGGGTGGGTCACTGCTACCGCTGCCATACCGTGGTGGAGCCCCGGCTCTCCAAGCAGTGGTTCGTGGCGGTCAAGACCTTGGCGGAAAAGGCCATTGCCGCCGTGGAAGATGGCTCCATCCGCCTCCACCCCAAGAACTGGGAGAACACCTACTACGACTGGATGCACAACATCCGCGACTGGTGCATCTCGCGGCAGATCTGGTGGGGCCACCAGATCCCGGCCTGGACCTGTAAACAGTGCGGCGAACTGATCGTCAAGGAGCAAGAACCCGAGCAGTGCCCCAAGTGTGGGGCCACCGAACTGGTCCGCGAGACCGACGTCCTGGATACCTGGTTCAGCTCGGCCCTGTGGCCCTTCTCCACCCTGGGCTGGCCCGACGACACCAAGGAGCTGAAGTTCTTCTACCCCACCTCGGTGCTGATCACCAGCTTCGACATCCTCTTCTTCTGGGTGGCGCGCATGATCATGATGGGCACCCACTTCATGACCGAGGTCCCCTTCCGCGACGTCTACCTCCACGCCTTGGTACGCGATGCCCAGGGCCAGAAGATGAGCAAGTCCAAGGGCAATGTCATGGACCCGCTGATCGTCATGGACCAATACGGTACCGACGCTTTCCGCTTCACCCTCACCGCCTTGGCGGCCCAGGGTCGCGACATCCGCATCTCCGAGGAGCGCATCGAAGGGTACCGCCACTTCGTCAACAAGATCTGGAACGCCAGCCGCTTCGCCCTGATGCACCTGGACGAGCACACCACGAACCTGGGCAAGGACAAAATCGACGATCTTTCAATCATTAACCAATGGATCTTGAGCCGCACCTCGAACACCATCCGCGAGGTCAAGGCCGCCTTGGACGGCTTCCAGTTCAACGAAGCCGCCTCAATCATCTACCAGTTCATCTGGCGGGAGTTCTGCGACTGGTACCTGGAGTGGATCAAACCCGCCCTGTTCAGCGCCTCGCAAGCGGCCAAGGACGAGACCCGTTCGGTGCTGCTCACGGTGCTGGAGACCATCTTGAAGCTCCTCCACCCCATCGCCCCCTTCATCACCGAGGAGATCTGGCACGCCCTGCCCGGTCCGCGCGGCAGCATCATGCTAGAGCTCTTCCCCTCGGAACGGGTCGAGCTGGAGAACCCCGGGGTTGAGGCGGCCGTTGCCCTGCTGATGGGGGTCATCGGCGGCATCAGAAACATCAGGAGCGAGATGCAGGTCCACCCCTCCACCTTCATCAACGCCCTGTTGGTCTGCGCCGACCCGGCCAAACGCCAGACCTTGGACCAGCACGGGGCCCACGTCACCGCCATGACCAAGGTCAAGGAGTTGACCATCGCCGAGCAGGGGGAGTGCCCCAAGGGGGCTGCCTCCTTTATCTTCGAGGACATCGCCATCTTCGTGCCCATGCAGGGGCTGATCGACATCGACCGGGAGCTAGACAAGCTCTCCCGCGACCGGGCCAAGATCATGGTCCAGCTGGAGAGGATCGAGGCCAAGCTCAAAAATAAAAAGTTCATGGCCAACGCCCCGGCCGAGGTGGTGGCCAAGGAGCAGGAGAAGCTGGACGGTTTCCGGGCCACCCAGGCCAAGATCGACGAAAACATGGCCCGCCTGCGGGAGTTGCAGGTCGCCGAGGCATAACGGGCCCCAGGAGGAACACCCCATGACCCCCAAGCGCTACACCATCGCCCTGTTGCAGCTCGCCTTTGCCACCGACCCCGCGGACAATCTGAAAAAGAACCTCTCCTGGGTGGCCAAGGCGGCCGGCCAAGGGGCCCAGGTGGTCTGCCTGCCGGAACTCTGCGGCTGCCAGTACTTTTGCCAGCAAGAGGAGTCTCGGTTCTTTGATCTGGCCGAGACCATCCCCGGGCCAACGACCATGGCCTTTCAGCAGGCGGCCCGCGACCTAAACGTGGTCATCGTGGTGCCGCTCTTCGAGAGACGGGCGCCCGGTCTCTACCACAACAGCGCCGTGGTCATCGACGCCGGTGGTGAGCTCCTCGGCACCTACCGCAAGATGCACATCCCCGACGACCCCGGTTTTTACGAAAAGTACTACTTCACCCCCGGCGACCTCGGTTTCAAGGCCTTTAGCACGCGCTTCGGCAGGATCGGCACCCTGATCTGCTGGGACCAGTGGTACCCGGAAGGGGCACGCCTGACCGCCCTGCGCGGGGCCGAGTGCCTGTTCTATCCCACGGCCATCGGCTGGCACCCGGCAGAGAAGGAGCGCTACGGCGCGGCCCAGCGCGACTCCTGGATCACCATCCAACGCGCCCACGCCATTGCCAACGGCCTCTATGTGGCCGCGGCCAACCGCATCGGCCTGGAGCAGCCCAGCCCCGAGAGCGCCGGCATCGAGTTTTGGGGCTCCTCCTTCATCTGCGACCCCCAAGGGGTGATCTTGGCCCAGGGCTCCCCTGATCAGGAGGAGGTGCTGCTGGCCGAGGTCGACCTGGGCCACATGGAGACCATCCGCAGGAACTGGCCCTTCCTCCGCGACCGCCGCATTGATGCCTACGGCGAGATCAACAAACGGTTTGTGGACGAGTGAGATGACGGACGTGCCCTACCGCCTGCCTGCCGAGTGGGAACCCCACCGCTCCACCATCCTCTGCTGGCCCCACCAGAAAGCGGACTGGCCGGGGAAGTTTATGCCCATCCCCTGGGTGTTCGCCGAGATCGTCAAGAAGATCGCCCCGGGCGAGCTGGTGCGCATCATCGTGCACAGCGAAAGGCACAGGGCCAGAGCTGAGGGGTGTCTCAAGCGGACCGGGGTCGATCTGGCAAAGATCGAGTTTATCCAGGCCCAGACCGACCGCGGCTGGATGCGCGACTCCTCTCCCGCCTTGGTCAAACAGGGCACGGAGACGGTGGCGGTGGGCTTTTGCTTTAACGGCTGGGCCAAATACGCCAATTGGCGGCACGACCGGGAGGTCCCGGCCCTGCTGGCGAGAACCATGGGGCACCGACTGCTGCCGGCGGAGGTGCAGGGCCGGCCCCTGGTCCTGGAGGGCGGCGCCATTGACAGCAATGGCGCCGGGACGCTCATCACCACCGAGGAGTGCCTGCTGGATGAAGAGACCCAGGTCAGGAACCCGGGCCTGGATAAGCGCGGCTACGAAGCGGCCTTCAAGCGCTTTCTTGGGATCGACAAGACCATCTGGCTGGGCCGAGGCATTGCCGGCGACGACACCCACGGCCATGTGGATGATCTCTGCCGCTTTGTCAACCGCGACACCGTGGTCCTCTGCCACGAACAGGACCCGGCGGACGCCAACTGCGCCCCGCTCCAGGAGAACCGTAAGCGGCTACAACAGGCCCGTCTGGCGGATGGCACGCCCATTACGGTTATTGACCTGCCCATGCCCAAGCCCCTCTGGTTCGCTGGCCTGCGGCTGCCGGCCAGCTACGCCAACTTCTATATCGCCAACCACGCCGTCCTGGTGCCCACCTTCAACGACCCCAACGACCGGGTCGCCCTCACCATCCTGCAACAGCTCTTTCCCCAGCGCCCGGTGGTCGGCATCCACGCCGTGGATCTGGTGTGGGGGTTAGGCACCATTCACTGCCTGAGCCACGAAGAACCGCTGTAAGCGGTTTCAACCCAAGCCGGCCGGTGGGCCCTTCCGACCTCTCGCCAGCCCTCTTCCTTATTGCATGGTTTATCGCAGGGTTAAGTTACCCTGAAACCTGCGCTGCATCTGGCCTCTTCGGCCAACTTCCTGTTGTGTGTTCCACGCAAAACCGCGTAACACCAGCAGCCAGCCCATCTCCATGGCAAAAAAACGGCTCTAGATGCACCCAAGGCCATGAACCCGGTGGCGCATCTGGAGCCGTTGTTCGTGGCCGACCCATGCCGGCCTGCAAGCCGATTGGCTTAGGCGCATTTTTGACGCCGTAAGCCAACACAGCTAACACTAACGGAAGTACCGTTTGATACACTCCTCCAGTTTGCCATGCAACAAGGGTTCGTCCTCGTGGCAGAACTCTTGGTACAACGCCTCCACATGCTCCAGAAACAGGTCGGTGACCAGCGGGTCAAAGTGGGTGCCCCGGGAGCCGCGGATGATGTCTATCGAGGCCGCCATGGTGAAGGGCTCCTTATACGGCCGGCGGGAGGTCAGCGCGTCGAAGACATCGGCCACGGCGAAGATCCGGGCGTTGAGCGGAATCTCCTCCCCCTTGAGCCCGGCCGGATACCCCTGGCCATCGAACTTCTCGTGGTGGCAGCGGACCACCTCATCCGCGTCTTGCAGCCACTGGTAGCTACGAATGATATCCCCGCCATGACCGACATGGGTCTGCATGATCGCAAACTCCTCAGCCGTCAGCTGCCCCTTCTTCAACAGGATGGCGTCGGTGATGGCGATCTTGCCGACGTCATGGAGAAAGGCCCCCTTGATCAGCCCCTGCATGGCAGTCTCCGTCAGGTGCAGGTGCTCGCCTAAGCGCACCGAGTACATGGTCACCCGGAAGTTGTGGATGTTGGTATCGCTGTCCCGTTTGGCAATGGCGCTGCCCAGCACCTTGAGCATACCGATATTGGTCAAGGCCAAGAGGTGGGTATAGTCCAGGAGCCTGCGGTTTAAACGGATGATCAGCGGATAGAGGGCCAGACTGGTGACAAAGATGATCACCACCACTAAGACCATCGACCAGAAGGTCTCGCTGCTATTTTGGGCAACGATGTCGTCAGGGGCGCGATAGATCCCCTCGATGGAGCCGAGCTTAGCCCCGGCGGCGTCATAGATGGGGACAAAGACCCTGAGGAAGATCTCCTGGCCCAGGCTGATCTTCTCACAGACAATCTCCTTGGCCTCCGCAAACTCGGTGCCGTGCTTGGGGAGCCTCTTCTCGGTCTCGGCGGCCGATGGCTTGATCGCCTCGGCGACCTTGACCGAGGCGGCATTGTAGAACTCCACCACAATCAAGTTATCGACCTCGATAAAGGTGTGGATCTTGCGGTTGAAAGGGGCCAGGGTCTCCTCCGCGGGTGAGCGCAGGTAATGGATAAAGTCCTTGGTGTACTTTGCGGTCTCGGCCCGCGCCATGGTGACCACATGTTTGTCCAGGCGGGTATGACCAAAGTGGTTGACCAAGGCGCCGGTCAACAGCGACAGGACAAGCCAGACCAAAAAGAGCCTGAAGATCAGCCATTGGTGGAGGTTGGTAATCACGGTGCAGGTGTTCTCCTTGCTTGAAAAATTGATGATTGCTGATGGCATCCCGCGCCCGGACAGGGATCGCCTCTTGTTTTATGGGATAAAGGGGCCGGGGCGAGGTCCCCACCCCCAGGCCAAGGCGAGTTACTCTTCCCCGAAGACCAAGGCCTCGTAGACATAGAGTTCCGCCTCCTTCCACCCCTCCCAGCCGATGCCGGCCTTGTCCCGGGCGCAGTGGCCAAGAAACTCCTCCCTGCTCCAGCCGGTGTCATGGGCCACCTGGGGCAGAAAGGTGCCGGAGCGTGCCCCCCGGCGCATGTAGATGCCGTGCCGTCCCAGTTCGAACTCTTCGATGGAGCGAATCCTGCGCATGGGGGTGAGCACCGAGATGTCGATGGACAGCTCTTGCACCTCGCTCGCCGCCACCGGCTGAAAGCGGTGGTCTTGGGTCGCCGCGGCCACCGCCATCTGCCGCACCACCTGGCAGAGGGGCTCCCTGGCGTCAAAGCAGCCGATGCACCCCCGCAACTGACCATGTTTCTTCAGGGTAACAAAGGCCCCGCAGGGGGTGCGTAACTCATCACTCATCGCCCCGTCCTCGACTTCGGGCAGGGAGCTGTCCACCGCGCAACAGGTGACCGTGGCGCGGGCAAGGCGCAGCAGTGCCTCCCGGTCGGCAACGGAGAGGTCAAAACCGGCGCGCTCGGACGCCTCTTTCGTCGTGTTGACCATGATGGCATGGTAGCCCACCACCCGCCGTTTGTCCCCCATGGGGATGTCGCCCGAGTTCTGGTAGTGGAGGAGGTGATAGCGGATGTCGGCCCGGCCCGCGGTCATGGCCATCAGGGTCAACACCCCGGAGGAGCCGCACAGGGTGGTGGCCAGATTGTCGATGCCGGCCGCCTCGTAGCGGTCCATGGTCTTGACCAGGGTCTCGGCGGAGTTGGAGAGGATCGCCTCGGCCACCGCGCGGTCCACGGTGACCGCCTGCTCGTAGGTCGGGTAGTGGGAGAAATCCGTGCTGACCACAAAGAGGTTTTTCTCATTCAGGTAGGGTCTAAGCACCTCGCCCAGCTGACGGCAGACCGTGGGCGAGTTGACACCGAGGACGATGGGCACGATGCGAAATGGCCTTTTCAGGTGGTGCTGGAGAAACGGCAGCTGCACCTCCAGGCTATGCTCCACGGCGTGGGCGTCGGTGCGCGGGCTGAAGAGTCCGGACTTCCGGGTCAACTCCAGGCCCAGCTCGCGATTGACTTTGACCGTGCCCAACGGGGTGATGAAGTCCCCCGTGCAATAGACGGCAGCGCCGGTGAACCCCACCCGATGGCTCGGCCCGAGGAGGAAGATGGTGTCGTACTCCTTATCGGCATCCAGTTGATTGAACCCCGAAGCGGCCACCTGACCCGAGTAGACGTAGCCAGCATGGGGGACAATGATGGCCACCACCTCCTGCCCCTGCTCGCGGCTCACCGCCGAGGCGAAAAAGCCCACGAGCATCCGCCGCAGCTCCTCCGCCCGCTCGGGATAGAACATCCCGGCCACGGCGGCTGGCCGGTCTTCACCGCCCTTGCGGCCATGGCCGACAACGGCAAGGTAGAGCAGGGAGAGCAGCAGGGCGAGGGTCGTGGCGATGATCATGGTCGTATCTCCAGAGGGGTGATGACGGAAAAAAGGAGTATTAGCTGTGGTCGCTACCAACCACCTTGTCGGTGAACTTGACAGCCATGGCCCGAAACTCTTCGACGCCGGCGACCAGGGAGGGCAAGAGCCTGAGGTATTCGCTCAGCTCTCCTCCCTTGGCCGCCTGTTCCATGGCCTGGGCGGTATGGCGCAACTGCTCGGCGGAGACGGTGGCGGCGCTACCCTTGAAGGTGTGGGCCAAGCGCATGGCCTCCGGGGCGTCGCCAGCGATGGCGCTCCTTTCCATGGCGTCCAGGTTCTGATGGGCCTTGCCGAGAAATATTCCTAATAGTGTAACAATCAAGCTGTCATTATTCAAGACTCGCTGCCGAAATGCCTGCTCGTCAAAGACGGCCTCCGTGGCCGGTAGCGGTGCTGCTTCCATTGTCTCAGCCGCTGCCGGCGCCAGGGACAGAGAGCGGCGGATGGCGGCCAGCATGGTCTCCATCTCCAAGGGTTTGGCCACATAGTCGGTCATGCCGGCCTCCAGACACCCCTTGCGGTCGCCGGCAATGGCATTGGCAGTCAGGGCAATGATCGGGATCTCATGCCAGAGCACGGCGGAGCTGGGGTCGCGGATGCGGCGGGTGGCCTCATAGCCGTCCATCACCGGCATCTGACAGTCCATGAGCACCAGATCGTAGGGGTGGGCGGAGAGGGCCTGCACCGCCTGTTCCCCATCGGCCACCAGGTCGGGGGAGCAGCCGATGGCCTCCAGATAGGATTGGGCCACGATCTGATTCATGGGATTGTCCTCGGCCACCAAGACCCGCAGTCCTCCGGGGATGGCAAGGGCTAGGGCCGCCACCTGTTCCTGAGCCATGGCCCGCTCCTCCGGCAGTTCGCCATAACCCTCGGCCAGCGGCACCGTGAGCCAGAAGGTCGCGCCCTCCCCTTCCCTGCTGTCGACGCCGATCTCCCCGTGCATCAAGGTCACCAAGCGTCTGCTGATGGTCAGGCCGAGGCCGGTACCACCGTAACGCCTGGTGGTGGAGGTGTCCCCCTGGGTGAAGGAGTTGAAGATCCGTCCCTGCTTGTCGGCCGGGATGCCGATACCGGTGTCCCGCACCTCCAGCCGGAGCAGGAGCGTGCCCGCCTCCTCGCGCGCCACCCGGGCAAGGATGGTGACCCCGCCCTTCAGGGTGAACTTGATGGCATTCCCCACCAGGTTATAGAGGATCTGCCTGAGGCGCAGGCGGTCGCCCACCAGGGTTGCCGGCAGCCGAGGGTCGATGTCGGCGTCAAGGGTGATCCCCTTCTCCTGGGCCTTGGGCTTAAGCAAGGTCACCAGGTCGTTGATCATGGCGGAGAGGGAGAAGGGGTACTCCTCCAGCTCCATTCTGCCGGCCTCGATCTTGGAGAAGTCGAGGATGTCGTTGATGATCACCAGCAACCCTTCGCTGCTGGAGCGGATGATATTGGCAAATTTACGCTGCTCGGCCGAGAGGTCGGTGCGCAACAGGAGTTGGGTCATGCCGATTACCCCATTCATCGGGGTACGGATCTCGTGGCTCATGTTGGCGACAAATTCACTCTTGGCAAGGTTGGCCTGATTGGCGGCGTCACGCGCCTGACGCAGGTCATTCTCCACCCGCTTCCGTTCGCTGATGTCGCGGATGGTGGCCACCACCTGGCGCTCGCCGAAGAAGTCCATGCGGGCAAGGAAGACCTCGGTGTCAAACTCCTGGCCGTCCACGGGACGCCTGGCTCGCCACTCAAAGGCCTGGTTCTCCCCGGCCAAGCATTGCCGCCAGTGGAGCGGCAAGGAGGCCAAGGGATTATCAACGCCGGAGAGGTCATCGACAATGGTCATGGTCATGGCCTGCTCCCGGCTGACCTGATAGAGGGAGAGCATCTGGTCGTTGACATCGACGATGGCACCTTGGGCATCATGGACGATGATGGCATCGTGCACATGGTCGAAGACCCGGCGCAGGGCATGTTCCGAGTAACGGATGAAGTCCTGGGCCTCGGTGTTGCGCTGTTGTAGGGTGAAAAAAGAGATGACCAGCAGGGTGAACAGAAAGGTGCCGAGGATGACGACCAGTCGTACCCGCTCGATCTCTCTCATGTCGGAGAGCAGGACCAGGGAGAGGCCTTCGATATCGATGGAGCGCTGGAAGATCTGCATCCTGACCCCGTTGATCATGGCCCATTGCCGCGCCCCCCTCTCCCGGATGATGGGCGTTGAGCCGATACGGGGGTAACGGCCCGAGGCTACCAGTTCCTCCTTGACGGCCTGGTCCAAGGGCCGAAAGGGGGCGAGGACCAGACCGGGGAGCGAAGAGGCCAGGACCACCCCATGGTCATCCAGCAGGTAAAACCCGTCCCTCTCGCTATCCACCGGCAATGGCAGGCGGTTGATGGAGATCTTCATCACGGCCACGCCCAGGATCGCTCCCCCCTGCCCGCGGATGGGGGCGCTGGCGTAGTAACCGGGGACATGGGAGGTCAGCCCCATGGCGACGTAGTGGTCGGGCCTGCCGGCCATGGCATGCTGAAAATAGGGACGGATGGCGTAGGAGTGACCGACAAAGCTCACCGGTGTATCCCGATTGGAGGAGGCAATGGTGGTGCCGTCCGCCCTCAGCACATAGGAGACCGAATCGTCGACCCCCTTGGCAAATCGGTCGACGAGGGCATTGAGCCGCTCCGGGGAGGCGTGCTGGGGAAAGATCTCCAGCTCATGGGCCAGTTGGTCGTTGGCCATGGTCTGCACCAAGACGTCAGCCATCTTGATATCATACTGGATTGTGTTGATTGCCTCGGAGAGCTGGGCCGCGCGCGCTAGTTCCAGGTGGCGCCGCTCGGCAGCGCCAACCAGAGAGGTGACGTACCAGCCGCAGGCGCAGATGACGATCAGACCGATGGCGGTGCGGTGGGCGTAAGCCGTTGCCTTGGTGACCTCGGGGAGAAAGGTCAAGCGCAGGCGGGCGTAGTGCTGCCACAGGGCGACGCTGAGCAGGCTGGCGAGCAGGGCCCGCAGCAGTTGCACGGGGAAATGGCACACCGAGAGAAAGGTGTCATAATTAATGAGTGAGGCGGGGAAGAAGGGAGAGGCCGGCACCACGGCGCCCGAGGCCAGGGCATAGCCGCCCAGGCTACCGGCGGCAAGCAGCAGCCAACGCCGGTCTCCCGCGGAGTCGAGCCGCCCGCCATACTGGAGCAGGGACCAGGCGGCCCATAGGCCACCGGTCAACCCCAAGGTGTAGCGGCAGGAGACGTTAATGCCGTTTCCATCCCCGGCCCAACCGGTCATGGCCACCGCCAGCAAGGGGAGATAGACCCAAACGCCCCTGCCCCTGCCTTGCAGCGCAAACTGTGCGCGCCTGCCGAACTCCAACAGGGCGAGGTAAGAGCCGACCAAGAAACCCAGGCGCAGGGCGGCAAAGGCAGGTGAGTCGCCTAGGGAGATGACCAGCATGTCCAGCCACTCGTTGCTGCCGTGCAGCAGTCCGAAAATGGCCAGGAAGGGCCAAGGAAGTTTGGGTTGCCGTGGGCGGGGCTTAAGCCGGCAAAGCCCTTGCAGGGTGGCGGCCAGCAGGAGGAAGGCGAGCCCGTAAACGAAAAAGATGTAATCCATCTGCTGGGCAAAAAATGGGGTCATGGGCTAGGGCTCGTGGTTAGGAGAGAGGGTAAGGGTTGGTCCCGTTGGTTCACTCAACCTGCACGGTAGAGAGGGGGCTCCGCTGGAGGGGAGTTCGGCCATCCGCTGGTGATCCAGCAGACCGCTAGGTGGTTCAGACGTCGATCTGCTCCGGGTTCATCTCTTTCTCCGCGTACATCCGGAAGAGCCCGCTGGCCAGGAAGAGATCAAAGACGGAGGGATCGATGTGCCGGTCCTGCTTCATGAAGCCCATGATCTTGATGGCCTGGGAGAGCGGCATGGGCTTGCGGTAGGGGCGGTCTCTGGCGGTGAGGGCCTCGAAGATGTCGGCAATGGCCATGATCCTCGCTTGCAGGGGGAGGTTCTCCCCGGCCAGTCCGCGGGGATAGCCGGAGCCGTCCAGCTTCTCGTGGTGGCCGCAGGCATAGTCAGGCACCCGGGCCAAATTCTTGGGGAAGGGTAACTGCATGAGGATCTTGTGGGTCATGCTGGCATGGTTCTCGATGATCTTGCGCTCCTCCTCGTTCAGGTTTCCCTTGCGGATGCAGAGGTTGAGCACCTCGTCCTCTTCCAAAAAGGGGTGTTCCTGGCCGTTGACCACATAGCGGCGGGCCGCAATGGCCTTGACGCGGGCGATCTTATCGTCGCTCATGAACTCGGAGGCCTTGTTGCACTCGCCGATAAATGCCAGATCCTCCTCCAACTCCGCAAGCCGCTTGGCCAGTTCTCCATCCAAGGCGCCAACGGCCTCCGGGTCTGCCTGGCCGGCCGAGAACAGGGCGAGCTTCCGGCGCAGGATCTCGTTCTCGGTCAACTGGGCGATGGTGCCAAAACGGCTTTGCACCAACCAAAAACGGGAGAAGATGGTCTCCAGCTTATCCGCCTTATCCACCACGTGATCAGGGGTGGTGATCTTGCCCACGTCATGCATCCAGGCGGCCAAGCGCAACTCCTCCAACTCGTCCTCGTTGAAACGCACCTGGCCAAAGGGGTCATCATCGGTCTCGTTGATCTTCTCGGCGATCATCATGGTCAGGTCGTACACCCGCCGGATATGGCCGCCGGTGTAGGGAGATTTTTCGTCGATGGCCGTGGCGATGCTCTTCATGAAGGCATAGAAGAGGTCGTGCTGCTCCTTCACCAACTGGATGTTGGTGAGCGCCATGGCTGCCTGGGAGGCCAAGGAGGCGACCAGATCCACGAAGTCATCGGGAAAGGCGATGACCTCGCCGCTGTTCCGGTCTTGGGCATTCAACAGCTGGAGGACCCCGATGACCTCGTTGACGTGGTTCTTGACCGGGATGACCAGCATGGACCGCGAACGGTAGCCCGTGGCGGCATCGTAGCGCCTGGGTCCCGTAAAATCGAAGCCCTGGGCCTGATAGACATCGGAGATATTGACGATCTCTCCGCTCAAGGCCACATGGGAGGCCACGTTGCCGTGGTTGGGTCGGCCGTCCACAAAGAGGGGGACAGAGGGGAAGGCGGCGCCCGGATCGGTGCACACCATCCTGGTGTGCATGGTGCCATTCTGCAGGACCGCGAACCTGAGATGCGTGCCCTCCGCATCCACCAGATAGAGGGTGCCGGCATCGGCCTTGGAGAGGTATCTGGCCTCATCGACGATCATCTCCAGCAGCCGGTCGATGTCCTTTTCCACCGACAGTTCCAAGCCGATCTGGGCAAAGGCGCGGTAGTCCTGCTCGCTCTCCTTGAGCCGTTGACCGGCGAGCAAACGCTCAATGATGCCGGCGAGCACCCGGGAGGCGGCAACCAAGGTCTGCTCCACCCGCGGCTCCCGGGTGCAGCCGGCCTTGAGGAATACGGCAAAGACCCCCAGCAGCCGGCAACCGTCGGCAATGATGGGGACGCAGTAGCGGCTCAAGGTTGCCATGCCGGCATGGCAAGGGATTGCCTGTCCCTCGCTGGCGCCGCTAAACTTCACCTCGGCCTCGGCGGCGGCCTGACCGCAAAGACAGTGGCCGACCGTTATCCGCTGGCAGGAGTCGACCATGGACGGCACCAGGCCACAGTGGGCACGCAGCTGCAAGGTGTGGGGATCGTGACCGGCAAGGAAGACGACACCACTGGCTTCCAGTCCTAGCCAGGAGAGGGAGGTAATCTTGGCGATAAACCCTTCGAGGATCTCGGCCAGGGTGACCTCCACCAAGGAGAGCTGCAGCAACTCGCCGATGGCCGCCTGGGAGAGAGAGCTGTGGCGTAGCTCCTCCTCGCTCCGTTTCAGAGCAGTGATGTCGCGGAGCAGGATCAAGATGAACCGCTCCTTGGCCTCAACCACCTCGACAGAGGTCAGCGACAGCAGGCGGTCATGGAGCAGCAGCGGGTCCTGTTCGCCGATGGTCTGCGGGCTAGCGGTGGAGGCGGCCAGCAGCCGGACCACTCGCTCCCGGTCTTGCGGGTGAAAATGATCGTACAGGGTGGTGGAGAGCAGGTCCGTCTCCCCGGATTGGCAAAAGAGGGTCGCGGCCAAGGGATTGGCGTAAACGATCTTGGCATCCACCGTACACTCCAAGATGCCGTCGGAGATATTGGCCAGGATGGTTTCGAAATGGCGGTTACTGAGCAATAACTCCGAGGTGGATTGCCGATGAAAGACCTCGTTTAGGCCATAGATCCGCGGCGTCACCTCCTGACCACGGGCTTGATCGAACCCGGCCAGGACATCAAGGATGTGCCTGGAGGTGCTGGCGAAAGGCCCCTTGGCAATGCAGGCATCGGCGCCGAACTCTTGGTAATTGATGGTCTCTTCGGCCGCGATCCCGGAGAGGATCACCACCTGGATATGCTTGAGCAGGGGTGAACTGCGGATAAGGCGGCAGAGCTTGGCGCCACCGATCTTGGGCATGATCATGTCGAGAAAGACACAATCGGGAATGAACTCCTGTAGTAGATCAAGGGCGGCCAGACCATCGCTCGCGGTCTTCACCTCATGGCCCTCCTGCCCCTCCAGCAGATTGAGCATCAAGCGCAGGATGACGGGATTGTTATCGACGACCAAGATCTTCTTCCGCATCGGAGAGCGTCCGCTGGTTTTGTGCTTGACGATTGCATCGCCTGCCTGCGAGAGCGCGGTTGCTGCGTCTCTCCCTTGCCGACAAACGATTACCTAGGACCACGGCACGAGATCATCACCCCCGCCGTTCAAGGCCCTGAACAGGAGTCTGCTTCTGCTCCCCATACCAAATTGGTAGACGACCACACCACGGAAGTCAATCTCTTTTCAATGATCGGGGCGAAGCCCCATCGCCTCGGAGCCGTTACCGACAAACGGATTTCGAGGGGTTAGTGACCCTCATCCGCCCCAAGCAGAGGTGGATCAAAGCGGACATGGGACTCGATGATGGCGGCCTTTTTGGCGCCGATCCCCTCAATGGCCATGAGGGCGGCTCGGTCTTTAATTCCCCCGGTCCGCTCGCGGTGGGCGATAATGGTGGCGGCCAAACGCCTGCCGATGCCGGGGATGGTCATCAAGGCCTCAAGGTCTGCCTGGTTGATGGGGATTTTCCGAAAAAAGATCGGGGCCACCCGAACCGGCATGGGGATGGGTTGGGGAGGGCGTTGGTCGGCGAGGAGATAGGCGGTGTGCAGTTTAGCCACTGGCAGCGAGCTCTCTTGCGGAAGATGCGCCGCGAGCTCTTGATTTATCCCGGGCCGGGGGTGGTTAACGGCGGCCACGGGCTGGGGCCGGTTGGCGGCAGCCCCTGCCAGCCGATAGAGACCGTCCTCCTGGCCGCCGGGCGTCGCCAGCCAGAGGATGTGCGGCGACCTGCCCGGGGGGTCTTCAGGTGCATCAGAGGGTGAGAAGAAGAAACGACAAAGGTGGGGCAAAGCGATAGCGAGCCCGATCAACAGCAGCACCATGGCCCGGCTGTCTGGCCGGACCCCGTGCTCAGCACCCCTGGTTTTTGGCATCCTGCTGGCTCAGCTTGTCCTTCAACAGCTTGAAGGAGATGCTGTCCACCAAGGCCTGCCAACTGGCCTCAATGATGTCGTGGGAGACCCCCACCGTGCCCCATTGGCTCTTGCCGTCGGTGGACTCGATCAACACCCGCACCTGGGCGCCGGTGCCATGCTCCGAGGCCAGGACCCGCACCTTGTAGTCGCTCAAGGAGACGGAGGCCAGTTGCGGATAGAAACAGGTCAAGGCCTTGCGCAGCCCGTTGTCCAGGGCATTGACCGGGCCATCGCCCATGGCGGCGGTGTGGACGATCTCGCCCGCGACCTCCAGGCGGATGGTGGCCTCGGCCGTGGTCGCCCCCTCAGGAGACTCCTTGTGGTTCAAGACGGTAAAGCCCTTGAGCGCGAAAAAGCTGGGCATGGTCCCCATGGCCCGGCGCATCAACAGTTCGAAGGAGGCCTCGGCCCCCTCATACTGGAACCCCTGGTTCTCCAACTCCTTCAAGCGCTTGAGGATGTGGGTGACCAGGGGATCGGTGCTCTCCAGGTCCAGGCCGAACTTCTTGGCCTTGACCAGGACATTACTCTTGCCGGACTGATCCGAGATCAGGATGCGGCGGATGTTGCCGACCTGCTCCGGGGTGATGTGCTCGTAGGTCAGGGGGTTGCGCTTGACCGCGGCCACATGGACCCCGCCCTTGTGGGCAAAGGCCGCGGCCCCGACGTAGGGCTGATACTTGTTGTGGGGGAGGTTGGCCAGCTCGTTGACAAAACGGGCGACCTCGGTCAGCTTGCTCAACTGTTTGGCGGCGGCAAAGGAATAGCCCATCTTCAGCGCCAGCCCCGGGATGATGGAGGTCAGGTTGGCGTTGCCGCAGCGCTCGCCAAAGCCGTTGATGGTCCCTTGCACCTGACAGGCCCCGTGATCCACCGCCACCAACGAGTTGGCCACCGCGGACTCCGAGTCGTTATGGGCGTGGATGCCAAGGTTGGCGACCACCCCCTTCTGTTGAAAAAAGAGCTGGACCTCGTCCATGATGCGGGCGATCTCGGTGGGCAGGGTGCCACCATTGGTGTCACAGAGCACCAGACACTCGGCCCCGGCCAGATGGGCCCGTTCAATGGTGGCCAAGGCGTAGGCCGGGTTGGCCTTGAAGCCGTCGAAGAAGTGCTCGGCGTCGTAAAAGAGGTGTTTGACCTGGGGCCGCAGGAAGCGCAGGGACTCGTCGATGATGGTCAGGTTATCGTCTAAGGAGATGCGCAGGGCGATATCGACGTGGATGTCCCAGGTCTTGCCGAAGATGGTGATGCACGGGGTCTTGGCCGCCAGCAAGGCCAGCAGGTTCGCATCCTGGTAGGTCGGATTGCTGAACAGCCTAGTGCTGCCAAAGGCCGAGAGCTGCGCGTGCCGCAGCTGGTAGCTCTGGATCTCCTCGAAGAACTGGACCGAGGTGGGATTGGCACCGGGCCACCCCCCTTCGATGAAGTCCACCCCCAGCTCATCCAACTTCAAGGTGATGCGGATCTTGTCCTCAACCGAAAGGTTGAAGTTCTCGGCCTGGGTGCCGTCCCTGAGGGTGGTATCGTAGATGGTCAGTTCTCTGCTCATAATCCCCTTTTCCTTAGTCCCTGCCTACTCTCTGGTTACTCGGCAACCGCCTGGCCGGAGTGCTGGAGACCAAAGCCGTCATGCAGGGTGCGGACGGCAAGCTCCGTGTACTTCTCGTCGATGACGCAGGAGATCTTGATCTCCGAGGTGCTGATCATCTGGATGTTGATCCCCTCCTGGGCCAGGAGCCGGAACATGGTGGTGGCGACGCCGGAGTGATTGCGCATGCCGACCCCGACGATGGAGACCTTGGCAATCTGCTCGGCACCCGTGACCACCCCGGCACCGATGGCGGCCACGATCTCGGTAACGATCCCCATGGCCCGCTTGTACTCGGTGCGCGGCACGGTGAAGGTCATGTCGGTCAGTTCCCCCTCCCGGGTATTCTGAATGATCATGTCCACCACGATCCCGGCCTCGGCAATGGGGGTAAAGATCCTTGAGGCCACGCCCGGGACATCCTGCACCTTGGACAGCGTGATTCGGGCCTCATTCTTATTATAGGTTACTCCGGAAACCAGCATCGACTCCATACTCTTATCCTCCTCCACAACCAGAGTGCCTTCGGCCTCGGTAAATGTTGATCGTACATGAACGGGTACATTATAACGCTTGGCAAAACCCACCGAACGGATATCCAGGACCTTGGCCCCCAGGCTCGCCAACTCCAGCATCTCGTCGTAGGAGATGCGGTCGATCTTGCGGGCCGAGGAGCAGATGTTGGGGTCGGTGGTGTAGACCCCGTCGACATCGGTATAGATCTCGCACTGATCGGCCTTCAAGGCCGCGGCCAAGGCCACGGCCGTGGTATCCGACCCCCCCCGGCCCAGGGTGGTGATGTCGGCATCCGGGGTCACCCCCTGAAAACCGGCCACCACCACCACCTTGCCCTCGGCCAGACGCCGGGTGATCGGCTCGGTATCGATGGATTGAATCCGCGCCTTGGTGTGCATGGCATCGGTGATGATCTTCACCTGATCGCCCAACAGCGAGATGGCGGCATGGCCCGCCTCCTTCACCGCCATGGCAAAGAGGGCGACTGTCACCTGCTCACCGCTGGAGAGGAGGACATCCATCTCCCTGGTGTCAGGGAGTTCCTGCATCTGCTGGGCAAGGCTGACCAGACGGTTGGTCTCGCCGGCCATGGCCGACAAGACCACCACCACCTGATGGCCCTGACGGGTGTAGCCCAAGACCCTGGCCGCCACTGCCTTGATTTTTTCCGGGTTGGCGACCGAAGTGCCGCCAAATTTTTGGACAATGAGAGACATGGTGCGCGCAAACTCCTTATTAAGATCTAGTAAATAAAAAAGTTAATCCGGTCGCCGAGCTGTCTGTCTAGGGTACGGCCCGACAGCAAGATCATCCTAGCCGTCCATCGGCAAACAGAAGCACAAATCTTACTACCAGCCCGTGCACTTTTGTACATTTTTTTTCTCTTGCTTCAAGATATTTTACCTATTCGTAACGAAATAGGGCACAGAGCAAAAAACATCCTTGTCATCGCCACCATATTTTGTTAGTCAGCTTAAAATGTTTATCATTAGGCGCTCTAATAAATCGTGAGGGCACCATGGACTTTGTCCTCCTCTGTTTGGCCTTCGGGTAGTAACCGGAGGCCCTCCCATCCCTTTCGGGATCCAAGCCACGCGGGGCAGTAGCTCAATATCACCGGAACCTCCATTCCGGATGATGACGGCCGGCCACCACTCGCCCCAACAGGAACACAGCAACGAAAACGCCCATGAAACTCATCAAACATATCCGTTTTAGCATCATCATCGTCACCGCCATCTTTGTCGGCAGCGCCTTCCTCGGCAAGATGTTCGTGGCCAACGACGACCAACGGCCATTTCTGCAGGCCATGCTTGACCGCACGGACGCGCTCCTCCATGCGCGCCAAGGCCAACCCGAGCAGGGGAGAGACTTCCTGGCGGTGGATCCTAACGCCGCCGCGACCAAGGATGACCCGATAGCCAAGATCGCCGCCACCCTCAAGCCGGGAGAGACCATCGACACCTCGCTGCGGGCCCAAAATGTCTCGCCCGGGATCCGGGTGTCGATCATCAATGCCTTGCGCAGCAAACTTGACTTTAAGCGACTAAAGCCGAAAGACAGCTACACCCTGCAGTTGGACAGCAGCGGCGACCTGGAGAGCTTTCGTTACGAATCCAGCCCCTTGGACATCCTGACCATCAAGAACTCCGATGAAGGGTATCGGGTCAGCAAGGACCCCATCGAACTGGAGCGTAAAAAGATCAAGGTCTCCGGCGAGATCGAGAGTTCCCTGTTTGCCGCCTTTGCCGATAAGGACGAGGATATGCGTCTCGTTTACGCCTTTGCCGACATCTTCTCCTCCAAGATCGACTTCAACACCGAGATCCAGCCCGGCGACCGTTTTTCGTTGGTGGTGGATAAATACTACAAGAACGGTAAGTTGGTCGGCTATGGCAAGATCGAGGCAGCCCAGTACTTCCGCGTCAAAGGTCCCAACCTCACCGCCTATCTGCACACCACCGCCAACGGCAAGGATCAATACTTTGATCAAGATGGCCTCGGGGTCGGGGCCTCGTTTTTGCGTTCACCGGTGCCGGTGGGCAAAATGACTTCAAAATTCACCTACCAACGGCGCCACCCGATCACCGGTCAGATCAAACCCCACCTGGGAGTCGATCTCTCAGCCCCCATCGGCACCCCGATCATGGCGGTGGCGGACGGCAGGGTCATCGATATCGGCCCCAACAAAGGGTATGGCAATCAGGTGGTCATCTCCCACAATGGCGACTACAAGACCTATTACGGCCACCTGTCACGCTTCAAGCAAGGCCTGCATCGTGGTAGTCTGGTGAGCAAGAAGGATATCATCGGCTATGTGGGGTCCACCGGGATGTCCACCGGCCCCCACCTGGACTACCGGGTCCAGCACCATACAGTCTTTCAAGACCCGTTCGCCATGACCTTCAAGGCCCAGATCGCCCTCTCCGGCAAAGGGCTTAAGCGCTTCAAACAGGAGACCCGGGCCCTTACCGAGTTGGCGGACCTTGGTTCCTTCACCCCCCACCCCCAGGTCCTCAAAGTCAGCAACCTGACCATCACCAAGGAACATGAGATCATGCTCCTGTAAGGGGGAGCCGGTGGTCACGCCTGATATGCCGGACGAGTCCGGATTTCATATCGTCTTGGTGGAACCCGAAATCCCTCCCAACACCGGCACCATTGCCCGTCTATGCGGCGCCACCAACACCACCCTCCACCTGGTCCATCCCTTGGGGTTCAGTACCGATGATCGCTCTCTAAAAAGGGCGGGACTCGACTACTGGCGGCATGTGACCATTGTCCATTGGCCCTCCTTTGCCGCATTTGTTGAAGCCCATCCCCTTAACCGCCTCTACCTGTTCAGCAAAAAATCCTGCCGTCCATACACCGCGGCCCGCTTCCAGCCCGGGGACCTCCTGGTCTTTGGCAAAGAGACCCAAGGACTGCCGGAAGATTTCTTAAACACGCACCCGGGAAGATGTTATACTGTGCCCATGGCCAACCCCCATATCCGCAGTCTGAATCTGGCGATGACCGCCGGCATTGTCCTCTACGAGGCCTTGCGGCAACAAGGACAACTTCTCCCCATTTGTGAACATGATGAGTGATCGGTACGCCTGTGCTCTTCCCAACAACGAGGATGTCAAGATCCTGATCGTGGATGACGACCCCGTGGTTCTGGAGGTCATGAAGAGCATCATCGCCTCCTACGGGTTTGCCTTTGCCACCGCCGTCGATGGCAAACAGGCCGTTGAACGGTTAGGGACGGACAACTTCACCATCGTCATTACCGACATCAATATGCCGGTCATGAACGGCATGGAACTGTTGCGGCACGTCAAGGCCCACTACCCTAAGATCGGTGTCATCGTGGTCACCGGCTTGAGCGAGGAGTACACCTATATCGATGTGATCAACTCCGGGGCCATTGATTACATGACCAAACCCTTTGACAGCTCGGAGCTGTTGGCCAGGCTCCGCCGGGTGATCCGCGAGCAGACCCTGATGCATGAGCTGGAAAAGCTCTCCATCTCCGACTCCCTGACCAATCTCTACAATCGGCGCCACTTCGACACCAAGATCGCCGAGGAGGTCCATCGCGCCGTCCGCCAGGAGTACGGGGTCTTTCTGGCCCTGATCGATATCGATCGCTTCAAGGGCTACAATGATACCTTTGGCCACCAAGCCGGGGACAATCTGTTAACGACGCTCGGTCATATCCTCAGGAATCACGCACGGCGGGGTGTGGACTGGGCCTTTCGCTTCGGCGGCGACGAATTCGCGGTCATCATCAGCCAGACCACCAAGGATCAGACCATCAAGATCAACGAACGGATTCTGACCACTTACAAGGAGTACAACTTCAGCGACACCAGCCTGAGTTGCGGGGTTGGCGAATTCCACCGCGATCCATCCCTCTCCTGGCAAGAGGATATCAACCGCTTCATCAAGCGGGTCGATCAGGCCCTCTATCAGGCAAAAAACGCGGGCCGCGGCAGGATCGTCTGGAGCGAATAGAGCAAGGCGAGGGGAACCATGACCCCGTGGTCACGATTATTGTGGCCACAGGTTGGGGAGCCCTTGGAGGTTGGGGATAAGACCGGCATCGGGGTCGAAGGGCAGACTGACGGCAGAGCGCCAGACCAGGATAACCTGACGGCCACCCTGCCGCCAACCAAGCCAATCGGTCAGCCGCCGGATGATAAACAGGCCACGGCCATGGTTGCTCAGCAGATTCTCCTCGTTCACCGGATCAGGCAGACGGTGACAATCAAAGCCTTCTCCCTGGTCGGTAATCTCCAGACTGAAGTCATTGGCCACCCGCCAGCGGATCTGAATCGGCCTATTGGGGTCCTTACCGTTGCCATGCTTCCAGGCGTTCAAGACTGCCTCGGCCAGGGCCATGCGCAAATTGTCCGGCGGGCAGGTCACCCTTTGGCTGGAGGCAACTGTACCGATCTCCACAAAGGCGGCATGGACCAAGGCGTCAATGTTGGCAAAGGCTGACGGCAGCAACTCCAGGGAACCGGCATAGCGCTTTTGTTCAATCTCCAGGCCAATCAGGCTGATGTCATCGGCCGTGGGGTTATTGCGCTGCAGTGCGGCCACCGGCAGCTGGCCGCCGCTGATCTCGGCCAGCAACGACCGGATAATACCGGACACGGAGAGATCAGGGCAGAGACGGAGCTGGCCCTTGATGGTCTCCAGAAGTTCCCGATGCGACAGTGGTGGCCTGTCCGCCACGCAGGGGACCTGATTCAGCCCATCGGTAAACAGCAGCAGGCGGTCTCCGGGCTGCAACTGGCAGACACTGGCCTGGAACTCCGCCTCCGCCAAGAAGGCAAGAGGCAGATTGTGGCTCCCTGCCCCAGGGTCGGGCAGGGCGGTCACCTCCTGCCCGCGGATGAGGAACAGGGGTGGGTGCCCGGCCGAAACAAAGGAGAGAGAGAGGGAGGCGTGGTCGAGTTCCGCGATCAGGGCGGTACAGAACTCATCCCCTTGAAACAGCCCGGATCGGCACAACTTTTGGTTCAATTGCTGGGTGCTGGCCGCAACCGAGAGTCCCGCCTCGTCAGCCAAGAGCGAGTTGTGCAACAGGTCGGTAACAATGCTGCGCAGCACACAGTTCACCGCATGGCCGGATTGATCCTTCAGACTGATGCTTGTTTTCCGGCCACCGGGCTGCACCTTGACCTGGAGGTGGTCCCCCCCCTCCTGATGGCAGGGCTTGACCATGCTCTCGACAAAGAGGCAGGTATCGGCACTCAAATCGATATAGCGCGGTGGTTCCCGGTTGATCAAACGCAAAATATTACGGGCCAGGGTGATGTTCAACTTCTGCTCACTGATGGTCTTGGCCAGTTGCAGATTTTGGGCGTTTAGGGCGTCGGTGGCCCGCTTCAAGCGCAGATGGGTCCTGACCCGGGCCCTAATCTCAATCAAACCAAACGGCTTGGAGATAAAATCAACGGCCCCGGCCTTGAAACACTTATCAATGACCGCCGGGCCGGTCATCCCGGTCAGAAAGATGATTTGAATCTGGCTGAGTTCCGACGTTTGCTTGATGTGCAGGCAGACCTCAAAGCCGTCAAGCTCCGGCATACTGATATCGAGCAGGATCAAATCCGGCCGGAACTCCGACGCCAGCCGAATGGCATCGCGACCACAGTTGCAGGATACCACCTGATACTCATCCAAGGCCCTGGCCAGGAGAGAGGTATTCAACTCATCATCATCAACCAACAGAATTTTCGGGGTGGTCATGGCGTTTGCTAGTTTTGGGAGCGATCACGGCGGCAAGGGCCGCAGACTTACATTGACGGACATCTGATACCTTGTAGTATGGGGAGACGGCAAAAGTCAACAGACAAAGATGCCGCGACATGGCCTTGACAGCCAGAACGGATCGCTGTTTGCAGAGGCGCCAGCAACTATTCATCATTGACCTTTTATCCCCCACAGGGCATAAATACATCAGTGGCTATTCCCCCTGGTCACTAGTCGGAAGAGCCCTCGTCGCCAACAGGGTGGCAAACTAAATTTGTCGGTTTCGCAACAACCGCTCAACCGACGCTGGCGCGCCCCGTAACACATTGAAATTACATTGGCAGATGGTCAGCTCCACGACTTTTTGCGCGTCCATCAAATTTGATGGCGGTCATGCATGATACAGAAAAAAACGAGACACCTCCCCATGACTACCAGACTTCCATTGCTCATCATCGCCGGCGCTTCTCTGCTGTTGTTTGCCCTCACTGGCTGCGAACAGGGCAAATCCACGCCCAGCAGCGGTGCCCGGGCCCGGACCGACGGCTCCATCTACGCCGGTTCCTTTAACAAGGAGGGCAAGGCCGAGGGACAGGGCACCATCACCTACCCGGATGGCCGTAAATACGTCGGTCAATTCGTCAATGGCGTCAAGCAGGGCACCGGAACCTTGACCTTTGCCAAGGGCGCCAAGTACAGTGGCCAGTTTGTCAATGACACCATGGAGGGCACCGGGGTCATGACCTACCCCAACGGCCAACTCTACTCCGGCGAATTCAAGGCTGGCCAATTTAATGGCAAAGGCACCTTCCACTACCAAAATGCCATCTTCACCGGGACCTTCGTCAATGGCAAAAAAGAGGGACAGGGGGTTCTCGTCTTTGCTGACGGAGGCAAGCATGTCGGCCAATTTCACAATGATCTGCCCAACGGCCAAGGCGAGGTCAAATTTGCCAACGGCGAACAGTACACCGGGGAGTTCAAGGATGGCAAAAAAAATGGCCAAGGCACCTGGGTGAGTCCCAGTGGTGAAAAGTATAGCGGACAGTTCGAAAACGACGTCTTCCAGGGACCCGGCACCTTTATCTTCACCGACGGCAGTCAACATAAAGGGCTGTTCAAAAACGGCCTGCCCGAGGGTCAAGGCACCTACACCTCCAGTGACGGCAGTAAACATACCGGCCTCTTCGTGGGGGGGATCGCCAACGGCCCCGGGACCCACACCTTTGCCGACGGCAAAATCTTCAAGGGTACCTACAAAAACGGCCGCTTGTCCGGCCAAGGGGTGGCTACCTACCCCAACGGCAGTCACTACGAAGGGGAGTTTGCCAATGATGCCTTTAATGGCGAAGGCACCTTCACCGACCAAACGGGAGAGGTCTATAGCGGCGAGTGGGTCAATGGCGTGGAGAACGGCAAGGGCACCTTCACCTATCCGGATGGCGAGCAGTACACCGGGCAGTTCAAGGACGGAGTCTTCAATGGAGAAGGGGGCCTGACCTCCGCCGATGGCAATAAGTATGTCGGCCAGTTCGTAAACGGCAAGTACGATGGCAAAGGGACCATGTTCTCCCGCGACGGGGAGTTCTACGTGGGGGTGTGGAAACAGGGGAAGTTAAGCGGTCCGGGGTCGGTGACCTACGCCGACGGCAGCAAATATGAGGGCAATTTCCAGGACAACCTCTTCAACGGCCAGGGGAGCATGACCTCGGCCAATGGCGATCGCTATGACGGCCTTTGGGAACAAGGTGTCTATCAGGGGCTCGGCACCATGACTACCGCCAGTGGTCAGACCTATACCGGCAATTGGGAGCACGGGGTCAGAAACGGTCAAGGGACCATGACCCTGGCGGACGGCAGTGTCTATCAAGGCGAGTTCGCCAAAGACACCTTCAACGGCATGGGCACCATGACCGCTGCCGACGGTTCGGTCTATGTCGGGCAGTGGAGCAATGGCCTGCAAGATGGCCGCGGCGTCTTCACCAGCGCGGACGGCACCGTCTATGAGGGCCAATTTGCCGGCGGCCAATTTGTTGGCGAACAACCGGCACCCGAAACGCCCCCCTCCGTCCCCGCAGACCAGCCCAACCTCACGGAAGAGCCGCCCAACCCCGGAGAAGAGCCGCCCGTAGTCGACCAATAGCCAGACCGCCCTCCCAGCTTCCCTAGCGCAGCCACCCAAGAGTAAGGGCATCATCCAGCGGCACCCCTGGCATCAGGGTCACCCCGGATGGCCCCTTGCACTCCACCTCTCCAGGGAAAGGCTTGCCGTCCGCCCCCTTCTTGCCGTAGCGGGCAACGAGTCCGGCAGCCAGTTCCAAATCCTCGCCAAGGCGCAGATTACGCAACAGGGCCGCGGGTCCCGGCCTATCCACCAGCTTCAGGGTGAGGTCAAGGGGTTCCGCCAAGTCCAGCACTGCTTGGTTCTCCTCCTCCTTCCGCCCCATGACCAGCCAGCCACCGCCCGGCAGGGTAAAGTGCCTGCCCACGGTGGAGAGAAGCATGTCCGCCACGCGAATGGTCGCGTGCTCCCCATAATAGCGCTTGAGCCGTTGGCTGATGATCGGGTCGGTGAGCACACACCCCCCGGCCGGCGAAGGGTAGTCGGTGATCCCCAGCTCCCGGGCCAAGGCGATCTGCGGCGAGCGGCCGCGGCCGGCAAAGGCGCACAGCATCTGCCGATCCACCAGACCCGTCAGCTCGGGCTTGGTGGGGTTGAGGTGCTGGGCGCACAAGGGCCTGAGCAGGATGCCGTCGCAGCCGGAGTCCCGCTCCACCACCCGCATGGCGTCCCGGCGCTGGGACATGGGCCGCTGCCCCACCACCTCGCCGGAGATCAAGAACGAGGCGCCAAACTCCGCCATCATCTCCCGGGCCTTGGTCATCATAAAGATCTTACAATCGAGACAGGGGTTGAAGTGCTTGCCGTAGCCATGGGCCGGCGCCCGCAACAGGGCCAGGTAAGCGTCGCTGACATCACGAAGCACGACATCAATCCCGTACTTCGCCAAGACCTCTTGGGGGTAGTTGGGTTGCGCGAGGAGTTCGTAACCAAAAAAGGGGGTGACGAACTTGACCGCCACCACCCGGATCCCCTGCCGGGCAAGCACCCGGCAGGCCAAGATACTGTCCAGCCCCCCGGAGTAAAGGGCAATGGCAGAAGTCATGATTCCACCTCCTGATCCGCGTGGTTACGGCCGATGAGTTCGGCGGCAAAGGCCAGGGAGTGGGCGGAGACCGAATCGCCGTCCAGCATCCTGGCGATCTCGCCCAGACGGGCCTCGCTGTCCAAGGGGGTGATGGCGGTGACCGTGCGGCCCATCTCCAGTCGCTTCTCCACCAGAAAGTGGGAGTTGGCGCAGGCGGCGATCTGGGGGAGATGGGTGATGCAGATCACCTGGTGGTGGCGGGAGAGCCCCTTGATCTTACGGGCCACCGCCTCGGCCGCCTTACCGCCGATACCGGAGTCGATCTCGTCAAAAATGACCGACTCCACAGAGTCCTTTTGCGCCAGAATCGAACGCATGGCCAGCATTACCCGGGAGAGTTCGCCCCCGGAGGCGATTTTCACCAACGGTTTCACCGGCTCGCCAGGATTGGCGGAGAACATAAATTCACAACGGTCCCACCCTGTTCTGGTCATCTGCTTGAGGTCCCGGCCCTCCAATTCCTTAAATACCGCCTGAAATTCGGCCTGGATAAAACTTAACCCCTGCAACTCGTGGCGGATGGACTCACTGAGATGGACCGCCACCCTACCCCGGGCCGTTGAGAGGGTGTCCGCGGCCCGCACCAACTCCCCTTCCAGAAGCGCACAGCGTTCGGAGAGACGCGCTATGGTCTCATCCAAGGCCTCCAAGGCCATGAGTTCCCGTTGCGCTTGGTCGGCGTAGGCCAGGATAGCGGCCAGATCCTCGCCATACTTGCGCTTCAGTTGCTGCAAAAAGGTGATCCTGGCGGAGATCTCCTCCAGGGCAGACTCATCGTCCGGCAAGCGGTTGCCATACTCCCGCACCTGGCCGGCGTGCTCTTCGGCCAAAAAGCTCTGTTCAGCCACGGCCGTGGTCAACTGAGAGATTCCGGGATCAAGGGAGGCCATGGCCTCCAGATCCTTGCGGGCCAAGGCCAGGGCCTCGGCCGCGGCCAGCAGTTGCCGGTACCCTCGCTGGCCGAGTTTACGCAGATCCGCCGAGCCCTTCAAGCGCAGGCGGTCGTGTTGCAGACGTTCATCCTCGCCGATTTCGATGGCGGCGGCTAGTATCTCACGATACTGGTAGGACAAAAAGTCACGGCGCTGCTCCTTGTCCATCTCCTGTTTTCGCAGCTGCTCCAGCTCCTTGCGGACCCCGGACCACTGATCGAAGAGAGAGGAGAGCCGCTCCCGCTCCGGTAACAGATCTCCGACCAGATCAATGAAGCCCAAGTGATAACGAGGATTTAACAGCTGCTGATGCTCGTGCTGACTGGCCACGCTGACCAGATGCTCGCTAACCGACTGGATCAAGCGGGCGGTGGCCAGTCCGCCATTCAAGTAAAATCGGCTCTTGCCATCGGCGGAGAAGACCCGCTTGATCAGCAGCTCCTCCTCACCCTCCACCCCCATCGCCAGCAACTCTTGCCGCAACTCCGCCTTGTCCGGGCAGTGAAACAGGGCCTCCACCATGGCCTGCTGGGCGCCGGTCCTGACCCAGGAGGCAGAGGCCCGACCGCCGGTCAACAGGGCAATCGCCTGCAAGACAATGGACTTGCCAGCCCCGGTCTCGCCGGAGAAGACGATTAGGCCATCGCCAAAGACGATATGGAGTTGTTCGATCAAGGCCAGGTTTTCGATACGAATCTCTTTTAGCATGCCTACCTATACCCCAACCCAGGCCTCGGGTAAAAGTTTTTTTGAAATTGCCAATGTCATTTTTCGAGGTATAGTGCGGAGGCGTAAGCTGAAAGGCCAAAGGTAACAAGGTGGGTCACAACTGCCTCTTCCCCACCTTGCGCCGTTTCCCTTTTCTCCGTTCACCCTTGACCTCCCCTCCCCCTATGCCCCACTGCAAACAAAAGATCGCCGTCCTGCTCATTATCTCCTTGTTGGCCAATATCCTCCCCTCGCCCCTGGGGCTCAAGAGTGCGGCGGCCTTTTCGGTGGGCGAGGAGAAAGAGGTGGGGGAGAAGCTGTTGAGCATGGTACGCAAGAGCTTTGAGGTCCTTGACGATCCCGACATCAGCCAGTACGTCAACGACCTAGGCCAGCAGATCCTGACCGTGGCCGGCCCCCAGTACTTCGACTACCACTTCTTTGTCATCAAGGACAACGAGTTTAACGCCTTTGCCGCCCCCTCCGGCCTGATCTTCATCCATTCGGGCCTAATCGAGACCATGGAGAGCGAGGGGGAGTTGATCAGCGTCATGGCCCATGAGTGTGCCCATGTCACCAGCCGCCACATCTCGGACCGGCTGGCCAAGCAGGCCAAGACCACCATCGGCACCGCCGCCCTCCTGATCGCCGGCATCGCCATGGGTGGCGGCGCCCTGGGGCAGGCCCTGATCACCGGCTCCATGGCCGCCAACGCCACCATGAACCTCAAGTTCAGCCGCGAAGACGAGGAGGAGGCGGACCGCCTCTCCTTCAAATGGATGCAGGCCCTGCGGATCGACCCTGCCGACATGGAGTCCATGCTGCGGCGGATGCATCGGATCAGCGTCTACCGCATGGCTAAAATCCCCCCTTACCTGCTGACCCATCCTGAACCGCAACAACGCATGGGATACGTCCAGGACCTGATCATGGCCAATCAGGAGGAGAAGCACTACCAAGCACGGGACAGTTTCGCCTTTCTCAGGATGAAGCATCGGGTCTTGTCCCTGACCAGGGAGCCAGCCACCCTTAAGCCCCAGTTCCTCAAAAAAGCGAGCCTGGGCACAGGCCAACAGGCCACCATGGCCCAATACGGACTCGCCCTGGCTGCCCTGGCCGGTGCCGACTATGCCAAGGCCGAAACCCTGATGAAGGGGGTCATTCAGGCCTATCCCAACCGCCCCATCCTGCAGACCGATCTCGCCACCATCGCCATGCAGGCCGGCCACCAACAGGAGTCCTTGGCCCTCCTGAAAGCGGCCCATGGCGCCGCCCCCAATGACGCCTATACCACCTACACCCTGGCCACCAACCTTGTCCAGATGGGCGAGCAACAGCAGGCCTTGCAACTCTTCCATGAGCTCTTGCCGGTGATCCCGGACCACGCCATGCTCTATCACACCATCGGCAATCTGGAAAGCAAACAAGGAAAAAAGGGGGTGGGCCACTACTACCTGGGCCACTATTTCTGGATGGAGGGGGACACCAAGAACGCCACCTACCATCTGGATGAGGCCATTGGCTCTCCCGGCATGGATCAGGCCACCCTGACCAAGGCCAAGCAACTGCTTGCCGAAATCGAACGGGTCGACAAGGAGATGTAGCTCGTGCTGCTGGTAAGGTAAGGTTCAGCCGCCCTTTCTGATCTTGCGGATGGCCATGACCGCGAAGTCGCGGAAGAGACGCACGTTTTTGACCATGGTCTTGTCAAGGAGCGGCCGACTCGCCTTGCGGTCGAGATAGATCATGCCGATCCCCTTGTTGTCGATGCAGATGGGGAAGAGGTAGACGGTCCGGTCCTTGACCAGGTAGTTGAGCTCCTCGGGAAAGGCGTCGGCCTTGTTGGCGGGAATCATCATATCCTTGCCGAGTTTCAAGGCGTTGGGGATGACGTACGGACCGGGGGTCAACAGGTGTTCGAACTTTTTGACCCCGGCGGGATCGATCTCGCCCAGGCCAAAGCGGCCCATGAGCGAGACCTTGTTGGGCTGGACACTGACGATGGAGAGGATGACCCGGTCAAATCCCACCCCCCGGTAGAGGGCCTCCAGCAGATTGGCATAAAAGGCGTTGAGGTCCAGCGGCCCCATCAAGGCCTCGGTGATATCGCGAATAAAATCATTGACCGATTTGTCGGGACTGCTGGGCAACTCGCTCATGTCCTCGGGCAGCGCATCCCCACGGAGATCCTCCTCTTCCGCCGCTATCGCTTTTTTTCTCCCCTGCTGCTCATCCGGCCGATCCGAATTGAAGATGCCGTGCTTGACATTGGCCTCGACATTCCTGAGCCGGCCACGAATCTTGAGTCTGGTCAAACCGAAACGGATGGATTCCGAGATATCCTCGGAGACTTCGATACACTGGTTCAGATTTTTGATGGCCTGTTCGGCATCAACCGACAACAGCCCACCGTAGCGCTGGAACACCGGACCAAGATCCGTGCCGTCGCAGACGCTATCCACAAAGCTATTGGCAAAATTAGTCACGTTTTGCAGAAACCCCAGGGTGTCGTACTTGTGCTTGGGTGCCTCCGGGTTATCCGCCATGGAGCCCACCACATTCTCCGACAGGTTCCAGAACTTGGCCACCTCGGCGCCGATCTCCGGGAAGGTCAGGTCACTCAAGACCGCACGACAGGCCGCATTGGGGGAGCTGCCGGAGTTCATGCGGGTCTCGATCTCCCGATACTTGTCCGGAAGATAGATGTTGACGATGATCTTGCCCAGGTTGTGCAGCAAGGAGCAGATGAAGGTCTCTTCCGGGGAGACATTGAGACCGTTCTCCACCACCAGGTCACGGGCCTGGAGTCCACTCAGAAAGGAGCGAGTCAGGAGTTTGCTGAGCCCCTCCTTGTCGGCGCCGGACTTGACAAAATCCTCGAACAGGGCAATGGCCATGGCCATGTCGCGAATGGCATCAAACCCCAGGATGGTCACGGCCTTGGAGATGGAGTTACAGGCCCGGCCCAGGGAGTAGTAGGCGGAGTTGACAATCTGCAACACCTTGTTGGTCAACGAGAAGTCCTTCAAGATGACCCGGGTCAACTCACCCCCAGACGAGCGGGTGCTGCTGGTCAGCGCTATCAACTCCTGCACATTGGGGGACATGGCAGGCAGCTCGCTCATATTCATCTTGGCAAAGATCTCGGAGAGTCTGGCTGCCGATGGCGATGGTTTCTGGATGTCGGTCATTGGTAACGACTCAGGCGGTAAGCGAAAGGCAGTTAGCAACAGGGAACAGAGATGGGCATGGCCGCACTCTCCATGGATTGTAAAGGTACGTGGGGGTATCGCCGGCTGGCAATAAAAAAACAAACCTACGCATGGCCGAGGTCAAAATGCGGTCCGTTCCTTGCCTAACCGGCTTCAGGCTATAGTCTAAAGACGGCCTAAGCAGCTACAGTTATTCAATGATAACGTATTTTTTGCTTATATGCCCCCTAAAATTATGCTACTCTCAAGGGTATTCGCGGCTGACACGCAGGGCTTAATAAAAATAAGCGATTGAGACCACCCTTTGTTCGAAGGAGTTGACCATGACCGAGTGGATGATCAAGCTGAATGACACGATTATCAAGACATTTCCCATCAAGGAGGGGCAGACCATCTCCATCGGCCGGGGCAAGGAGTGCGACATCACCATTGACAATACCGCCATCTCCCGTCAGCACATCTCCCTCAACCTGATGAACGGCATCTATTTTGTCTCCGACCTGGGCAGCACCAACGGCAGCTTTGTCAACGGCAAAAAGATCAAGACCGACGAACCGGCCACGGAGACAGACACCATCACCTTTGGTAAATTCACCCTCACCCCGGCCAGCATGGCGGAGGCCACCAGCCGGATCAGCGCCTCGGTGTCGGCGGACACCATGGCCGATGATGATGCCACTGTCTTTGTCTCCGGCAAAAGGCCGGCACCGGTTACGAACAAGTTCAAGCCCAAGGCCGCCGGGCCCCGCATCCTCGTGATCAAGGGCGAAGGGAGGCCCAAGGAACTCTCCCTGGCCGGCAGCAGCAGCATCAAGGTCGGCAAGGACTCCTCCTGCGACCTGGTCATCTCCGGCTGGTTGGTGGCCAAGACCCAGGCCTATATCATCAAACGGGACAACGCCTACCAGCTGGTACCCCAAAAGTCGTGGGCCGGCACCTATGTCAACAACTCCAAGATCAGCTCGGAACATACCCTGAGGCCCGGTGACATCATCACCATCAGGGGCACCTCCCTCCGCTTCGACTAACCGCCCATCACCCCATGCTGACCCGTCTCCTCGACAAATTCAGACCGACCAAGGTCTTGAGCCAACCCTTGGCCTCAACGGCCCTGGCAAGGGACCTCCCCGAGGTGACTGAGTGGCAGCCAGGGGAGACCATTCTGGGGCGCTACCGGGTGGAGCAGACCTTTAGCGGTGCCATGGGCAAGGTCTATATCGCGGAGCACCTGGGCTGGAAGATCCCGGTGGCCATCAAGGTCCCCAGGGCCGAGGTGTTGTGCGACCTCGAAGGGGCCCAACGGATCTTCACCGAGGCGGACAGTTGGACTCGCATGGGCATGCACCCCAATGTCGCCACCTGCTTCTATGTGCAAACCATTGACCGCGTCCCCCATCTGTTCATCGAATATGTCGATGGCGGTGACTTGAGCGCCTGGCTTAAGAGTGGCCGCTGCAAGGACCCGCGCACCGCCCTCTCCATGGCCATCCAGTTCTGCCACGGCATGGAGTTCACCCACGGCAAGGGGATCATCCACCGCGACATTAAACCGCAGAACATCCTGGTCACCAAGAACGCCCTGGTCAAGATCACCGATTTCGGCATCGTCCAGAGTGTCCGCCACCACGCGCCGGACTCGTCGGCCCCCCTGGAGAAGAGTAGCGATCCAGAGGGCACTGTCGGCTTCCGCGGCACCCCGGGCTATGCCTCGCCGGAGCAGTTCAGAGACAGCCATCGCGTTGACCGGCGCACCGACATCTTCTCCTTCGGTATCTGCCTGTGGCTCATGTTCTGCGGCCACAAGCCCTTCAAGAACAACCAGATCCCGGAGCAGGTCGAGCCGTTACCCTTGCCAGGCGCCCCACCCTTCCCCGAGATCCTGGTCCATCTGTTAAAGAAATCCGTGGCCTATCACCCGGAGGACCGCTACCAGGAGTTCAAGGCGCTCAGATACGATCTCAACCAGGCCTACATTGAGTTGTTCCGGGTCGACTGCCCCTACATGGAGGTGGATTTCACCGATCTGGAGGCAGAGAACTACAACAACCGCGCGGTATCCTTCCTGGAACTGGGTAAGATCCACGAGGCAAAACAGTGCCTGACCCACGCCATGGAGATCAACGACTCCCTGCCCGAGGCGATCTATAACGATACCCTGCTCCGCTGGCAAGAGGGAGTCCGGCCGGTGGTCTATCTCTTGCGGCAGATGGAGGCGGTCAGGCAACGGCTCCCCGGGGCCAAACTGTTGGAGACCCTGACCCAGGCCTTGAAAAACGAGGCCCTCTCCCCGGCCCAAGGCCAAGCCGCAGCCATTGACGGCAGAGGCGAAGCACAAGGGAGGCGCGCTTTCCCGGAGTACGCCCTCTGCCTGCCGAAGAACTCCGTTGATGTCTTTCGCAGCAGCCAGTTGCATATGGCCTGTCAGCGCAACTGTCTCGATCTCTTCGCCAAAGGGGAGTACCAACGCTGCCACGAGGTGTTAAGCCGCAGTTGGCAAAGCATCGGCTTCCGCCGGGAGAAGCTCTTTATCGAGGTCTACGAGCAACTCTTGCAACGAGGCCGTAAACAAGGGATCAAGGGGGTGATCCGGCTGATGACCCTGCCGGCCGTGGGCGGTGCGGCAGAGTGGCTGACCCTGCTCCCGGGCGGCCGCAAGGTCCTGTTTCTCAACCAATCAGGGAGGGTGATGATCAGGTCCTACGGCAGTAG
>CAYSFY010000024.1:0-6706 GCA_964430285.1 uncultured Desulfobulbia bacterium
CTGCGAGGAACGCCTCTCCCGGTGACCGCAACCCGAGAGCCAGCCAGCACTGAAACCATGACCAGCCACCACCCCTGCGCAGCCGCCATCCCCCCTGACTACCACGGTCTCATCCTGCGGGGCAACTACACCCCGGCCCTGCAGCAGCGGGTACGAACCGGAATCGATCACTTCCGCAGTCTCGACAGCCTGGGCGCCCCCATCATCCCGTACATCTCCGCCTGGCACGACCATGCCCCATCCCTGTGGCATGAGTTCAGCGGGCAACGGCTGCTGACCATGCTCCGCTGCACGCCGGCCACCGTGGCCACCCGCCTGCGCGAGAGCCTGGTCAGCCGTTCTGTCTACCACGCCTCCACCCCGTCGAACCAGATCTCCAAGGAGGTCCTGCCTGGGCAGACGCTGCGCAACAGCTGCCAAGAACTGCGGGCGGCGGTCAAGCAAAACGGCGTTATCGAGGCGATATACAAGCTCGCCCCCAGCGACGGCCCGCCGCTCTGGCTCAAGGACCAGGCCACGGTCGAGTACTTCCCCGAGGATGGCACCTGCCTCTCCCTGGGCACCCTCTGCCTGGTCTCCAACGAGATGCAGGCGGCAGAGGCCCTGGCCCAGGACCACTCCGAACTCTGTAGGCATCGCACGGAGATTGACCAACTGCTTGCGAGCCAGACCAACGAACTGCGTCTGGCCCAATTGGAGATCATCTCCCGGCTGGCCAAGGCCACCGAGTTCCGCGATCAGTGCACCGGCGAGAACATCACCAAGATGAGCCACTACTGCGCCACCATCGGTCAAGCCATCGGGGTCAAGCCCGAGCTGAACGAACTGCTGTTCCACGCCACCCCCATGCACGATGTCGGCAAGATCGGCATTGCCGACAGCATCCTGCTCAAGCCCGGCAAGCTGACCCGCCCGGAGTTTATGATCATGCAGGAGCACACCACCATCGGCGCCGAACTCCTCTCCGGCCACCACTCCACCCTGCTTAAGGTCGCCCGCTATATCGCCCTGACCCACCATGAACGCTGGGACGGCGGCGGCTACCCCAAGGGGCTTCGCGAACGCGAGATCCCGCTAGCCGGCCGCATCACCGCCCTGTGCGATGTCTTTGATGCTCTGACCTCTCCCCGTCCGTACAAGGAGGCCTGGCCCTTTGAGCAGGCAGTCCATGAGATCTGGCGCGGCAAGGGGAGTCACTTTGATCCCCGCCTGGTCGACTGCTTCATGCAGAACCTCCCCACCATCAAGCAAATCTACGGCCAAAATCACACCCCCGCCCGCGCCTTCAACTAGAGACCCGTGCCCTCGGCTTGGATCCATTGCCGAAAACGCCCCTATTTTTTTTTTGACAATGGACCATCGGGTGTGCTGTAATACGCTTGGCAAATGACACCACACAACCTACAGGGAGGGTACTTTAATGAAGATGGCGGATATCCAAAAAAAGGCAAAGGCCATGGGCCTCAAGCCCGGCAAGATGAAGAAGGCGGAACTGATCCGCGCCATCCAGACCGAGGAGGGCAACTTCAGTTGCTTTCAAACCAGCGACGACGGTCAATGCAGCCAAGAGAGTTGCTGCTGGCAAGCACCCCAGGCCCCACGGCAAGGCCGGCGCATCATGGGATGTGCCGGCCTTTTTTGTTCCACCTTCACCACCACAACCTAAGGAGACTCCCCATGTCGCAATGGTATCTGAGCTATAACGGCACAAAAATCGGCCCCATGGATCTCAGCGAGGCCATCGTCCATGCCCAAAAGAATCCCAACGGCCACGCCTGGCGCCAGGGACTGGTGGAGCGGTTGCCCATCAGCAGTATCGACGAGCTCTCCGGGGCCAATGCCGGCCCCCAGGCCCCGCCCCCGCCCCCGCCTCGGAGCGGTGCCGGCCGGCGGGCCGATGAGATCGACTACACCATCTTCGGATCCGAGATGCAGTTCGTGGATATCGAACTTGACCCCGGAGAATCGGCCATCGCCGAGGCCGGGGCCATGATGTACAAGGATGTATCGGTACAGATGGAGACCGTCTTTGGTGACGGTTCGGGCAGCGGCGGAGGCGGCCTCATGGGCAAGCTGCTCGGGGCCGGCAAGCGGCTGCTCACCGGCGAGAGCCTGTTCATGACCATGTTCACCCATCAGGGCCAGGGCAAGGCCCACGTCGCCTTTGGTGCCCCCTTTCCCGGCAACATCATCCCTGTCCCCCTGGACAAGGCCGGCGGTTGCCTGATCTGCCAGAAAGACGCCTTCCTCTGCGCGGCCAAGGGGGTCGCCATCGGCATCTACCTCCAGCGCAGGATCATGACAGGGCTCTTTGGCGGCGAGGGGTTCATCATGGAGAAACTGGAGGGGGACGGCATGGTCTTTCTCCACGCCGGCGGCACGGTGATCAAACGCCAACTCCAGGCCGGGGAGACCATCCATTGCGACACCGGCTGCCTGGTGGCCATGGACCCATCGGTGGATTTCCATATCGAGCAGGCCGGCGGCATCAAGACCGCCCTCTTCGGCGGGGAGGGATTTTTCTTCGCCACCCTGCGCGGCCCGGGCCAGGTCTGGCTCCAATCCCTGCCCTTCTCCCGTCTGGCCGGTCGCATGCTGGCAGCGGCCCCCCGCCAAGGCGGCAGCAGGGAGGAGGGGTCGGTCCTGGGCACCTTGGGCACCTTCATCGGCGGGGACCGCTAGCCAGGTCTGACTGTTCGGCTTGGTCCGGCTAAGGGCTACAGAGGGGGGGGCAGGCAAGTGCATGTGCCACGGCAGGGGCCCCCGCCAAGACTCACCACTCTTTCCCTGGCAACACGCCAAACACGTACAGCCCGTAGACCTGAGCGGTAACCACCGCGCTTCCCTGCATTACAAAAAAAAAGCCCCGCCAGAGGCGGGGCTTTTTTGACATGCGTTACGACTAACTACATATCAGATCTGGGTCACATTGGCTGCGGCGGGACCCTTGTTGCCTTCGACAACGTCAAATTTCACCCGGGCACCCTCATTGAGAGTCTTGTACCCTTCAGCATTGATGGCGGTGTGATGAACGAAGATATCGCTACCACCATTGTCCTGCTCAATAAAACCAAATCCTTTTGACGCGTTAAACCACTTCACAATTCCTTCAGACATCTAACTACTCCCGTGTACTAGGTCCATCAGAGGACCAATTAATTAAAATGCCGAGTTATCAACGATAAAACGGCGGCAGCCTGTTTGCGCGCAAAAAAAAACCGCACATCCTCGGCAAGAGGCATTGTGCGGTTAAATATTTCAGCTTCAAAAGCAAACAGATACTGCACTAATGATGACGAATATACCACCGATTGGCAGAATAGCAACCATTAATATTTGCTATGCCCAAAAAAAAACTACGACCGGTAGTCGGCATTGATCTTGACGTAGTCAATGGAGAGGTCGCAGGTATGGATGGCGCAAGTGCCGTGCCCCTGTCCCAGGGTGATGCGCACGGTAAAGGCCTTCTGCTGGAGGACCCGGGTGGCGGCCTCCTCGGCCGTCGGTCCCAACCACAGGCCGTCGGCAACGATCCGGACCTCGTCAAAGGCGATATCCACTGTTGATTGATCCATCTCGATCCCGGAACGGCCCAAGGCGGCGATGATCCTCCCCCAGTTGGCATCCTGTCCAAAGAAGGCGGTCTTGACCAAGGGCGAGTTGGCCACGGTGCGGGCTGCCTGCTCGGCCTCCAGGTCGCTGCTGGCCCCCTCGACGCGAATGGTCACCAACTTGGTCGCCCCTTCGCCATCGGCAACGATCTGCAGGGCGAGGTCGCGGGTCAAATCATTCACCGCCCCTTGCAGCAGCTGGGCCGCGGAGGAGGCCAGGCTATCGATCGGGGCGTTCCCGGCATTTCCGCTGGCCAACAGGAGGACCGTATCGTTGGTGCTGGTGTCGCCGTCCACCGTGATGCGGTTGAACGACTGGTTGACGCTGTTGACAAGCATCTGTTGCAGCACCGCGGGCGAGACCGCCGCGTCCGTCATGATATAGGAGAGCATGGTGGCCATGTTGGGCTGGATCATGCCCGAGCCCTTGGCCATGCCGGCGATGGTCACCGGGTGGCCGTCGATGGTCACGGTCCTGACCGCGACCTTGGGCACGGTATCGGTGGTCATGATGGCCCGGGCCACGTCCATGGCCCGATCCGCCTCAAGGCCCGCGGCCAGCTGGGGCAAGCGGTCGAAACAGGCCATGTCGAGTTGCTGACCGATGACCCCGGTGGAGGAGACCTGCACCAACTCTTCACTGATCTTCATGGCCAAGGCCGTCGCGGCGGCGGCCCCCCTGGCCTTGGCCATGCCCTCAATGCCCGTGCAGGCGTTGGCGATGCCGGAGTTGACCAACACCGCCTGCACCCGGCCGCCCTTGATCCTCTCCATGCCCAACAGCACCGGGGCCGCCTTGACTTGGTTGGTTGTAAAGACCCCGGCGGCTGCCGCCGGCGCAAGGGCGTAGATCAACCCCATGTCCAGTCGGTCCTTACCCCGGATCCCGGCCTTGATTGCGCTAAAGAGAAAGCCATTCACCCGCAGATCGAGTTCAGCCATCGCTAGATCCTCCCTTCACCCATCACGAGGTGCGACCGCAGCACCGTTTGAATTTCTTACCACTGCCACAGGGGCAGTCATCATTTCTGCCGACCTTATCGCTCTCCCGGGTCACCGGCTGCCGGTTGGTCTCCGTTGGCTCGTCACTCCTGCGCATCTTCTGGGCCTGCAACCGCTCACGCTCGCGCTGGGCTCGGGCCATCTCCTCGACCTCGTCCTCCCGCACCAGCCGGACCATGAACAGGGTGGAGATGGTCTGCAACTTGATGGTCTCCATCAGCTCCATGAACATCTCAAACCCCTCTTTCTTGTACTCGTTCAACGGATTTTTCTGACCGTATCCCCTGAGGCCGATGCCATCCTTGAGGTGGTCCATGTTGAGGAGATGTTCCTTCCAATGGTTGTCCACCATCTGCAGCAGAATAACGCGCTCCAGGTGGCGGATATTGTCGGTCCCCATCTCCTGTTCACGCTTTTCGTACTCCGCGAGCACGGTGGCGGTGAGCATCTCTACCAGCTTCTCCTTGGTCATCTCGGCCCAGACGGTCTCCGCAATGCCGTGGCCGAAACCGAAACGGCTCAGCATCTGCTCCTCCAACAGCTGCCACTCCCAGTCCTCCGGGGTGTTGCCAGAGACGATCGCCAAGGCCATGGGTTCCACCACCTCGGGAATCATATCCAGGATCATCTCTTTGATGTCCTTGCTCTGCAGGACCTCGCGCCGTTGGCTGTAGATGACCTCACGCTGCTTGTTCATGACGTCGTCATACTCAAGGAGGTGTTTACGGATGTCGAAGTTGTGGCCCTCGACCTTGCGCTGGGCATTCTCGATGGCCCGGGTGATCATGGAGTGCTCGATGGGCTCGTCCTCCTCCATGCCTAAGCGCTCCATGATCCCGGAGATCCTGTCCGAACCGAAGATGCGGAGCAGGTCGTCCTCCAGGGAGAGATAGAAGCGGGATGAGCCGGGGTCGCCCTGACGGCCGGAGCGGCCACGGAGCTGGTTGTCGATGCGGCGCGACTCGTGACGGCTGGTGGCCAGGATATGCAGACCGCCCAATTCGGCCACCCCCTCCCCCAACTTGATGTCGGTGCCGCGACCGGCCATGTTGGTGGCAATGGTCACCCTGCCGGGATGACCGGCCTCGGCGATGATCTCCGCCTCCCGCTCGTGGTGTTTGGCGTTCAACACCGAGTGCTCGATCCCCTCCTTGGTCAGCATCTTGGCGATCAGTTCGGAGATGTCGATGCTGATGGTCCCCACCAGCACCGGCCGCCCCTGCTCATGCATTTTCTTGATCTCGCGGACCACGGCCCGGTACTTGGCGGCGGCGTTCTTATAGATGACATCGGCATAGTCGTCGCGGATCATCTTCTGGTGGGTGGGGATCATCACCACGTCCAGGTTGTAGATCTTCTTGAACTCCACCGCCTCGGTGTCGGCGGTACCGGTCATGCCGGCCAACTTCTCGTACATGCGGAAGTAGTTCTGGAAAGTGATTGAGGCCAGGGTCTGGTTCTCCTTGGCCACCTTGACCCCCTCCTTGGCCTCCAGGGCCTGATGCAGGCCATCGCTGAAACGGCGGCCCGGCATGGTGCGGCCGGTGAACTCGTCGACGATCACCACCTCGCCGTTCAAGACGATATAGTCCACGTCCCGCTTGAACAGCACATGGGCCTTCAAGGCCTGGTTCAGGTGATGGAGGTAGTCGATGTTCTTGGGGTCATAGAGGTTGTCGATGGCCAGCATCTTTTCCCCCAACTCCACCCCCTCGTCGTTTAAGGCCAGGGTCCTCGCCTTCTCGTCCAAGGTGTAGTGCTGCTCGACCTTGAAATGGGGAATGATGCGGTTGACCTTTTCGTAGAGTTCGGTGGTCATCTCGGAGGGGCCGGAGATGATCAGCGGGGTACGGGCCTCGTCGATCAGGATGCTGTCCACCTCGTCGACAATGGCATAGTAAAACTTACGCTGGCAGTAATCGGCCAAGTCGAACTTCATGTTGTCGCGCAGGTAATCGAAACCGAACTCGTTGTTGGTGCCGTAGGTGACATCGGCGTGGTAGGATGCGCGGCGTTCGTCATCGTTCAAGCCGTGGAGAATGGTGCCCACCGTCAGTCCCAGGAAGCGATAGACCTCGCCCATCCACTTGGCG
>CAYSFY010000024.1:6716-11103 GCA_964430285.1 uncultured Desulfobulbia bacterium
GCTGGCCAGGTAGTCGTTGACCGTGACCACGTGCACGCCCCGGCCGCTGAGGGCGTTCAGATAGACCGGCAGGGTGGCGACCAGGGTCTTGCCCTCGCCGGTCTTCATCTCGGCGATACACCCCTGGTGCAGGATGATACCGCCCACCAGCTGGACATCATAGGCCCGCATGCCCAGGACCCGCTTGCCCGCCTCCCGGGCCACGGCAAAGGCCTCGGGCAGGATATCATCCAGGGTCGCGCCTTGGGCCAACCGCTCCCTGAACTCGCCGGTCTTGGCCTTCAGGCCGTCATCGTCCAAGGCCTGCACCCCGGGCTCCAAGCTGTTGATCTTGTCGATAACGGGCCTAATCTTCTTCAGGACCCGGTCGTTCTTGCTGCCAAAGACCTTGGTCAATACCTTACCAATCATAACTTCACGACTCCATAGTCAAGAATAAATTGTATCTGCTCAGGTTGTTAAAACCGTGGGACTGTTGGCATTGGCCACGGACAGCAAAGGCGCCGTGCTCACCCCGTCCCCTTCAATTCTCCCCTTTTTCCCAGAGCATGGCGGTCTCGTTGCAATCGGGAAACTTCGGGCAGTTGATGCAGTCGCTCCACACCTTATGGGGCAACTCGTTCTTGTCGATCTCGCGAAAACCGAGCTTCTTAAAAAAGCCGGGCTGGTAGGTCAAGGTGAAGACTTTGCTGATCCCCAAGAGGTCGGCCTCGTCCAGGCAGGAGCGGACCAGTTTAGTACCGATATCCTGCCCCTGAAAGCGCTCCAGGACCGCCATGGAGCGGATCTCGGCCAGGTTCTCCCAACAGACATGGAGGGCGGCCGAGCCAATCACCATCTCGGCCAGGCCAACGGTGGCGGCGGGATCAGGGGCTACAAAGACCTTAAAATCACGCAACTGATCATACAGGGAACTGAGCGACCTGCCAAGCAACATTCCCTGGGCCGCAAAATGGCTGAGCAGGGCATGGATCTCTTTGACATCGGCCATGGTGGCGTTACGAATCATAGCGGCACGTTAAATTACGAATTACGAATTAAAAATTACGAATTAGATGACGAACTACGAATGAATGACGAAGCCAACCATTCGTAATTCGTAATTTGTAATTCGTAATTTCATTAGGGAAAGCGTTGCTGGCTTTCGGAGACCAGGCTGATGAAGACCTTATTCTGCTCACTGGCCTCCAGGGTGGTGGCCAAGCCGTTGGCCTCGGCAAGGCTATCGAACTTGCCGACCAGGACCCGATAGAAGTTGCCATCGGCCTCGGGCTTGATATAGAAGGCCTGATGCTCGCGGACCCGCCACTGCAGCACCGCCTTCAAGGCCCGCTGCTCCTCACGAAAGGCCCCGACCTGGATGGCAAAAAATGAGGCGCCACCGTCGTCCTTGGCCTGGACCTCGCTCTTGGCTGGCAACGGGGGGGAGGGCTCTGTCGCCGCCTCGGTGGTTACGGGGCTCGCCTCGGCCGTTACTTGGCTCGCCTCGGTGGTTACAGGGCTCGCCTCGGCCTTGGGCTCCGGGGGAGCGGCCGGCACCACCGCGGCCGGGGTATCTTTTTTCATCATCTTGACCGCGGCGCTCACGAACTCCCGCGGGTCACCGGAGGCCAGGGTGGACTGAAGACCGGACTGACCGGTCCACACCCCAAACAGGTACATCCACAGAAAGATGCAGAAAGAGACCACCGCCAGCCCAAGCAAGCCGCCGATCCCCAACTCGATACGGACGAAGGCGTTCTCTTTGGGGGCTTTCCGTACCATGGGGGGTTACATGGTCTCCGGGGCCTTGACCCCAATCAGCACCAACCCGTTGCGGAAGACCGTGCGCAGGCCATTCACCAACCACAGCCGGGCCCGGCTCAACTCTTGGTCTTCCGAGAGCACCCGATGCTTGCCGTAAAAGCCGTGGAATTTTGCGGCCAACTCCTGCAAGGAGTAGATAATGCGATGGGGGGCCAAATCGCAGGCCGCGCTCCGCACCAACCCGGGGTAGGCCGCCATGGCCTTCAACAGGTCAAGCTCTTCCGGCTCCACCAGCAGGTCAAAGCGCACCGTGGCCATGGCGCCCAGTTCGGCCCCACGCTCCGCTGCCTGGCGCAGCAGGCTGCACATCCGGGCGTGACCGTACTGCACGTAATAGACCGGGTTCTCTTGACTCTGTTTGGTGGCCAGATCGAGGTCAAACTCCAGCTGACTGTCGGCCTTGCGCATCAGGAAGAAGAAACGGGCCACGTCGGCCCCAACCTCGTTAAGCAACTCATCGACAGTGACATAGGTGGCCTTACGGGTCGACATCTTGACCTGTTTGCCCTCCCGCAGCAGGGTCACGAACTGGTGGAGCACCACCTGGACCTTGCTGTCGTCGTAGCCCAAGGCCCGGATCCCGGCCATGACGTCAGGGACCGTGGCGATATGATCGGAGCCAAAGATATTGATCATCCAATCGAAACCACGCTTGAACTTTTCGCGGTGGTAGGCGATATCCGGCAGGCGGTAGGTGGGCTCGCCGCTGCTCTTGATGATCACCCGGTCCTGATCCAGCCCCAGCTCCGTGGTCTTGAACCACACCGCCCCGTCTTGATCATAGACCAACCCCTTGGCGCGCAACTGGGCCACCACGTCATCGATATGACCGTCGTCGTAGAGGGTGTGCTCGTTGAAGTAGTTGTCAAAGTGGATATTGAGCCGCTCCAGGGTGCCATTGATGTCGGCAAAGATTGCCTCCACGGCCTTGACCTTGAAGGGGGTCAGGTCATCCGTCTCCTGTAAACCGCTACCGTGCTCGGCCTGCAAGGCCTTGGCGATGTCAACGATGTAGTCCCCTTGATAGCCGTCCTCGGGAAACTCACTCGGCACCCCCAACAGCTCCAAATAGCGGGCCTGGACCGATTGGGCCAGCACCCGCATCTGGCGGCCGGCGTCATTAAAGTAGTACTCCCGGGTCACCTCATGGCCGGTGGCCACCAGCAGACGGCAGATGGCATCCCCGAGCACGGCCTGCCGGCCATGGCCGACACTGAGCGGCCCGGTGGGGTTGGCACTGACAAACTCCACCAGCACCTTTTTGCCCTCGCCGCCGCGGCTCAGGCCAAAGGCCTCATCCTGGCCGCAGACCTCGGTCACGACCGACTGCCAGACCTCGGGACGGATATAGCAGTTGACAAAGCCCGGGCCGGCGATCTCGACTTTGGCCAGCAGCGGCGAGCCGGCAAGCAGCTCAACCAGTTGCGCCGCCACGGCCCGGGGGGTTTTCTTCTCCCGGCCGGCGACCACCAGGGCCAAGTTGGTGGCCAGGTCACCCTGCCCTTCCCGTTTCGGCTGTTCCAAGGTATAGGTACCGGCGGCCTCGGCGGACCAGTAGTGGCGTTCGACTCCTTCAAGAAAACAGCGGTCAAGGTCCTCTTTTAAGCGTGTGCGGATCATAAAGTAACTGCTCAGGTTAGCGGTTGACGGTTGACGGTTGACAGCTACCAGTTGCGGGTGACGGTAGGGGGTGCCCATGGGCGGCACGTGCCGCGGAAGTGTTTCTTGGCCGGCACCCGTTAGTTGTCAGCCAGCACAGGGACAAAGGGAGGCCTAGCGGACACCGGAGGGGGGCAAGATCGCCCTTTACCCCCCCTCGTACTCCCTGTGGTTGTTGTTGCCGAAGAGGCATAACACCTCGTAGTGGATGGTCCGCATCCAGCCGGCGATCTCGTGGGCGCTGATCTCGCCCATGCCCTGCGGTCCCGCCTGACGTCCCATCAGCACTACCTCGTCGCCCACCACAGCCCCGGGGATATCGGTGATATCGACCACGCAGACATTCATGCAGATGCGGCCGCAGACCGGTGCCCTCTGGCCGCGGATCAGCACCTGGGCCTGACCGGTGAGGGAACGGAGATAGCCATCGGCATACCCCACCGGCAACAGGGCCAGCCGCGACGGCCTCTGGGTGCGATGGAGATGACCGTAACTCACCCCGTAGCCCGTGGGCACCTCCTTGACCTGCACCACCCGGCTACGAAACGACATCACCGGGTGCAAGGCCAGGCGTTCACGGCACCAGGGCGCCTCGGCGGGATAACAACCATAGAGGGCGATCCCGGGCCGGACCAGATCATGGTGGGCCTCCGGGCAGCCCATGACCGCCGCCGAATTGGCGATATGGGCCAACACCCCCTCCTGCCCGCGGCAGTCGGCCAGCACCTGGCCAAAGAGCAGATTCTGCTCCCGGGTCACACCGCCATCCTGATCAGCCATGGGGAAGTGACTCAAGACCCCGGCCAGAAAGAGACCCGGCAGCCCATGAATCGCCGCCAGGAAGGTCGGCACCTCGGCCGGCATAATGCCGAACCTACCCATGCCGACATCGACTTTGAGATGGACCCCGATCCTGGTCTCC
>CAYSFY010000024.1:11113-14937 GCA_964430285.1 uncultured Desulfobulbia bacterium
CACGGCGCGGGCGGAGAGGCGTTCCAGGGTGGCCAGATCAAAGACCACCGGGGTCAGGTGATAGCGGATCAACTCATCCGCGCCATCCCACCCCAAAAAGATCACCACCTGGCCGCCAATCCCGGCCTCGCGCAGGGCAATCCCCTCTTCAACCTCCGCCACCCCGAAGTGCTCGGCCCCGGCCCTGGCCAAGGCCTTGGCCGACTGGATCAAACCGTGACCGTAGGCCTCGGACTTGATCATGGCCAACACCCGGACCCCTGGCCCGACCGCGCCCGAGATCGCCTGAAAATTGGCCTTCAGGGCACCTAGATCGATGGTGACTTTATTGAATGAGGTAGCGCCCATGTTCAGCGAAGCCCACACCCGGGTTCAGGCGGGGTAACGAATGGCCCGCTGCCAAAGGAGCCGGCTGGAGAAAAAGAGGGCCCAGCCAATGGCCACATAGAGGGTGCCGATCCACTCCCCGGGAAGAGCGGAACGCCGGAGGAGAATACCCGCCGTCATCATCACCGCCACCAGGCCCCACATCTTAAGCGAATAGACCCCGCCCAGACACGCCCCCTCCTCCTTGCCGGAGAGGCGCAGCAAATTCTTGCGCGCGGCTTTGTCCAGCAGGAATAGGGACTTGGCTGTCCCCACGGCCACGGCGGGCAGGAAGAGCCACAGCCTGCCCGCGGCGTGGAGAAAGAGGCCACCCCTGGTCATCAGCAGGATGCCCACCAGACTCCAAATCGATGCAGCCAAACGGTGATGCGTGCGGAGAGATGCTCCGGGTTTACAGGTCAGCCCCATCCAAGCCTCCGGCCATGGGCGGATAGACAAAATAAAAAGGCCCATCCCCTTCACGGAGACAGGCCTCTTGTTACCAATACAGCAAACGGAGGCTAATTAGGCCTCGCTGACCGTGATGGCGCCTGACGGACAGGTCTCGACACAGGTCTCGCAACCGAGACACTCGTCGATATTGACGGGCTCAGCCTTGCCGTCAACCATCTCCAAAACCTGAGCGGGGCAAGCGTTTACGCATTCTTCATCACCAGTGCATTTGTCCTTATCAACAACAACATTCCACATGACAACTCCTCCATAAATATTAAGTGAATAACTTGCTCAGCAGGTCGCCCCACTGCTCGAAAACCCATCAATTAAACTAATTGACCATTAATGCAAGGCCTTTTTTTTGTCAACAAAAACTTCGTATTCAGCCTGGCTGCCGGGCAATGTTTTTTCTCCGGATCACCCCCCGGATCACGCATGGCAAACAGCGCCCGCCACCCTCCCCTGCCGTGAAAAAGTACTCGCCATCGCCATGCCAATCGCGTTACAATGGCGCCCGGCTCGACGCTCCCTGGGGCAACCGGGCCATGTTCAGCCTGACACCGACCTCTACCGCCGGGAACGCTACCAGAAGAGCGCCATCACCGGCATCGTCCTCTCTCCCCAAGGAGCCAGCAATGACAAAACAGCAGAACAAGCCACAAACGGTAATGAGCCGCGCCCTCAAATCAGAACTGGCGATGATCGCCGGGATCATGGAAGGGAGTCCCGATGCCGTCGGCGTGGCGGTCATCCGCCTGGAGTGCGGCTGCCGCAAGATGGCGGCGGTGGACAGGAAGGGGGACCCGGCCAGCAAGATCATCGCCTACCGGGACGGCGCCGAATCGATTTGCGCCAAATGCCAGGAGGACCACGGCGCCTTCCACCGGGTGACCGAGACCTTCATCGACTGGGCGGCCACGGACCTCAGCGATGACGACAAGGTGGAGATCGAAGTCAAGGTCCTGGGCAACCGCCCCCTCCCCCAGTAAGGGCCTCGGCAAGAAATAAGCGTCCAAAGATTGCGCCGGATTTCGGTTCGGCTTCAAGGCGTAGCAAGGGGCGCATAGCAGCGCTATGTAACCCTTGCTACAACGTAGAAGACGGGCCGAAAGACAAGCAAGATTGGATGATTATTTCTTGCCGAGGCACTAAAGCCCAAAATCAGTAGCGCAAGCCCACCCTCTCCCGCACCAAGTCCAGGGTGACGGTGGCCCGGGCCCGGGCCTTCTCCGCCCCCCGGGCCAGGATCGCCTTTACCGCGCCCGGGTCCTTGGCCAGCATCTCCCGGCGCTCACGGGCCTCGGCAAAGAACTCCCACAACAGGTCCACCAGTTCCAGCTTGATGTAGCCATAGGCCGCGCCGCCGTTCCGGTAGAGGTTCTCCACCTCTGCCAACCGTTCCGGGGCGGCAAAGAGTTTGAAGATCTTGAACAGGTTACACTGCTCCGGGTCTTTCGCTGCCTCCACCGGGGTGGCATCGGTCTGGATGGCCATCACCGATTTTTTCAACTCCTTGGCGGTCTGAAAGATGTTGATGGTATTACCGTAGGACTTGGACATCTTCTGACCGTCAAGACCGGGGACCGTGGCCACGTTGGTGTCGATCACCGGTTCCGGCAGGACAAAGGTGTCGCCAAAGGTGTTGTTGAACTTGATGGCGATGTCGCGAGCCACCTCCAGATGCTGCTTCTGGTCCTTGCCCACCGGCACCCTCTCCGCCTGGTAGAGCAGGATATCGGCCGCCATCAGCACCGGGTAGGCGAAGAGGCCGTGACTGGCGGCGATGCCCTTGGCGACCTTGTCCTTGTAAGAGTGACAACGCTCCAACAACCCCATGGGGGTAAGGGTGGAGAGGATCCAGGTCAGTTCGGTCACCTCCGGCACATCGGACTGGACCCAGAAGATGCAGCGCTCCGGATCAAGCCCCAGGGCCATAAAATCCATGGCCGCGTTCATGGTGTCCCGGGCCAGACGCCCGGGGTCCAAAACCGAGGTCATGGCGTGCAAGTTGACGATAAAGGCGTAGAGTTCCCCCTGATCCATGGTCTTGATCATGGGGCGCATCATGCCGAAATAGTTGCCGATATGGAGCTGCCCAGAGGGCTGAATACCAGAGAGGGTCTTCATGGTGCGTGGCCTCGTGTGCGTGGCATAAAAAAATGGGGGAGCGCAATCTCTCACGCCCCCCCATGACCGTAACGCGAATCAATTGCGCTTACTTCACTTCCTCAAAATCGGCGTCCACCACGTTGTCGTCCTTGGCTGCCCCGCCGCCGGCACCACCGGCAGCACCGCCGCCGCCCTGTTCCTTGGAGGCCTGGGAGTACATAATCTCGGCCAACTTATGGGAGGCCTGGGTCAAGGCCTCGACATCGGCCTTGATGGCATCGGCATCATCACCGGTCATGCTCTTCTTGACCTTGTCGATGGCCGTTTCCACACTCTTGCGGGTGGCCTCATCGACCTTGTCGCCCACATCCTTTAAGCTCTTCTCGGTGGCGTAGATCATGGAGTCGGCCTGGTTCTTGGCCTCGATCAGGGTCTTGCGCTTGCGGTCCTCATCGGCATGGGATTCGGCGTCGTTCATCATGCGCTTGATCTCCGCCTCGGAGAGGCCGCTGGAGGCGGTAATCTTGATGGACTGCTGCTTGCCGGTGCCCAGGTCCTTGGCCGAGACATGGAGGATGCCGTTGGCATCCAGGTCAAAGGTCACCTCGACCTGGGGCACGCCCCGGGGTGCCGGCGGGATATCCGCCAGCTCGAAGCGGCCGATGGACTTGTTGTCGTTGGCCATCTCCCGCTCGCCCTGGAGGACGTGGATGGAGACGGCGGGCTGGTTGTCGGCGGCAGTGGAGAAGACCTGACTCTTCTTGGTGGGGATGGTGGTGTTCTTTTCGATCAACTTGGTGGTCACCCCGCCCAGGGTCTCGATCCCCAGGGAGAGCGGAGTCACGTCGAGCAGCAGCACGTCCTTGACATCGCCCTTCAACACCCCGCCTTGG
>CAYSFY010000024.1:14947-35291 GCA_964430285.1 uncultured Desulfobulbia bacterium
CGCCGATGGCCACCACCTCGTCCGGGTTCACCCCCTTGTGGGGCTCCTTGCCGAATATATCACGCACCTTTTGCTGCACCATGGGCATACGGGTCATGCCGCCCACCAGGATGACCTCGTCGATCTCGGCGGCGGAAAGGCCCGCGTCCTTCAAGGCTACCTGACACGGACGCACCGTGCGCTCCACCAGATCAGCGACCAGGGTCTCGAATTTGGCCCGGCTCAACTTGATATTCATGTGCTTGGGGCCGGAGGCGTCGGCAGTGATGAAGGGGAGGTTGATGTCGGTCTCCATGGTGGTGGAGAGCTCCTTCTTGGCCTTCTCCGCCTCCTCCTTCAAGCGCTGCAGGGCCATGTTGTCCTTGCGCAGGTCGATGCCGTTGTCGCGTTTGAACTCGTCGGCCAGCCAGTTGACCACCCGCATATCGAAGTCTTCGCCACCCAGGAAGGTATCACCGTTGGTGGACTTGACCTCAAAGACCCCATCGCCGATCTCGAGCACCGAGATATCGAAGGTGCCGCCGCCCAGGTCAAAGACCGCGATCTTCTCTTCGTGCTTCTTGTCCAGACCGTAGGCCAAGGCCGCGGCGGTGGGTTCATTGATGATGCGCTTGACATCCAGGCCGGCGATGCGGCCGGCGTCCTTGGTGGCCTGGCGCTGGCTGTCATTGAAATAGGCCGGCACCGTGATCACCGCCTCGGTGACCGTCTCGCCCAGGTACTCCTCGGCGGTCTGCTTCATCTTGCCCAGGATCATGGCGGAGACCTCGGCGGCCGTGTACTTTTTGCCATCGATCTCCACCTCCGCGTCACCCTGGCTCCCCTTGACGATATTAAACGGGCTGAGTTCAATGCTCTTGGCCACCTCCCGGTCATCGAACTTACGCCCGATCAAGCGCTTGATGGCGAACAGGGTCTTGGTGGGGTTGGTCACCGCCTGACGCTTGGCCACCTGGCCCACCAAACGCTCACCGCTGGCGGAAAAGGCGACAATGGAAGGGGTGGTCCGATTCCCTTCCGCATTGGTGATGACCTGAGGGTCACCACCTTCCATGATTGCCACGCAAGAGTTGGTGGTCCCTAAATCAATGCCGATTATCTTTCCCATGTCTTTCTCCTTATCGAAAACGTAAAAAAATGATCCATATTAATATAAAATGACCGGTCGGCCTTCGTGCCCTGCCGAACCAGCGCTTATGCGCAACTCTTGGCCACGACGACCTTGGCGGCCCGCAGCAGACGCTCTTTATACAAGTACCCCTTTTCAAACTCCCGGATCACGGATTGGGGAGGAACAGCATCACTCTCCTCCATGACCAAGGCCTCGTGAAAATTGGGGTCAAAGGGCTGACCCACACTCTCCATGGGGGTGAGACCAAACTTGGCGGTGGCGGAGAGCAACCCCTTCAGGGTCAGTTCCACCCCGGCGCGCATGCCCTTGACATCGTCGGTACCGTTTTCATGGGCCAAGGCCCGCTCCAGATTATCGATGCTCGGCAACAACTCCTTGAGCAGCCCCTCTTCCGCGTACTTGAAGGAGGTCTCCCGCTCGCGGATCATCCTCTTTTTGTAGTTATCGAAATCAGCGGCCAAGCGCAACAACTTGTCCTGGAGTTCCTGCTTTTCGGCCTCCAAGGTGGCCAAGGCATCAGCGGCACCGCTCTCCGTGGCCTGGTCCGTATTCTCTCCCTGCTCCACCTCGCCGCTCGTGGCTGCCTCGGCGATCTGCGTCTCGGTCAACACCCCGTCGTCTGTCAATTCCTGCTCGTTAGTCCCTAACACCAAATCCCTCCATCGCTCTATTCATAACCCACACCTCCTGCCCTGGCAGAGATACCCCTCCGCCATCACCCCTGCGGGGCACTCCCCGGGCGGGCAATCAAGGAATGGCAGTAACGCTAATCGCATCAGCGCATCCCCTTGTCTCTTTTGGCCGAAACCCACGGCTGGCAAGGCTTTCACGGGGCACAGCCCTGTAAATGACAGCTATGGTAAGTATCGATTCCGGGGTTGTCAAGGAAGTCGCCAGAAAAATCAGCTGCCCCAAAAGGGGCAGGCCTTGGCCATGTTCTTCGCGCCCCAGGAGCTCTCCTGCCCCACTTGGCAAGCCACCAGGACAAAAAAAAAGCCGCCTAGGCATAGGCGGCTGGGGGCTTCATGGGCTGACTACTGCCCTCTATGAGGCCAGATACTGCCGGATGGAGTCGGCGATGGTGGTGAAGATCTGGCGGAACACGGTCTCGTCCTTCTCCAGCAGGGTCACCCGCAGACCCTGCAACTCCGTGGCGAAAGAACTGAGCGGCACCGTGCACACCCCGGTGGCGCCCAACATATAGTAGACAAAGCGTTTATCCAGGGAGACCCCCTCGGGGTTGACCAACAGCTCCACCTGCTTCTTGACCTCAGGATTGGCGATGGCGAGGGTCTGGGTCCGGTTCAAGCGGCCCTCGGCAAAGACCACGCTCATGTAAAAGGCGCCGTTGGTCCGGTTCACCAGAATGCCGTCAATCCCCTTCAGGCAGTCATAGGCGATATTGGAGTAGCGTTCATAGCGATCGATGCGCTCCTGGAGGTAGGAGCCATACAGCGGGTGCTCCAACAGCCGCGGCAGCACCGCCTGGGGCAGGGTGGTGGAACAGACCTCCAGCATCTTGGCGTTCAGGATGGACTGCACGTACTTCTCGAACATCGGCTTCTTGCTGGCGTTATAGACCTCGATCCAGCCGCAACGGCCGCCCGGCCACGGCATCTCCTTGGAGAGGCCGCGCATGGCAATGGCCGGGACATCGCCGATCAGGTCGGAGATAGGCAAGGTCTTGTAGCCGTTATAGACGATATTGAGATAGACCTCGTCGCAGACCACAAACAGGTCGTACTTCTTGGCCAGACGGATGATGCCGCCGAGGATGGACTCGGAGTAGACCGCGCCGGTGGGGTTGTCCGGATTGATGATCAGGATGCCGGCCACGGTGGGGTTATACTTGATACGCTTCTCCAGGTCGTCCAGATCCGGGTACCAATTGTTGGTGGGGTCCAGGAGATAGGTCACCGGCCGGTCGCCGGCATGGGCGGCCTCGGCCGAGGAGTGGGTGGTGTAGCTCGGAGTCGGCATCACCACCCGGGCCGTGGGCCTGAGGAAGCCGTAGATCTTGCTGATGGCATCGCCCAAACCGTTAAAGAAGAGGATATCCTCCGGGGTGATCTGAGCCCCGCCCCGCTGGTTGGTCCGCTGGGCGATAAACTCGCGGGTGGCCAGGATGCCGCGGGTGGGCGAATAGCCATAGGTCGAGTCCTGCTGGGCCAGATCGATGACGATGTCCTTCATCCATTGGGGGATATGCTCGCCCTTGGCAATGGGGTCGCCGATGTTCTCCCAGTAGGTGCGCATGCCGAGCTTCTGCAATTTTTCCCCGACCGTGACTATGTTGCGGATCTCATAGGTCAACTCGCCGGCACCACTATGAACAATATTTGTACGCATGGTCATCACCACTATACGAAAGGCCCATGCCCAAAAAAAAATTGGGGCAACCGCGGACTTCCGGATTCAAGAGAAAAAGGAAAGGGAAAGAGTTCGGGAGGAAGTGACCGCGATCAGGGCAATACCGGCCCGCATGCCACTACCATGAAGGGCTCATATCTAGCACAGGCTTGGGGGATAGTCAAGACACGGCATGGGGAGGCGGCACCTTAATGACCAGGGCCGCGGTCAAGCGATTTGGTCGATGTTCATTTGGCGGGGGGTGCCGCTGGTTGGCGGATAGGGGGTACGGTAGGCCGCGTACCCTTGACGGGAGTTGCCAGGGCCGGCAGGCGAGCGCTGGGTCAGCCCGGCGCCTGCCTGTTGATAGACCTTGCGGGCCGCGCCCTCACCAGACGTGGACGCATCACCCTCCTCCGTCGACTTGGGGGTCGACGGCTGGGGGGTTGCGGAGCGGGCCTGGAACAACTCCTTGGATGCCTCGGCAATCTGCAAGGTGGCATGGGCCGCCACCCGTTGATCCTGGGGCGACGGGTCGGACGGGGCCAGGGCCGCCTGACGGATAATCTGCATCTTCAGGATGGTCGCCTCCGGGGTCCTCTCCTTGCCGGTATCGATCTGCACCTCGCCACCGACCGCATAATTCTGCCCGTCCGGTCCCCGCTGGTAACTGAAGCTGGCCCCACCCCGGGCATAGCCGCCGGCGGCGGAGAGATGGGCCAGCTCGTGGGCCTTGACCGCCTGATCCACCTGCTGCAACTGCCGGACCAAGTCCAGCTCCGCACGGGAGAGGAGTTCGCCATTGGGCGCTTTGCTGGCTGTGGGCTCCTCCTCGCTCTTAGCCGGCTCGGCAGGAGCAGCAGCCCCGTCCTTCGCAGCGGCCGGCGCCCCGCCCCCTGTCTCCGGTGGCGGTGGCGGTTCTACGCCCGGTGGCGGTTCAGCCCCCGGGGGCGAAGCCTCCTCCCCACGCGCCGCGCCACTGTAGCCAACCCGACTCGCGCCATTGGCGCTATTACGCCAGGGCTCGCCCCGGGTAAAGACCGCCCCGGAATCGGCGGCAGGGGCCTGAGTCCCGGGCCTCCCCGGGCCTAAGGGCGAGAATCGCCCCGGCGGCAGGTTGGCAATAAGGGAGTTGATGCTCAGTGCGGGCATGGAGGAGAGCTCTGACGAAAGAGACGAACAAAGTCATCCTTGAGGTGAGGTGTACGCCGCTCGTCCGTGAGCGGCGGCAAAGAGGGCCGGTAAATTTCGTATCGGCAAGAGGAGGGAAGAACTTAAATAGAAAAAACCCGTTCAGGTTAGGGGGCAGAGGGGCACGGTGCTCCAATCTTAATGCCACCCGTTAGCCGTTCACCGCGCCTCCCCTTCCTTCCCCCGCTCCTCCATGGGCACAAAGGGGCGGGTCACCGGACCGACGTAGATCTGCCGTGGCCGGCCAATGCGCCAGTTGTCGTCATCCCACATCTCTTTCCAGTGGGCGATCCACCCGGGCAACCGGCCCAGGGCGAACATGACGGTGAACATGTCCGTGGGAATGCCGATGGCCTTATAGATGATGCCGCTGTAGAAGTCGACATTGGGGTAGAGCCTGCGCTCGACAAAATAGGAGTCGGTGAGGGTCACCTCCTCGATCTCCTTGGCCAGATCCAGCAGAGGATCGCTGATGTTGAGGGCCTGAAGGACGTCGTCGCAGGCCCTCTTGATGATCCGAGCCCGGGGGTCATGGTTTTTATAGACCCGATGACCGAAGCCCACCAGACGGAAGGGGTCATTGGGGTCCTTGGCCTTGTCGATGTACTTGCGGTAGTTGCCCCCCTCCAGGTGGATGCGCTCCAGCATCTCGATCACCGCCTGATTGGCCCCGCCGTGCAGCGGCCCCCACAGGGCGCTGATCCCGGCCGAGATCGAGGCGTAGAGATTGACGTGGGCGCTGCCCACCAGACGCACGGTGGAGGTGGAGCAGTTCTGCTCGTGATCGCCGTGCAGGATCAACAGCTTGTTTAGGGCCTCGACGATGATCGGGTTGACCTCATAGGGGTTGACCGAGGAGTGAAACATCATGTTCAGGAAGTTGGCGCAGTACGAATAGTCGTGCCGGGGGTAGACCAACGGCTGGCCCATGGCCTTCTTGTAGGAGAAGGCGGCAATGGTCCGTACCTTGGAGATCAAGCGCGCGGTCATGCGGTCGATCTTGATCATCGGGTTGGTGATCATGTCCGGGTAGAAGACCGAGAGGGCGTTGACCATGGAGGAGAGGATCGACATCGGCGGCGAGCCCGGGGGGAAACGGTCGAAGAAGTGGACCATGTCCTCATGGATCAGGGCGTACTTATTGAGCATCCCCGAAAACTCCTTGAGTTCGGCCACCGTGGGCAGAAAACCGTGGACCAGGAGATAGGCCACCTCGATAAAGGTGCACTTCTCGGCCAGGTCCTCAATGGGGTAGCCCCGATAGTTCAAAATCCCCTGGTCGCCATCCAGATAGGTGATGGTGCTGGCGCAGGAGCCGGTGTTCACATAGCCGTAGTCCAAGGTGATGTAACCGGTCTTGCTGCGGAGCTTGCTGATATCGATGGCCCGCTCCCCCTCTTCGCCGATCAGGATCGGCAATTCGTACTCCTTGCCATCCAGGGTGAGTTTGGCCTTCTCCTTGACATAGTATTTCTCTAACTTCATGGGACTTCTCCTTCGCAAAATACATTCATGACCAAGCCCGCCCCGGCCTTTTGCCTTCCGCGCCCGAGCGACTCAGGCCTCTACGCTGCTGGTGTTTAGCTGGTTGGTTACGAAACGGGATGAGACACGAGTCGTGTCGGCACCACCATGCCGATCGCAAGGGACCAAACAGCCTCAAGCCCATGGCCTAGCCAAGCTCCGTCCCTTCCCACGGGGGTGGGGTGAACATTAGCGAACACCCCCTCTTGCGCTGCTGTCGGCAATGAGGTAAAAGGGTGGGCTCACGGTTTCGATATAACAAAATTCCATCTGTTCTTCAATGCCATTAACCAGCCCACTCCAGGACCGCCTCTCCATCTTCCGGCATCAGGTCACCCTCTATCCGGTCTCCTGCGAGGCCCTGGCCAATGGCCGCTCTGACCTGGAGTGGCTGGAGGCGGTCCTGGCCGCCGGGGTGCGCATCGTGCAACTTCGGGACAAGCTCGCAAGCGACCGCGCCCTGTTCGAAAAGGCCAGACTCTTCCGCCAACACACCCGCAAGGCCGGGGCGCTGCTGATCATCAACAACCGGCTCGACATCGCCCTGGCCGTTGACGCCGACGGCATCCATCTCGGCAACAGCGACCTGCCGGCCGCGGAGGCCCGGCGCCTAGCCCCGGAGCTGATCATCGGCGTCTCGGCCAACACGGCGGAGCAGGCCGCCAGCGCAGCGGCCCGGGGGGCCTCCTACTACAATATCGGCCCCCTCTACCCCACCGCCACCAAAGAGGGGCTCTCCACCTTTTTGGGGGCCGAGGCCATTGAGACCTTCGCCGCCCGCTCGGAGTTGCCGTTCACGGTGATGGGCGGCATCAAGTTCGACCACCTGGCCACCCTCACCGCCCTGGGCGCCAGACGGATTGCCGTGGTCACCGCCCTCAGCCAAGCAGCGGATATCGAGGCCGAGACCCGAAAGTGGCTGGCCGCGCTCCGCTAATCCCGACTCACCTTCCACCGGCAAACCCCCATGACCCTGACTGACCACAAAAACGCCATCCTGCTGCTCATGGAATTCGCGGTGAACGACGAGGACCAGCCCCCGGCCCGCGAACTGGTGGAACACTACGCGGGCGACGCCATCGCCCTCCATCTCTTTCACGAGTTCTACAGCTTTCTGCCGGATGCGGAAAATGACGCCATCCGCATCCTCCGCCGGCTGGATAAGCGGGGCGGCAATTTCCTGATCGCCGCCACCACCATCCGGGACACCTATCTCTATCTCTGCAACAATGAAGGGGCGGAGTTTCTGGGGGACCACCGGGACGGGATCTGGGACGAGGAGGTCTTGGCCTATTTCGGCCACACGCGAGAGGAGGCCTTGGCCAAATACGCGGATCTCACGGCCTTTCCGGTATACACCCCGGTCAGCCTCGACCCGCGGCTCTGCCTGGTATGCGCGGTGGACCCAGGCGAGTTTCACCGCCTGGGCTGCCCGGTGGAGGTCTGTCCGTGGTGCGGCGGCCAACTGACCCACTGCAACTGCCGCTTCACCCAGGTCGGCGTTGACCGCTTCGCCACCGATGCCCAACTGGAAAACTTCATCGCGGCCCTGGAGGCCAAGGGCCGCATCCCCTTCGACCCCACCGACCAGAGCATCGGCTTTACGGCCCCAACCCCCTAGGGAGTGGCGGATGCCCTGGGCCCGTTGCCCCGCCGCGGCTAGGGGTCCGCTTACTGCACCTGATTCAAATAGCGATAGAACTCGGAATCCGCCGCGATAACCAGCCGAGTGTTGGCACCGACGGTCTGCTCGTAGCTCTCCAGGGTCTTGAAAAAGGCGTAGAACTCCGGGTCCTGGTTATAGGCCTCGGCGTAGATGCGGCTGGCCTCGGCATCGGCCTTACCCTTGATCTGCTCGGCCTCCTGACGCGCCGAGGAGGTAACCGTCTTCAACTCCCGATCCACCTTGCCCAAAATCTCCGCCTTCTGCCCCTCACCCTGGGAACGCTTCTCCGCCGCAATCCGCTTCCGCTCCGAGATCATCCGCTCATAGACCTTGCTCTGCACCGTGTCGATATAGTTGACCCGTTTGAACATGACATCCACCAGTTCGATGCCGTATTTCACCGTGGCCAGCGAGGCGTTTTTATGGATCATATCCGCCAACTTGTCGCGGCCCAGGGTGATCGGCTCGTCATCGCCCCGCTCCCTGGACCTCTCGCCAGGGGTCCAATCCGAACTGCGGATGATCTCCACCAGATTGTTTTTGTTGACCATGTCCCGCACCGTGGAGTCGATGATGTCGTCCAGGATGGTCTGCGCCCGGATCTCGTTGTTCACCGCCTGGAGGAAGACCAGGGCGTTGGCGATCCGCCAGCGGGCCGTGACATCGACATAGACAAAGGTCTTGTCCTTGGTGGGGATCTGGTTGGCGTCGCCGTCCCAGATCAGGATCTTCTTGTCAAAGTAGGCCACCTCCTGCACAAAGGGGGTCTTAAAATGGAGCCCCGGGCTCACCGCCGGCTCACCCACCGGGCGGCCGAACTGGGTGACCACCGCCTGCACCCCTTCCGGCAAGATGAAAAAGCTGTTCCAGACCGCGATCAGCACGATGCCGACCACGCCGATAAGTATCATGCGGATAATCTTCTGCACTAGGGTACCTCCGATAATTTGTATTCATCCCCAAGGCCGGCATGGCCGTGGGATATCTTGGGCCTCGGCAAACGGGACAGACCCGTGCCTTACCGTGGTTCGTCACTGAGCGGCATCGATCTTGACCGGGGCCGGGGCCGGCAGCGCCGCCTTGCCGAGGTCGAGAAACGGCGTGATGGCATGCTGTTCCTTGTCAATGAGATAGATGGAGTCCACCTTGGGCAGGATCTTCTCCATGGTCTCCAGGTACATCCTTCTCCTGGTCACCTGCTTGGCCAGGGTGTACTCGTGGAGGATGTTCAGGAAGCGGCCCGCTTCGCCCTTGGCCAGATTCACCCGCTCCACCGCGTAGCCGTGGGCCTCCTCCAGGATCTGCTTGGCGCTGCCCTTGGCCTTGGGGATCACCCGGTTGTAGTTCTCCTCGGCCTCGTTGACCAAGCGCTTCATGTCCTGGTCCGCCTCATTGACCTCGTTAAAGGCCGGCTTGACGGCATCAGGCGGGTTGACATCCTGAAGCTTGACCGTGACGATCTTGATCCCGCTCTCGTAAGCGTCCAAGGTCTTCTGCAGGTCCTGGGACATGGACTGCTCAATGATCTCCCGATTCTGGAGGGCATAATCAAAGTCCTGATTGCCCATCACCCGGCGGATGGACTTTTCCGAGACATCCCGCACCGCCTGCTCGGTATCCTTGACCTTAAACAGGTAGAGCAGCGGGTCATGGACCTTGTACTGGACAATCCACTCCACATCGATGACATTCTTGTCCCCGGTGAGGATCAGGGACTCTGCCTCGAACCCTTGTTTCTCGTAGACCGTCTTCTGTCCGGGGATCTTGGTACGGAAGCCGAACTCCTGCTTGCGCACGGTCTCCACGTCAACCTTGATCAGGGTGTCCAGCATGGGGGCCTTGAAATTCAGCCCGGGATTGGTGATCCCTTGGATCTTGCCCAGCCGCAGGATGACCCCGCGTTCCCCGGGCTCAATGGTATAAAACGATGAGGAGAGGATGTTCAAGAGCAGCAGGATGCCGATCACCATCACCACCTTGGAGAGGATGGCCCCCAAGCCCGCGGACATTGGCCCCGGTTCTCCCCCCTGCTGGCCACCCGAACTCGACCCGCCCCCTTCAAAGCTATCCTTGATCTTCTTCAACAGGAGGGCGATCAACTCCTCCGGTGTCGGCGGTCCCTTCTTCTTACCCCACGGCGGGGGCTGATTCGGTGTACTCATAGTCTATCCCTTTTACGTTCGCCTACTTTTCATGAGCTCATCTCTCCCGCGGAGGCGCGGAGGGCACTCTCTCCCTGCCGATATGGTACCCTTGCTCGGCTGAGGTACCAAGTATCACTGATTTAGCCCTGCTTGACAACAGGAATTACGAATTAAAAATTACGAATTAATCAATCCAACTATTCGTAATTCTTAATTCGTAATTCGTAATTTTTAATTGAAAACCGCCAGCCACCAGGCGGCCAGGACCACCAGCAAGCTGCCGATGCCGAGCAACGCTTGGCTGGGGCCGGAGTGCCAGCGTCTGCCCAGCTGCAACCCTTGCCAGCAGAGGCCGCAGACCACCCCCACGCCCAACCCCCAGAGATGGGCACCCACGTCTGTCTTCTCCCCCTCGGTGCCCAGCATGGCCAACAGACCGGCCCCGGCCCCCAAGGGCAAGAGCAGGGCGCGGGGGGAGCGGGAGCCGACCATGCGGATGCCGGAGAGGCAACCGATGACGCCAAAGACCGCCGTGGAAAAACCGACAAAGCGGTGCTCCCCCCCATGGTAGAGGGCGTTACAGTAATTGCCCAAGGCCCCGGTGAGCAGGGCCACGAACCACACCCCCCCGCCGCCGGTGAGGCCGGCCAGGAACAAGAGCACGAGGCCGCCCAAGGCGATATTGCCCACGAGATGACTGACGTCGGCATGGAGGGTGAGCCCGGTGATCACCCGCCACGGCTCATGGCCGGCCACGATCAGCCGCGACTCCACCGCCCCCTGGCGGAACCAAGGGTTGTCCGCGGTCCATGGCCCGGTCAGGGCATGGAAGGCCATGAGCCCCGCCAGGATGGTAATCACCCCCCAACCGCCATCCTCTCTGGCCACCACCGGCGCGCCCGTGGCCACCGGGGGCCAGTGGCGATTCTCATCCTCAAAGGCGGCCAGATGGTAGCGGGCCTTTTGCAGCTGCTCCGGGCGGACCTGCAGCGACCACCCCGCCGGCCCCTTGACCACCCGATGGCTGATATTAACCGCCAGCAGCACCAAGGAGCACAACTCCACCCGGGTCTGCGACCCTTGGACCACGGCGACCCGCGCCGGGACCTGCTGCTCTGCCGCAAGGGGCGCATCCGCATCAATCATGAGTTACCACCATCTACGGCTAAGGGCGAGGCCCGCCAGGAGGAGCGGCTGATGGACAAAATAGATGATCAGTGAGTGCCTGCCACTCCAGGAGAGGAGAGGCAGGGGCCAAGTCCGGGAGAGGTCCGGCAACGGGCGGCAGGGCTGACCGCCGGGATAGAACCGCTCGCCCAGGAAGAGGCCGACCAGCAAGGGGCCTAACCAGGGGATGAGCGGGGCATAATCGACACTGCTGTAGCCATGGGGCTTCAGACCCAACCACAAAAACCAGGGGTGATCAAGCTCCAAGCCGGAGGTAAAGGCGGATGCCGCCAGCACCAGGCAGCCAACCGTGAGCGTCAAGCGCGGCCGCCCCAGGAAGGGATAGGCCAGGATGAGCCCCAGGCCGATCAGGTGGAGGACCCCGAAGATGACCATCTGCTCGCCAGCCGCCAACCAGGTGGCCCCGGTGACCAGGCAGCCAAGCCCCATGAGGGTCAGCCCCCGGCCCAGAACCTTGGCAAAATCGCCTTGGCGCCCTGCCGGCAAGGGGCTTGCGGCGGCAGAGCCGTGCCGGCGGGCCTGACTCAAGGTGAGCGAGACCCCGGCGAGCAGGATGAACGACCCGGCCACCAAACGGGCGAAGAGGTCCAGGGCGGGCGATTGCAGCCAGGCGAGGCCCGCGAAGTAGACCAGATCAAAGAGAAAATTCGAAATCAGCATCAGCAGCACCGCCAGACCACGCAGGCAGTCGATCTCCCAACGCCGGGTAGGGACGCTGTTCAATCGTTCCCCTGGGCCAACCCTTCAAGCAGTGCGCTGATCTCTTGCGCCTTATCCATCCGCCCCATCCCCTGGTAGACAAGCACCAACTCGCCCAAGGTCCGGGGATGGCCAGGCACCCGCTCCAGGATCTGCTGGCAGGCCTTCTCGGCCTCGGTCCAGTTCCCTTGGGTGCGGTAGAGTTTGGACATGCCGAGCAGGGCGTAGAGGTCGAAGCCAACTTGGAGACTGCGCATATAGTGCTCCAGGGACTGGTCCAACTTCTCCAAGTTGAGCATGGCATCGCCGACCCGGGTCAGCAGATCCTGATTGTGCGGCTCATGCTCGGATCTTCGACCACCAGAAGATCGCTTGATCAAGGTTCGCCAACCCCCGCTGGCAATCCCCCAAGCCGAAGAGGGCAAAGGAGTTCCACGATTCGATGCTGGCGGCCTTTTCATAAAACTCGGCGGCCCGCTCATACTCCCGGCGCCGACGATAGATGTTGCCGACCATGGTCAACACCGCCACGTAGCTGTCATCCAGACTCAACAGCTTATCGAAATACTCCAAGGCCTTATCATCGTTCTCCACCTTATAGTAGAGGCTGCCGATGCCGAGCAGGGCATACTTATCCTCGCTGTTGACCGCCAAGGCCTTCAGGTAAAAGGCCTCGGCCTTGTCGAAGTTGCCGGTCTTGTTGAACGACTCCGCCAGCCGCACCATGACGTAGATATCGTCCTTGTTGCAGTCCAGGTAGCGCATCCAATAGGGGATGGCTCGCTTGTGCTGGAGGATACCCCGGTAGGAGTCGCCAATGCCGCGCAGGGCAAAGACATTGATGGCATCAAACTCCAGCACCCGTTCGTAGTAAGCGATGGACTCATCGTACTTCTTCATCTCCCGGGTGGTGTCACCCAGTCCCACCAGGATATAGGAGTTTTGCGGATCCAGTTCCAGGGCCTCGCGGAACACCGCCTCCGCCTCGCTGTAGAGATGCTTGCGCAGATAACTGCGCCCCAGCTTGCTCAGGCGCAGGACATCCTTCTTGGGCTTGCTCCTGGTGGAGGTGGTCTCGCTATCCGCCTCCGCCCATTTTTTATAGGCCGGGTGAATCCGGTCCACGGTCACCGTAATCCACTCCGGGACCTCATAGGGGTGATGCTGGTTGAGCCAAGCCTCGATCCGTTCCGTGTTCTCGGAGAGAAATTTGATGGTCAAGCGACACTCCTTGGCACTGGCCACCTCCCCCTCCCAGCGATAAAAGCTCTTGATCCCCCCATCGATCTGGACGCAGACCGCCAGCCGCGCCTCCACGATCTCCCGTGCCAAGCGCTCGGCGTCCACCGAATTCGCCACTGTTGTCCATCCAATGTTCATGACTGTATTCCTTTCAGTAATTTATGCCTGCTCACCGTTGTCATCTCCCCCTTCGATACCAGGCCAACCCCTTTTTCATGGTGATGGGGAAGGCACCGAGGAGGACAAAGGAGAGCAGCAGCCCCGGCGAGACAATCCCGGCCAGGGAGTCGATCTTGGCCAGCTCCTTGCCGGCGTTGACAAAGACCATGGTCCCCAGCAACATCCCCACCTGGGAGACCCAGAAAAAGGTAAACAGCGGCATCCTGGTCAGCCCCATCACCAGGTTGATCACGAAAAACGGGACAATCGGGATCAACCGCAGGGTAAAGAGATAGAAGGCCCCCTCTTGCGCGATCCCCTGGTTGACCGTGGCCAGGGCCGTGGCGAAGCGGGTCTGGACCCACTCCCGCAGCAGGACCCGGGCCACGTAACAGGCAAGGGTGGCGCCAATGGTACTGGCGCAGGAGACCACCAGGGTGCCCAGCCAAAACCCGAACAAGGCCCCGCCGGCCAACCCCAGGACCACCGCCCCGGGCAGGGAGAGGGCAGTCACCAGGATATAGACCGCCATGTAGCCCGCGATCACCACGAGCGGCTCGCCGGCATACAGGGCCTGAAGCTTGGCCTGGGAGCCCTTGAGGTACGCCAGGGTCAGATAGTGGCCCAGGTCGAACCAGAAAAAGAGGGCCACCAATCCTGCCCCGATGAGGAGTAGGGCTATTTTTTTGCTCCGGTCCGCCGTCATGGTTGCCTGCCCCTGTACCTCAGGGGAGTGCCCCCCCTCACGTGAAACCCGCCCCGGCGGTACAGGCGTAACAGTGATCCGACACCGCGATGGTGGCCCCTGCTTGCGGCAGCGCCAATAGCTCGCTGACATGACGCCGGCCCCCGGCCAGACCAAGGTTGATGGCCAGATTGAAGTCGCAGTCATGAAGCAGACCATCAAAGCCCACGGAGATCAAGCTGCGGCACATCACCCCGTCCAAGGCTGCCGGGTTGAAACAGGAGGCGAGGCGTGCCATGTAGTCATTATAATTCCCACTCCGCTCCAACCACGCGCGAAACCGGCCCAGGGGGACATTGACAAAGGAGAACAGGCTGTTAAAGCGGATCCCCCACTTGTGGGCCAGGACCTGATGAAAACGCGCCTCCGTCTCCCCTTGGGCCGTGGGAATAAAGGCCCCGGCCGGGTTGGAGACCAGATCAAGCTCCAGGCCGCTCCCCTCCTGACCATAGCCCAGTCCGTTCAACTCCCTGAGCACCGCCAGCGAGGTCCGAAATACGCCCGTCCCCCGCTGGGAGTCGGCCTGGGCCTCGTTCAGGGCGGGAAACGAGGCGATAATCACCACCCGCTCTCGCCGGCAGAGTTCAAGCAGCCCCGCCCGGGCCGCTTCCTCCATGGCCACCAGGTTGGAGCGCAGGAGAAGGCGGGGGGTGTGGGGCCGCAAGCCGGCGATCAGGGCGGGGAGCAGGGGGTTCATCTCCGGGGCGCCGCCGGTGATATCGATGCAAGAAAAAGGGAATCTGGCCGCCAAGGCCACCACCTGGGCCATGGTCTCCCGGCTCATGACCTCGGGCCGAGCCGGTCCCGCCTCCAAGTGGCAGTGGCGACAGGCCAGATTACACAGACGCCCGACATTGACCTGCAAGGTTGAGGTTTGCGCCCTGGTCAGGGTGAGGCCATGCCTGGTCAGGGTCTCGGCAAAAGAGGGCCAACGGGCCACGGAGTTCCGGGTCATGGCGATGGGTACCCGCCTGACCAGGGAGGGCGCGCTTCCCCTCTGGCCTTGCCGTCCACCAGCTTAGAGCGACAGCTTGCCCGCGACATTCCGCATCTGCACCCCATGCACCAGGGAGGCCCCACCGCGGATGGCCGTGGCCACATGGATGGCCTCGGTCATCTCCGCCTTATTGGAGCCCTTTTCCAGACAGGAGTGGGTGTAGGCGTCGATGCAGTAGGGGCATTGCACGGCATGGGCCACGGCCAGGGCGATCAGGGCCTTCTCCCGGCCGCTCAACTCCCCTTCGGCAAAGACGGCGTGGTAATAATCAAAAAATTTCTGGGCCAGCTCCGGTGCCCCTTCGGCGATATCGGCAAACTTGCCCAGATCGGCTGGCTGGTAATAGGTGTCCATGGGTCGATATATACCTTACAATAGAAAGAGAGCGATGGCAGAGGGAGGCACCGTCCAACAACACGACCATTGAGGCCGTTCAACTACGGCCCCTCATCTGTTCAGCCAGCCCCCTCCTTAAAAGGATGATGCTTGGGCTAACCGCAGTGATCAAGGCATGTTGCGACAATGGTTTAGCCGTTAAGCCCGTTCGGCAACACCCTAGCTGAATTACCGAAAATTTGCAATGGGTGTATGAGTTCCATTGCCTGGTGCTGGAACTCCTCATCCATTGACAATCGGCGAGAGAGGAGCGCCAGCTTGCCGCCGGCAGGGAAGAGGGGCTACCCCATCCAGGAGGAGAAGCCATGGATCCGGTGAGCACGGTGTCGCCTTGATGGAGTTGGAGGTCAGCAGGTGCCGACGGTTTAATCCCGTTGGCGTAGGGATTGGTGGCGCAGGGGAAATCGCCAAGAGGGAGAAACAGAAGGTGGAGGAGTTGGCAGGGACTACCGCGTCTCCAAATGCCGGGCCGGACCAGTCGCATGGGACAGGACTTGGTTCAAACTATTGATCACGGCTGTGGCTGAGCAAGACAAGCGGTACGAAACTTTTCGGGAAAACTTTCCAAGAATTTGACGGTTCCTCTTGGGACCGTAAACAGTTGGCTGCGGAAACCCCATCACGCAATGATGAGCAATCCGTCCAACTCTCTATACTCACGAAAGTGTTCATCAACGCTGATCAATTGGGCCTGATGCTCGATCGCCGTGGCGATGATGATACGATCAGCGGGATCTTTATGGTGTTCCGGCAAAGAGACGGCATGGACGGCGATTGCCTTTGACACCGGAATAACCGCCACCCCACTCGCTTCGATCTGTTGCAACCAGTCAGAAACAGGGAGCTGGAGGCGTATTCGTTCGTGCGTCGCGAGCCACGCCATTTCCCAGCACGTCATAGCCGAGATGGTAAGCGACTGGGCCGTTTCAATGGTGTCGATCTGCTGTTGGCTAAGTTTACCAGGGGTGCGATTGGCCCACCAGAAAAGGGCATGCGTATCAAGCAGGACCATTACGCCAACACTTCCCAGTCGCTGGTCGGAGTGGAGGAGAGGATATCACCATGTTCTTCTCCCATCCCTGCCAGTGCGGGTGGCGGCACGCGCCTTTCGTCCGGTGGGTGCGGTTCCCAAAGCACGATGACTCGGGCGCGGTCAGCATGGAGGGGCAAGGCATCATCGTGGATGACGAGGCGGTGATCTTCAATGGATGCGGTCGTTTCAAGTGCCAACATGGATGGTCTCCATTTGTTCTGGTGGGATGGCGAGTTCGATGTTTGCTATAAAAAAGATAGCCCGACCCACCATGGATGTCAATCTCTTCTCACTCTGGCAATGGGCAGACAGATGAAGACTCGTGATCCGGTTGCTGTGAGGTTTAGAGAATGACAAGCACCCGAAGGGTTTGGATGAAGACCAGGAAGGGACGTGAAAGGTGCTCAACCGCGCCGCCGGATGGCGGAACAGGCTAGGCCGCCCGCAGCATGAACTCGACCTTCACCGCCTGATACGGAAACTCGATACCCCCGTCCTTGCCGTGGTTGAGCACCCCGGCGGCCAGTAATACCGTCACATCGCCATGGGCGGCCTTGACATCGCGACCAACCCTCCTGGCCAACTCGCGGATCGAAACAGGGCCTGCCCCACACAGGGCCTTAAGCAGTTCCCAGCGCTTGGCGGTCAGTACCTTCCACAGCAATTCGGGCGAGGCAAAGGCGATGTGCTCTTCACCCTCAGTACGACCTATCTGCATCAGGTGTGATACATCGGCGAGCGTTTCAGTCAAGGAATGTACTTCAAGAACGACCGTTTTCATGGTTCCACCTCAGGAGAGCATTTCAACGGTTACAGCCTGGACGAAGAACAGGATCAGGCAATTGACTTATTGCAGGTCTCCTCTCCACCAATTTCACGAGGAGCTCATTGGCACGGTTGAGTAGTTCGGGATCGGAATCCGAGCTGCTGCCTGCATGAATTCCTGGGGACGAAACGGTTGTTTGACCGGCGGCAAGAGGGCGCCCCCCGCGCATCCCACATTTCCCCTTGTCCATCCCCCGCCCCCGGTTTATTATGGCCCAAAACTTGCCGGAATCGTAAAAAGTCGTGCAGCTGGCCATCCGCCTACACCATATCAATAAGGTACACAGGGTACCGGCGTCGGGGGAGCGCTGCTTGCGAAACCGACAAAATCCTTGAGGACCCCCCAAAGCCGCGATGACCGATTCCCACTTTTCCAAAAACCGCTTTTTCAACCTGATGCGCTACACCTGGACCCTGCTCGGGGTCTGGACCTTAGTGGTCGCAGGCTTGTTGACCCCGGACGCCTCCTTTAGGCTGTGGGGGGCGGTCCATGGCGGGGTCTATATCCCGGTCATGGATGACATCCAGCCCAACCCCTATCTGGCCAGCTTCGCGGAACGGGACATCACCACCCCCTCCGGCCGCCGCCTGACCCTGATGAACCCCGAGTTTATGCTGCGCCATCTCAATGAGACCTTCTCGGACCTCTATGGGGTGGCGGGCCACATCACCAGCCTCAACCCCCTGCGGCCCGAAAACGGTGCCGACGTCTGGGAGACCAAGGCCCTACACGCCTTTGAGACCGGGGCCAAAGAGGTCATTGAGGTGGTCAACGCCAATAACGACCCGCCGATCCTGCGTCTGATGCAGCCCCTGTACGTCAAACCCGAGTGCATGTCGTGCCATGGCCATCAGGGCTATAAGCTCGGGGATATCCGCGGCGGGCTGGGGATCGCCCTGCCCATGGCCCCCTTTCTCAAGCACTCCCGGGAGCAACTCCTGGTCCATACCCTCTCCCTGGTCTGCCTGTGGATCATGGGGTGCGTCGGCCTGTTGGTCGGCTCGGAACGGTTGCGCAAGAACACCAACAAACTGGCCCTCTCCAACGTCGGCATGCAGCGGGAGATCGAAGAGCGCAAACGGGTGGAGGTGGCCCTGCAGAAAGAGAGCTCCTTTACCGCCGCGGTGCTGGACACGGCCGGTGCCCTGATCATGGTCTTGAATCTCCGCGGCGAGATCCTCCGTTTCAACCAGACCAGTGAGCTGATCACCGGCTACCGTTTCAACGACATCGCGGGCCAGGTCTTTTGGGAGATCCTGCTGCCCGAGGAGATCCGCGACCAGGTGGCGCGCTCCTTTGCCTCGGCGCGCAACGGCGCCTTTCCGGCCAAGCAAGTGCTGCCGCTGATCACCCGCGCCAAGGAGCGGCGGATCGTCGACTGGGCCTACACCACCTTCCTTGACGACGACGGCAACATCGAGTACTTCATCAGCATCGGCATCGATATCACCGAGGAGAAGCAGTTGCAGGCCCAACTGCTCCATGCCGAAAAGCTCAGCGCCATCGGCAAGCTCTCCGCTTCCATCGCCCATGAGATCAACAACCCCCTGTTCGGCATCCGCAATGTCCTGGAACGCCTCAGGGAGAAGGCCGCTCTCTCCGAGGACAACCGCGAGTATGCCGACTTGGCGGTGCAGGAGTGCGACCGCATCCGCGATCTGATCAAGGACCTGCAGAATTTCAACCGCCCGACCTCGGGCATGAAGACCCCGGTCAACCTGCCCAAGGCCATTGACCACATCCTCCTGCTCTCCAAAAAGGGGATGGAGAGCAAGCGCATCACGGTCAAGACCCTCTATGACGGCGAGCTCGGCGAGGTGCTGGCCATCGCCGACCAGATCAAACAGGTCCTGCTCAATCTCTTGAACAATGCCATGGAGGCCATCACCATGGGCGGCGAGATCACCATTACCACCAAAAAGGTCGGCAATCAGGCCATGGTCAGCATCTCCGACTCCGGCAGCGGCATCCAACCCGCCGACCTCAATCACATCTTTGAACCGTTTTTTACCACTAAGCCCGCGGTCAAGGGGACCGGCTTGGGGCTGTCGGTCACCTACGGGATCATCAAACACCACGGCGGTGACATCCAAGTCCAAAGCGAAGTGGGCAAGGGCACCACCTTCACCATCACCCTGCCTATCGAGGGCAAATGCCATGAGTAACAAAACCATATTGTTGGTTGACGATGAGGCCATCATCCGTAAGACCCTGGCCGGAAAACTGATGGATGAGGGGTTCACGGTCCTCTCCGCGGAGAACGGGGCTGCTGCCTTGGCCTATCTGGCGACCACCCAGATCAATCTGGTGATCACCGACCTGATGATGGAGGGGATGAGCGGTATTGAGGTGCTGGAGGCGGTCAAGGCCCATAACCCGGAGATCGCTGTGATCATCCTCACCGGCTACGGCGATCTGACCTCGGCCATCGACGCCCTACGGCTGGGGGCCGACGACTACCTCTTGAAGCCGTGCGACCTGAATGAACTCCTGTTTCGCATGCACAAGAGCCTGGAGAAGCAGTCGTTGAAACAGATGGTGCAACTTTACGAGGACATCCTGCCCATCTGCCTGGACTGCAAGAAGATCCGCGACGACAGCGGCACCGACCCCGGCCAGGGGCAGTGGATGCCGGTGGACCAGTACCTCACCAAGAAGGCGGGCAAAAGCATGTCCCACGGCTACTGCCCGGAGTGCGGCAAAAACTTTCTCGCCGCCATTGAAAAACGGCTGAAGAAGAAGTGAGGCGGCGGGGCTAGTCGGCCTCCAGCCCCATCTTTTTCAGTTTCCGCCACAGCGACACCCGGTCGATGCCCAGGATCTGGGCGGCCAGGGTCCGGTTCCACCCCACCTCGGTCAACACCCACTTGATATACTCCCCCTCCTGCTCCTCCAGGCTCGGGATCTTGCCCTGCTTTTTGCGGAAGGTGCGGATATTGAGCTCCCGCAAGTCTTCCGGCAGATGGCTGATCTCGATGGCCTGGCCGGTGCTCAGGGCCACCCCCCGCTCGATGATGTTCTCCAGCTCCCGGACGTTGCCCGGGAAATCGTAA
>CAYSFY010000025.1:0-578 GCA_964430285.1 uncultured Desulfobulbia bacterium
CCCGTCTACTGCTGGCCGCCCTGCTGCTGCTCCTGTTGAGTGGCTGCGGCGCCCGCCAAGCGGTCACCTACTACAACCTGACCGCGCAAGCCCCGGATGGTGGGGCACCGGCGGCAACAGGAGAGCGAGGACCACTGGCCATCGGGGTGGGGCCGGTCACCCTGCCCGAGGCTTTGAGCCGGGCCCAGATCGCCTTGCGGCTCAATGGCCAGAGCTTGCGCTTCGACGATTATCACCGTTGGAGTAACCCCTTGGCCGATGACTTTGCCCAGGTGCTGCTGGACGATATCGCCGCCCGTCTGCCCACCCAGACCCAGGTGGCCCTCTTCCCCTGGGGCGGTTACTTCCGGCCTAGCCATCGGCTAGTGGTCAACGTCAGCCACTTTGACGGGGCCTTGGCCGGCGAGGTCGAACTTAGGGCCAGGTGGACGATCATTGATGGCACGGGCAAGGAGACCATCGCTAGCCGGCAAGCGGTGATCCGGGTCAAGGTGGCGGGGGACCAGTACCAGGATCTGGTCACGGCCCAAAGTCGGGCGGTGGCTGACCTTGCGGACGCGATGGTCGCGGCGCTGAGT
>CAYSFY010000025.1:588-15921 GCA_964430285.1 uncultured Desulfobulbia bacterium
TTAGCACTGCGCCATTGAGCGGAAGCGCACTGCCTGCCAGGGAGGACCGGGATGAAGAAGGAAGAGGCCAAAGAGACCTGCCCGTTCTGCGGGGGGTCGGGTCAGCTCAGCTCCTTCAAAGGGGTGAGCCGTTTTCTGCTGACGGTGGAAGAGTGCCCGGAGTGCGCCGGCTTGGGCTACATCCTGCCCGCAACGGACTCGCCTGTTGCGGCGCCCGCGGACGGGAAGCGCCGACAGTGAGCCCTTACGGCCCCCCCCCCCCTTGCGAGTCCCTACCCCTCTTGCTCCATCATGGCCTTGCCATAGCCGGGACCGAATTTGTCGCTATGGAGTTCCCCGCCAGTTGCCCAATTCTCTCGCGCAAACTCTTCGATCAACACCGACACCAAGTGCGGGGGTAACTCCAAGGCCGTGGCCACCGCTGCCGTGACTGATGACACCAGTGCCCGTTTCACTGCGATAGGCCTCCCCTTGGCCAGTTTGATGGTGACAATCGGCATCCCCTTTCCTCCTCTCCACTCATTAGTTGACGGTTTCGCAAAAACCGCTCCATCGTCGCTGGCACGCCCGTAACACATTGACATTACAGTGGCAAATGGTCAGCTTCACGACTGCTTGCGATGTCATCATTTTTTAGCCGTTTTGCGTCCCTCTCCGTATCTGCTATACTCTATAGAGAGCTGAAGGTGAAGGGGCTACCCTGAAATTCGATTCTTGGGCACGGCACAAATTCAGGCAACCACAACCAGGAGGAGCGAGAGATGAAAAAGATGATGGTGATCACATGGATGGCCCTGCTGCTCGGCAGCGGCATTGCCGGGGCGGAGACCATGGGCATGGGGGCTGACCAGGGCAAGGCCATGATGGCTACGGAGCAGATGCAGGAAGGGGGTGCTGTCGCTCGGCCGGCCAACCCGCTGCCCACCAGACCGGGCCCCAACGACATGGGGATGCTCGGGCAGGCGATGATGCCCAATATGATGAATATGATGATGGCCGAACCCTCCATCCCGGGGAGCATGATGGGCGGCAAGATGATGAATATGCCCATGATGGGGGCCTCCATGATGCCCATGGGCATGGGGGGATTGGGGATGATGCCGTTGATGATGGGGAGCACATCCGAGGAGACCGCCGCTACCTTGGAGAAGTACAGGGCCTTTTTGAAAGAGACCAAGGCGGACCGCAAGGAGCTCCATGATCTCTCCTTTGCCTATTTCGAGGCCCGCTGGGCCCCCGAGACCACGGTCCAGCAGATGCAGGACATGGCCCTGAAGATGCGGGCGCTACGGGACAAAATCTTGGCCAAGATGCCGAAATAGGAGGGCGGCGCAAGCGCGGAGCGCGACTCCTACTCTGTCGTAATTCTTCTTGATGTGCCACCAGTTCTCCGACAGCCATTAATCTTTTCCGATGAGGATGCCGATATGATTGTTATGGCGACGAATTTTCCCGAACAGGGGATTGCTCGTCGGTATGGTTATCAGAGAAGGAGTCGGTTATGGAAATTTGTATCTGGAAGGCATTAGGGATGGTCAAGGATAGAGCGAGCAAGCAGGGCATCACCCCGCGCAAGGAGAGGGGGAACCGGCGGACCAACCGCCAGGATCGGCGGCATTCCGTCAGCGATGGGCTGTGCGTCTCCCTGTCAACCCGCGAGGAGAAGCGGAAAAACCCGGATCGGCGGCGGCAAACGGCAGATGGGGAGCTGCCCCCGTTTTTTGTGGAGCGGGGCACTCTGTTTGATGAGAACTCTGTTTGACGGTTCTGGCCGCTGCCGGTTTATTGCCTTGTGCCCCACGCGAGGGGGAGGACGTTATGGCTGGGCAGCGTCTGGCGGTTGACCTGATTTCAGCCGCGGCGACACAAAGGTTGCTATTTCCCCAAGATCTGTTATGGTGTATTCATTAGTGCAGTGATTGATTGTTTACCAGAATGAAAATTTAACCGCACAGGCCTCCTTGAGAGGACGTGCGGTTTTTTTTTGGAACAAGCAACCTGCCTGCCGTTTTACCGTTAGGTGAACCGGCCTTTTATTAAATGGATCCTCGTATGGATCTAGCGCAAAGGAGTATTATCGATGTCAGTAGGAACAGTAAAGTGGTTTAACGCGTCAAAGGGATTTGGTTTCATTGAGCAAGATAATGGTGAAAACGACCTTTTCGTCCATCACTCAGCGATTAATGGCGATGGCTACAAGAGCCTTGACGAAGGCGCGCGGGTTAATTTTGACATCGTCGCAGGACCGAAGGGTCCGGCCGCAGCCAATGTGACCAAGCTGTAAGATACGTCTGCATTCAGTCATAGCAAAAAAGCCCTGCCTCTGGCAGGGCTTTTTTTTTGTATTTCCCCGCTTCACCCTCCCTTCGGGAATCGTATTGCCCGCCGATTCGGCAAGGGGTGAGCGGTGCCCATAAAAAAAGCCGGCGATGGTCCGGCAGCGGCTTGTTCTCTCTCCGCTTCAGGCCATCGCCGGCTTTTGGGGCCGCGATCTTTCGCTACGCCTTACTTCTTATGGCACTCTTTACAACCAACAGGACCGGTCTTTTCGCCCTTGGCCTTGGCAGCCTTGTGACAATCCATGCACTGCTTCATGGCGACCTTTTTCTTCAAGGTGCCGGCTGCGATCGCTTTTTGAATGGCGCCAGCCTCCTGAGGGAAGAGCTTGTGGCAGGCATCACAGTCCTTCAATGAGTCCTGGTGGACCTTGTGCGGGAAGGTAACGTCACCGGGCGAGCCGCCCTTCAAAACCATGGATTCGGCACCGTTACCGGCAGCGAATGCGGCGCCTGCAAGGGCCACTGACAGGACGGAAACACCAACGATGATTGCTTTCTTCAACATGTCTATCTCCTCTAAAATTTTTTTTCTCAACCGCCGGCACCGTACCGGCCGCCATCTCCTTTGTCGGTGGTCCCTGGAAATGGGACCACCGATGCCCTGATTTAATTCTTTCTGGAAATTTTCTCCACTATTATTGTTGTCGCGATGACGAATTTTATACCGGCACCCTGCGGTTATGGAGAGGTGTCGGTGTCGTTGTACAGCTCCGGGTAGAGCCGCTTGGCGCAGTCGGGACAGATGCTGTGGGTGAATTCCGCACTGGAGTGGGCCTTGAGATAGGCCTCAATCTTCATCCAGTACCCCTTGTCGTTGCGGATACCCTTGCACGCCGCGCAGATAGGCAACAGGCCGCTCAAGGCCTTGACCTTGGCCAGGGCCTCTTTCAGGTCGCCAATGAGTTGTTCCCGCTCAGCCTCAAACCTTTTCCGTTCCGTAATGTCGCGAAATATGCCCAAGGTGATCGTGCTCTTGCCGGCCACGATCTTACAGTTGACATTTCCTTCGACGAGAATCCGTCCGCCGGTTTTGCTAATGAAGGCGGTCTCGATCTTGCCGACGTCCTCGCCCGCGGTGATCCTGGAAAAGAGGTCTCGGCAGTGTTGCTGGTCGCAGGGGGCGATCACATCAAAGATGGTGATGCCGCTCATCTCCTCGCGGCTATACCCCAAGGCCTGGCGCCAGGCCTGGTTGACATATGCAAAGGTGCCGTCGGCATTGACGCTTTGCAAGAGGTCCCGGGCGTGTTCCACGAGATCCTGAAAGGGGTCAATCTCGTCCTCGCGCCGGCGCATGGCATCCTCAAGGTCCTTGATCCTGAGTTTAAGTTGAGCAACAGTTGGCATGGCCAGGCGCTCCTGGTTAGGGGTGGGGTTGACTTGCCTTGTGAGGCAAGGTGGGCGGCTCTTGCCCTTGGCCCCCATCCTCGTCAGGCTGCAGGATGCGGAAGGGCAGGGTCAAGGTATCCTTGAACATCTCCAAAAAGGCGGAACTCACGGCCTCCGGGGCCATGGAGGTGACCTCGGGGGCCAAGAGGTTACCGGTTACGGTCACCGGGAAGGTGAGAATCGACTCCTTGGCGCCGCCCAGGGCCTTGCCGATCAGGGGGATGTTGGTGAGCAGAGAGTCGATGATCTTGAACGGGGCGATGAAGAAGGTGAGGTCCGCGTCGAGGTCGCTGAGACCGATGGAGCCCCGGCCACTCAAGTTGACCCCTTTGCCCTTGATGATGGTGCGGTCCAGCAGCAGGCGGTTCTTGTCGACATGGGCATTGATGGACAGATCGTTGTAGTAGAGCCCCTCTTCTTCCACCTTCGGCAGGTCCTGCCAGGTAAAATAGTCGGTGAAGTTGACGGTGGTGAAGATCTTGGAGAGCAGATTCATCCGTTTGATCAGCCCTTGCGGCGAGGTCAGGGTCAAGCTCCCCTGCCGCCATGCCTTGGGGCGGCCTTGGAGCTGACCGCGCAGGGAGAAGGGGCCGATGATCAGGCCCTGTTTGATCCCCAGGCAGGGGAGGGCCTGGGCAAAGGTGAGTGGGGGCTCGCCACTGGCGAAGGTGATGGTATTCTCTCCTTGGGCCCCGCCGAAGAGCCAGCTGCCGTGGCCGGTGATGCCGCAGACCGTGGCCTGGTCGATGGCGAGTTCGATACCGGCCTCGTTGAGCTTGACCGCGCCCTGGAAGGGGGTGGCGGTGAAGGTGTGCCCTTGCGCTTGCCCCTCCTTTGGCGGCCCGCCATGATCCGGCGAGGGAAGCTGATAGGTAAAGGCGCCGATATCCAGGGCGATGGTGCCGCGGATGGAGTTGACCGTCGATTGCTGCTCGGCCGGGGTCCTCCGCTTGGCAAAGTCGTCAAAGGCCTTATGGATGGAGGCCCAGGAGAGTTGCGGCGTGGTCAGCCGGAGGTCCAGGATATGGCGTCCCTCGGCCTCGGTGACCTTGCCGGTGATGGCGGCCCTGGTGCCTGCCACGGCCAGATCCGCCTGATCGATCGCCACCTCCTGTTCGTTGCCCTGGAGCCGAATGGTGTTGATGGTCAGCTCCGGGGTCAGGCTCTCAGGGGTAAAGCGCACCCCACTCACCTCCATCTCGCCACGATAGACAGCACTCTCCTGGGCAACGAGGCGGCTCCAGGCCCCGCTGATTCTGCCGCTCTCCACCGCGGGCAAGGGGAAGAGGGCTGTCACGGTCTTGACATCAAGCTCGCCCTGCCAAGCGAACAGGCTGCGCTTCTCCGGGCCGGGCCAGGTCTGGTAACTCAAGGTGGCCTGCTGTGCCCCGTGGGCAAAGGTGAAGGTGTTCATGGTCTGATCGGCTTGGCGGCTGACCGAGAGGTTGAGCACGGCGTCGGCCTGCCGCGGGATGGCCGTGATCTGGCCGTGGGCCAGGAGGGTAGCGAACCCTGGTTCCGGGTTGGTAAGGACGAATTTCTCCACCCGTACGGGGAGCTTGGGGAAGAGGGCGACCGGGATGACCCCCTTCTCCTTGATCCAGGCCCCCAGATCCGCGCCGATGTCGCCGTTTATCTCCAAGTCGCCGTGCCAACCGGTGAGCAACCGGTGGCGGTAACGGCCGGAGAGGAACAACCCTTGACCGATGAGGTCAAAGAGCCCGGAAAAATTGGCCTCTTGTTCGCTGATCTCGGCCTCCACCTCCCCGTTGTGGAGCACGGGCAGCCCGCTGGTCGTGATCATCAGACCGCTGGCCGCGATCTTGGCGTGGTAACGCCACTCCTCCGGCCTCTGGATCGGGCCGGCCAGGGTGGTGTTGCTGACGTGGGCCTGGCCTGAGAGGTCGTCGAACCTGCCGTGGATGAAATCGCGGAGGGCCAGGGTGGAGCGTTTGGTGCGCAGGGTGCCCTCCGCAACCAGGGGCTGCAGATCGAGATCGGCGTCCAGGGCCTTGAGGTCGAGCTGGATGCCATCCCGCCAGGTCACCTCCCCCTTGGCCTCGTTGATCCGCTGCTTGCCCAGGGTGCCCTTGACCCCTGCCCACTCCACCCGTTGGGGGGCTACCCGTAACTGACCGGTCTGGAGGGTGAAGGGCCAGGGCAAGCGGTCGTAGCGGCCGCTGGCTTCCACCTGGGCGACATCGACCCGGGTCTCCAGGTGGTGGAGCTCGTCGCCCAGCCGCAGATGCCCTTGGGCGCGACCGCTGATGGCGACGAAGTGGGTGAGCTCCTCCTGAAAGCGCGGGGAGGGGATGATGTGGGTGAGGACCTGATGCAGGTTCTGGAGGTCGGCATCAAGGTCCAGATCCAGGGTGAAGCCGTGGCGATCTTTCTCCAGATCGAGAAACAGCTCGCCATTTTTTCCCTGACTCTGGTCAATGGTGGCGGTGAGACCATGGCCGCTGAGCTGGCCATGGGTGATGGCGATGGGGCCGCTGGCCCGGTCCAGAATCAGGTTGAGGTGGGGGATGGTGACCGGCACATCCCGGGCATCGGCCCAAATCCCCATGCTGCGCAGATGGTGAAAATCGGCGGTAGGCCCGGTGAAGGCAAAGCGGGCGGTGGCCGCGCCACCGCCGCCGACGATGGCGCAGACCTCTTGGGCCACGGGGTGTTGACCAAAGAGGGCGAGGATCCGGGTGCGGATGGCGCCGAGGTCCAGGTCCCGGCCGTTGAGGTCGATGGCCCATACCGGGCCTGGGGTAGGGGCGGTCTCCTGCTTCTCTCGGCGGACATGGCCCTGCAAGCGCAGTCGTGGCTCCTTGAGCACAAGTTCCTTGCCGGTGATGGCAAAGGAGTCGCCTTGGCGGCTCAGGGTCAGGCCGTCAACCAGGGCGACGGTGAACTCCTGGCCCCGGAGCGTCAGGTGGAAAGGGCCATGGTTGCTGGTCAGCCGAAGTTCTAAGCGGTCGGCGCCCACACCCTCTACATGGGTCTGGAAATCCAGGCCCTGGACCACGGGGAGCCATGACCCCTCGGGGAGTGGTTGGCCGAAGAGAGCACTCGTGTCAAGCCCTTCGCCGCTGGCATCGAGTTGAAAGCTGCCTAGGCGCGGATCCAGGGTGCCCTTGATGGCCAACGAGCGGGCGAAACTGCTGGTGGCGCGGAGATCGAATTTCAACAGACGCGCGGAGGAGGAGAGGGTGCCGTTGACCGCGGTCAAGGTGATGGCCTCGGGGGGGAGGCCATCCTGGCGCGCATTGCCCGGGAGGTTGACGCGGCCGTTGATTATGCGTAGACGGCCAAGGGCCGGAATGGCCTTACTGCTCTTGCCCTGCTTGATGGTGAGTTCCGGATCAAGCAGGCGCGCACCGAAGAGGGGGCGGCTTGGGCTTGCGGCATCCTCGGGGGGTGTGGCACTGACCAAGGCCATGAGCATGGCCCGAGGGTGGAGGACGAGGCGGGCCTCCGGGGCGCTCAGGGTGAAGGTGTCCGCCTCGGCCTGGAGTTGGCTGATGGTCAGGGCCGGCAACGGCAGCCAGCGCCAACCAATGGTGCCGACCTGGGCCTTGATCCCCAGGGCTTGCTCCACGGTGCGCAGGAGATGTGCTTGCACGCCGCGACGTGCGATAAGATGCGGGGTGGCAAAGAGGAGAAGGGCGGAGAGGATGGCTGCCCCGCATACCGGGATGGCCCATCGTCTCATGGGAGAGGAGAAGAGGCTGGCGGCATGTCGGTTACGGTATTAGCCCTCGAAGCGGATGCCGACCGTGTACTCGCCCTTGGACTGGTAGGTCCAGACCACAGTCCCCTGGGCGGGGAGGTTGGGGTCGAAGAAAGAGATGATCTGGCCAAGTTCAAAGGGTTCGGCCGAGATCAGGCAGATGCCGCTGTCACTGAGGTTCTCGACCCGCGCTTGCCGGGGAGGGATGGCGTCCGCGGGAGGGGCGCTGCTTGACGGATCGCAGACCCGGATTTGCAGCCAGACATTGTGGCAAGGGACCCGGGGGCTGCGTCGGCGCTCGTTGTCGGTGGTCATGGTCGGCTGGGGATAAGGGTTGGTGAGGGCACTACTATTATAGAAAAGGATTATGCTCCATATCCCCTGAATAGGCAAGAGGGATTAGATGAGGGCATGGATTTCCATGGCCCTCAGTCAACGCCGGGCGCGGAACATCTCCACCCTTGCCGGCGGCAGGTTGCCCCACACCGCCTTGGTGGCGAACCGCTCCATGTAGGCGGCCAGAGGGCTCTCGCCTTTATTGATGCGGTAGGTGTACTGGATCAACAGGCCGCCATCCCTGAGCATGGTCTGGAAGGCCCGGCCAAGGGCATTGACGGTGACTGGAGGTAGCGACAGCATCGGCAGGCTGGAGACCACCGTGGAGACCTGGCGGTTGTAACGGTTGCAGAGCTGGCAGAACTTGACGGCATTGCCGCGGATGACCGCCACCCCCTTGAAGCGATTCTTCAGATGGAGGGCCATCAGTTTGTCCTGTTCCACCACCACCAGTTGGCTTGGGTTCACCCCCCGTTGCAACAGGGCCGCGGTCACCGCCCCGGTGCCGCCACCCAGCTCGACGATCAACCCCTCGCAGGAGATGTTGACCTGTTCGGCAATGGCCCGCGCCAGGGTTGCCGAGCTGGGGCACGCAGCTCCCACGGCCCGGGGGTTGGCGATGAGGGCGCGGGTAAACAGCAGTGGCGATGAGGATAACAGACCTCGGCCGGCCTGGGCAAGCCTGCCCCGCGAAAGATTGCGGCCGATGCGCTTGGGTGCCATAAACAGGGGTTGGCAAAATGCGGAGATTCGTTTTTTCATGGGCTTGTTATTTACCGCTTTCGTGGTGGGCACGCTCTAACTATTTTGCGGGGTGAGACAATTTTGCCGGTTTCGCAAAAACCGCTCCACCGCCGCTGGCACGCCCCGTAACACAATGAACTCACATTGGCAGATGGTCAGCTTCACGGCTTTTTGCGATTCCATCAATTTTGCGCTGCGCTGTCGTGGGTGCGCCCTCCTCGGCATGAAGGCGGTCTCCTCGCGAGCCGAGCTGTCGCAACCGTGGCGCTAGGCCACTTAACGTGGCGATCAAGGAGGCGCTGTGCACCATCCCCGTGCAGGGGGATGATATTGATAGGTACCTGCCCTTTGCCCAGGGGAGGTCTGACGGGGGGGCAAGGCATGTGCCGCGGGGGCGTAAGTTATCAGCCTTGTGGGCAAGGAGGGGATCTGCAAGCAAGAAGGGCCATGAGAATCCAGGGGCGCGCGCCCTGGATCCTCCCACCCATCCTAAGACCCAACCATAAGCCGGCTTATTGCTGTTAATTGGTAAAACAACATGCGCATCGTTTTTCATTGCAAAGCCATGGGCTAGCAATTAGTGTCAACAAAATGATGGTGTCAATCAACAGCAATACTCCCCTGAAAAACGGCTTGCCACACTCGTAAGCCCCCTGGTCAGAACCACCCGCAACCGATCAAGGATCCCCATGCAAACAGGCTCGTATCAGTTCCATTGCCAATTTACGGCCCCTGCCGTGCTGCCGGAGTTCAAGGGTTCGACCCTGCGCGGCGCCTTTGGCCACTCCCTAAAGCAGGTGGTCTGCGCCTTGCGCCGCCAGCAGTGCCCCACCTGCCTGCTCAATGCCACCTGCGCCTACGCCTTTATCTTCGAGGCCGAGAAGTTGCCTGCGGAGAAGAGTGCCGATAAGGCCCGGATCGCGACCCGACCCCACCCCTATGTCCTTGCCCCCCCGCTGACGTCGCAGCAATCCTTTGCCGTGGGCGATGGCTTCGCCTTCGACCTCACTCTCTTTGGCCGGGCCAACGACTACCTGCCCCATCTGGTCTACGCCGTGGAGCGGATGGGGGATTCCGGCTTGGGCAAAGGGGCAGGGGAGGACAAGGGCCAGGGGCGATTTCGCCTGCTGGCCATGCGTTCCGGCGGGGCCACGCTCTACGACGGCGAGCGCCGGGTGATCACTGCCGGCCCTCCCCCACCACGGTTGCAACTCGACGACCCACCACCGATCCCGGTCCCGGCCCTCACCCTCCGCCTCATCACCCCTTTGCGTCTCAAACACCACAACCACCTGCAAGCCGAACTCCCCTTTCACCTGCTTGTCCGCGCCGCCCTGCGCCGCATCTCCACCCTGGCCGAGACCTACGGCAGCGGCGAGCCCGATCTGGACTACCGGGGCCTGACCCGGCGGGCGGAGCAGGTGACCACCCAGCACAGCGCATGCCGCTGGCTTGACTTACGGCGCTACAGCAACCGCCAGCAGAGTGGCATGCTCATCGGCGGGGTGCTGGGGAGCATCCGCTACCAGGGCGAACTGGCGGAGTTCCTGCCGCTGTTGCGCTTCTGCGAACAGACCCACCTGGGCAAGCAGACCGCCTTTGGCCTGGGACGGATTGAGGTGGAGGAGGGGGCTCCAGCGGATGAGAGGCCATCCCCAAGCGGATCCTCCAGCTGAGAGGGCCGGACAGCAAGGTTGGGTAGAGCACCGCGAAACCCAACATTTTTTTTGACTTCATTAGCCAACAACAGGGAGAGTCAACATGGATAAAAAACTGATTACCGGTATTGCCGTTGGGGGGCTCTTACATGACATCGGTAAGTTCGCGGAACGAAGCTCCTTTTACCCGAAGGGGGATGAGAGAGAGGTCAAGAGGGTGTTCAGGTGGGACCACCCCTTTCACACCGACCAGGTGTTGATTGAACTCTTTGGCGAACGTGCCGAGGAAACGATTAGCCACGATCTGATGGGCACAAGCTCACTTCGTGATTTGGCGGCACGCCATCACCGCCCACGCAACAAGCTTCAGTCCTTGATCCGTTGTGCCGACTGGCTGGCAGCGGGCCATGAGCGGCAGCGGAGCGATGTGGAGGCGAAGCTGTATCCAATGACGGGTTCAACCACCAAGGACCAGCAGCCCTTGATCAGCATCCTCTCCCGGATCAATCTGCCCGAGATTAAAAAGGGTCCCTGTACGGACATGTTCTACCGGATTCAACTGCCTGAACTGGAACGGGAAAAAACGGCGGAGATCATGCACCCCTGCACAGGAGTGGACTACCCGGCCACCGAAGTACAGGCGGCCTACAAAACCCATTGGCACAACTTTGCGCAAACGATCAGGCCCAGCCCTGATACCCCTTCGTCCTTTGACCTGATCGACAACTTTGACACCATCCTGGAGATCTGCCGCCTCTACCAGTGGTGTCTGCCCGAGACCACCCGCAGGCAAGACCTCTCCGACGTCTCACTCTTCGAACACCAGAAAGCCGCGGCCGCCATTGCCTCATGCGCCTTTCTCTACCATGCGGAACAGGCCCGGGTGGGTGGCAAACTGACCGCTAAATCCATGCAACGCCCGGACACGAAAAAGTTTGTGCTGTTCTGTGGCGACATCAGCGGCATTCAGAGGTTCGTGTATCAGGTCTCGGCCAAGGGTGCCTACAAGATGCTCAAGGGCAGGTCCTTCTTTATCCAACTTTTGGCCGAGATTCTGGCGCGGAAGTATCTTGAGACATTCGGCCTCACTGCGGCCAATACCCTTTATTGTAGCGGCGGCAAGTTCTATCTCCTCTTCCCCAACCTGGCATCGACGGCCACGCGCCTAAAAGGTTTAAGCGAGGCGGTTAACGGCGAACTGTTCGACCTCTTTAGCGGCGACCTCTATCTGCGAACCGGCTGGCAGGTGCTGTCCGGTCATGACTTGGCAGCAGCTCAAGACGGGAGCCATAGCCTGAGTGCCATCTGGGACGACTTGGCCCGTCAGGTCGCGGTTGATGACCGCCAGCGGTACGCGGAGATGGCGACACGGGAGTATGAACGCCTCTTTGGCGCGGTGCCGGAGGTGCCAACCGACTCCTGTCCGGTCTGCCACTGCTCCATGGTGGCTCATGGCCCCGGCAACGGGGGCGAGGTTTGTCAAACCTGCCTCGACATGCGGACCATCGGTCAACGGCTGAAGAGCGCTCGCTATCTGGTCATGAACGATACTGCCTCGGCTTTGGGCGAGCCCTCGACGGTGACAATATTCGGCAAGTCTCTGTGGTTTTGTGATGCCGAGCCGAAGATCACAACCGACGGTTGTTTTGTCTGGAGCCTCAACAGTACCGATTTTATCCGCCTCGTCGCCCAGGCCAGGTCAACGGGAGTACAACTCAACGGGGCGCCGCTGGTTGTCGGCGGCAACCACACCTTTGATCAAGAGGTCAAAGATCTGCAATTTGACGATATTGCTCGCCAGGGAGAGGGTGTGCACCGTTTGGGGGTGTTGCGGATGGACGTCGACAACCTCGGCAGGATCTTCCGCGAAGGTCTCAATAACTACCGCCACGAAACCTATGTTGACGACCGCTTCCACTCCCTGGCCAGGATCACCACCCTGAGTTGGCAACTCGCCTTTTTCTTCGGCAGCATGGTCCCCCAAAGCATGAACTCCCGTCCGGAGTGGCAGGGGAAGAGCACCGTCGTCTACGCCGGTGGCGATGATCTCTTTGTCCTCGGGGCTTGGCAGACCGTGCCGGACATTGCCTTGGCACTGCAGAGCCAATTCGCCAGATTCTGTTGTTATAACCCGGTGTTTGCCCTCTCCGGCGGCATGGTCATCAGCGGCGGCAAGTTCCCGATCTACAAGAGCGCCGAGATGGCTGGCGAGGCCGAACTCATGGCCAAGAGACACCACACCCGTTTCCAGAACGGCAGGGAGATCGTGGCGAAGGCGTCGTTTACCTTTCTGGATACGGCCATGCACTGGCGCGAGTTTTTAACCATCGCGGCACTCAAGGAGACGCTGTATCCCGTGATGTGTGACAACGAAAACCGTCCGCTACTGGACAGGTTGCGGTGGATTTTCGCCTCATGGGAGAAAAGCAGGGACGAGTTGTTGTGCACGGGTCAGGTCATGGGGCTGGAGCGGATTAGGCAGCGGCTGGCGGCGGAGAAGTGGCGCTGGCGCATGGTCTACTCCCTGGCTCGCTTCGCGGAGAGGAACCAATCATTGAACGAGACAATCACCACGCTGCAACGGTTCATCCTGAATCCTGTCGCGGCAACCGATCGGACCGGCATTGAGCTGTTGGGGGTGTTGAGCAGGTGGTGTGAATTACAACTACGAACGGCAGACAATAGAAGGGGGGGCGACAATGACCGCAACGGATCAATCTAAGGAGGAAAAATCAATGCTTGCATTACCTGATGTCAGGGCTTGGGTGGAGACCGGGCCTTCCAATTCGCTCGTTGACAAGGTCGATCTGTTCTCCAGGCACATCGTCAAGGGCTTGCACAGGGACCAACAGGTCACCACGGCACAGATCCGGCAGGTATTTGCGAAAATGAAGGCCATCGAGGCCAAGGGGGGGATAGTAGCGCCAAATCAACAGGTGGATTTCCTGATGCTCAAGCCCCAACTCGCCTATGCCGCCGGTCGTCATGGCAAGCAGGGGCTTGATGCCTTGAAGGAGCGTTTAACCGAGGGGATCAACGTCGTGTTAGAACCGACCACCAGCCAGGAACAGCAATATCGGTTCAAAAACTTCTGTCTGTTATTTGAAGCCATCCTATCCTATCACAAAGCCCACCACGGCATTTAAGGAGGTCACCCATGGAAACGTGTACAGAATATGCCACCTTGCATCTGAAAAAGAAGGTGTTCATCACCGGGGAGATCGTTGTCAAGACCGGCATCCATATTGGCGGCTCATCCACTGGTCTGCAAATCGGCGGCGCCAACAAGGTGGTCATCCGCCATCCCCTCACCAATCTCCCCTACATCCCCGGCTCCTCGCTCAAGGGGAAGATGCGTTCCCTGCTGGAAAAAAGTGAAGGGCTGATCAAGATCCGCAGCTCGGGCAAAGAGGGCGAAAAGGTCTGGGAGGGGCGGCTGTGTGAAGAGCCTGAGGAGGATGTTGTCCAACTCTTCGGTGCCCCGGCGGAGGTCCAAGGCCGACAATCCTCCCACGCCCCCACCCGGCTAACGGTACGGGACGGGAACCTGATCAACATCAATGAATTGGCGGATGCGGAAAGCACCGACATGTACTGCACCGAGATCAAGACCGAGGTCAGCATTGACCGTCTCACCGCCAAGGCCAACCCTCGCAATTTTGAGCGCGTCCCCTCGGGTGCCCGCTTCGGGCTGGAGATGGTCCTCGATATCTACAACGTGGATGAAAGGCGTGACGACGGGGAGAGCGGCACCTCCCGCGCCGCGCGGTTTGTCAATTTTATCAGTCAGGGACTACGCTTGGTGCAGGATGACTATCTCGGTGGCCAGGGCACGCGCGGTTACGGTCAAGTGCAATTTCTGATCACCTCGGTCACCGAAAAGTCCGCCGAGGACTACCGCAACAATCGGGCCGCCCAAGAGTCCAAGCTGCTGCAAGAGGTCTTTTCCTGTTTCAAGCAAGAAAGGTCGACCGAGGCCCAGCCATGATTTATGAGTACCGGCTGACATTTACCGCACCGGTCCATTTCGGGATTGAAGGCATCGGCCAGGAGCGTATTGAAGACCGGGGGCGTTCCGATACCCTGTGGGGGGCAATCATCCAACAGTGGCTGCTGCTCTATCCCCAGGACGTGCCGGAACAGCTCTGTCTCCAGGCACCATTCCTGGTCAGTTCCTGTTTCCCCCTGATCAACGACATACCCTTTTACCCGCTTCCCCTGGGGGCACTGGACTATCTATTTGCGGAGATCACCGCGACCAACGACCAGCGTCTCACCTTTAAAGACCTGAGAGGGATCCGCTTTGTCTGTAAGGATCTCTTTACCTCTATCATCCAGGGCGGCAAGGTCGCCCTGGATGATATCAGACCGGATACCGCTTTCCCGCTGCCACCCGCCTCCTTGGCCACTGAGTGCGGGCAACCGGATGCCTATTACTCGCTATCGCAACGGCCACGCCTGCGCATCGACCAACTCTCAGGCGGTCCGGTCGATGGCGCTTTTTATTATTGCGCTGACCAATACTTCAACTCGGCAGGCAAGAGCGGCTTGTTCTTCTTAGCCTCCTTTGTCAGTGAAGGGGCACAACAACGTTTTGAAGCGGCCTTGCGTCTCCTTGCCGACACCGGCCTGGGGGGAGATCGTTCGGTGGGCCGGGGGTCGTTTGTCGCCTCCGAGGCTATTCCCTCCGATCTCCCTTGCGGCTCCTCCACCGACTCTCATCTCCTGCTCTCCCTCTATCATCCAACCAAAGACGAGGTCGGCAGGGGTATCCTGAAGGCACCCGACACCGCATTTTACTTGGTCCGCCGGGTGGGGCACGCCGCAGCACCGCAAGTGTCCCAGTACCGGCGGAGCGACCTGTGGATGATTGAGGAAGGGGCAGTGGTGCGGGCCAAGCCCGAAGGGGACGTGGTGTGCGTGATCGAACCATCCGCAACCATCCCCCACGCCGTCTATCGTTGCGGACGGGCCTTCAGCATCCCCGTGAAATTGAACGGACAACCAACAGGTGCCAAGCCATGACGACAAAAGCGATACGCTCCGTGTTCCGATGTGCCCTGACGCTGATCACCCCCTTACATGTCGGTACAGGGGAGAAGTTGCAGCAGGGTTTTGATTTTTTGCGTCAAGGCAACAGAAT
>CAYSFY010000025.1:15931-19662 GCA_964430285.1 uncultured Desulfobulbia bacterium
CCAGGTCATTGACAGTGCCCGGATGTTTGCGGCCGTGGAGAAACTGGGCAGGGAGGCGATCGACACCTTTACTCAAGTCATTGAGGCGCAAGGCGTGGGGGAGTGGCTGCCTAAAAACGGTATTCCTCTGGAGAGTGTCTCCAGCCATTCGCTGCCACTTGCTGCCCAAAAACCGCCGCAAACAATCCTGCCCCATATCCGTGACGGCATGGCCAATCCCTTTATCCCCGGCAGTTCACTCAAGGGCGCGTTACGGACGGCCATCATCCGTAAGCTGGCCACCGGCAGTGATCAACACTTGCTTCAGGGGGCAATCAATGCCCTGTCCCAAAGGGGTGGGACGCGGACAAGGCCGAAAGAAGCGGATAAATCCCTGCTGCAATATATTCTTGGCAAAAATCCGAATGTCAATCTGATGCGGGCGCTAACTGTTGGTGATTTTTCTTTTCCTCCGCAGGCCCTTGGTCTACAGGCTGCGGTGGTCCATCGGTTGACTTCGCCGGCAGCCAAGGGGTTAGCGGCCAAACTGATGCCACCCATCTGGGTAGAGAAATTGGCGGAGAGGTCCAAGAGCCACGGCATGGTCTCCTTTGACGACTATCTTGTAGGGGCGTGTCACGGTAAGACAAGATATTTGGGTAGGCATGACCCCATCGACTTGACCTGGCTGCTTGGTGCCTGTCGCGACCTTACGCGTCACACCCTGGAGACGGAGCTTGCCTTCCTGGACGACAAGAAAAACATGCCTGTTGATGAACTCCGCAACTTTTATGGCAAAACCCTGGCTGCTGAACTTGAGCGTCTTACGGCCAATGAAGCCATTGTCCAGATGGCCTGGGGGAGTGGTTGGCGGGGCATGACCGGCCAATTGTTGACACCGGCCGACCTAAACGATGATCTGCGCGGCAAGCTTGATCTGGCAACCAGATATCTCGGCTTCCCCTTCCCCAAGAGCCGTCGTGTGGCAACAAACGGTCAACAGGCCTTGCCCATGGGGTGGGTCAAACTCTCCTTTACGCCCATGGCAGAGGTGAGGGAGGAGGAACGCGAGAAACAGCGCCTGCGTGACCAGGAGACAATCAAACTTCAAGAGGCGGCAGTTGCGGAAGCGGCCTTAAGCACCCAGTGGCAAGGCATGGATCAGACGGCACGGGACCTGGCCTGCGTACAGCAGCGTGCCATAGCCATAAAGTTTGCGCCGATTGACGCGAGCGACCCCAACCTGGCTATCTGGAAACGGCTTGAGCAAGGGGGAGATGAGCACCGGAAGCAACTGGCCCTGGCCTTCAAGGAGCGCTGGCAAAGAGAGGGCCGGTGGGAGGTGAAGAACAAAAAGGGGAAGCAGTTTGAAAAGGTAGCCAAGGTGAAGACAATTTTGGCGGGTTAGGTTTGGGGCGTAGCTGTGACCTGATTGGGAAGGGATGACCACCGCCGGGTAAATCAATTACTGGAAGCGGGTAACCATTACTAAACAAACAACAGGAGGTTGGCATGAAAAGAAAGCAGAGAACATGCATCACAGTAAAAAGGGGAAACGATAATTTGACTGGGTGCACACGGACCCTGAAGGGGGAAAGCTCATGGAATATGTAGTCGTCTCGTATCAGGATTATCGGATTGTCCGTATTGATGGCCTGGATGCCGGAATGACCAACGATACACTGATGGTGGAAACCGGCACCCACGATTTTTCACTGGCAGGAAATGACTATAGACCGTCTGTTGTGACCATGGTCGTCAGGCAAACGACGTCGCTCAGTCCTCTTATTATTACTGATTTTGAGTCTGTTTGAGGTGCTGTATGAAGAACCTTATCCATAGAATCTTAGCGGCGCTTCTGGTCCTGCTTCTGGCAGGCTGTGCCACGTATCCAGCCAATCCGCAACTCACCCAATACAATTTGCAGACCGGGTATCGATTTGAAAATCTCAAAACTCCGGGAAATTCAGACAGCCTTTTCGTCATTCTGACCTTCTCTGGTGGAGGCACCCGGGCAGCCGCTCTTTCGTATGGCATCATGGAAAAACTTCGAAAAACGAAAATCAGCTGGGAAGGTGAAGAGCGCTCGCTGCTTGACGAAGTCGATGTCATCTCTTCTGTTTCCGGTGGCAGTTTCACCGCCGCCTATTTCGGCGTGTACGGGGACAAACTGTTTGATCCTGAACGGTTCGAGAAGGAATTCTTGTACCGAAATGTCGAGGGGGAACTGATTGCATCCCTGTTCAATCCGATTAATTGGTTTCGTCTGGCCTCGCCATCCTTTGGCCGGATCGATCTGGCGGCTGAGCTCTATGATCAAACGATCTATGGGGAAAGCAGCTTCGCCGAGCTGATCAATCGTGGGCGTCGGCCATTTATTTTGTTGAACGCCACCGACATCAACATGGGGTCTCCGTTTACCTTTAGCCAGGATCAGTTTGACCTTTTGTGCTCAGATCTGGGTGGAGTACATGTCGGACGTGCGGTTGCGGCTTCGTCAGCTTTTCCTGTTGCCTTCCCCACCCTGATCTTGAACAATTACTCAGGGAGCTGCAACTACCAGGAACCCGTGTGGATCACGAAAGCACATGATGATCTTATGACCAATCCGCCTCGCTTTAATCGGGCTCGTATTGCCCGTTCATACGAAAATCGTGAGGAAAGGCCCTTCATTCACCTACTCGACGGGGGGGTAGCGGACAACATCGGTCTGCGCGGACCTCTGACTGCTATTAATTCAAATGACCCATCATGGAATCTTCCGAACAAAATCAACCTCGGAATAATTAAAAAGCTCGTGGTGATAGTGGTTGACGCCCGTACCGATCCCAAGACGGATATCGACAATACCCCCAGTAGTCCATCGTTACCCAAGGTTGTTGATACCATTGCCTCTATCCCCATGAGTAATTACTCGTTCGAGACGGTTCAGGAACTCATTAAGACTTTTGAGAGCTGGAAAAAGGATAGAGACTCCTACTCTGCATGCGAACAGATCCTCGGGAAGGCGTGTGCTGACGCCAAAATTCCTACCAAGCCGCCAAAGCATGTGGACACTTATGGTATTTATGTTGGCTTTGATCAGATTGATGAGCAGAACAAACGAGACTATTTCCTGAATCTGCCAACAAACTTCCATCTGGAGAAGGAATCGGTGAATAAGCTGCGGGCCATTGGGCCCGAGATACTTGGCCAGTCAGACAGTTTTCAAGCCCTCTGTGACGGGCTGCAATGCCACGAGTAGCCTGACCTCAGCAGAAAGGCGTTAGGTTTCGCTGGGCTCTAACCAACGATTGATTAACCTCCCTGATATTGTAGCCAAGGGTGTTGGCCTTGCAGGAGGAGGTGGTCTTAGTTTCTCGATTGTCTGTGGTCGTTTCTGCAGCGCCACCACTTCGCCGAGGAGGAGGTGATGATCGATTTCACCGGCGGTCAGAAGGTGACCAGCGTGGTGGCCGCCTCCTTGACCTTCAACCGCCGTATCAAGGCCCAATACGTCCAGACCAACCCGCCGTGGCAGGTGGTGAGCTACGATGTCATCCACGGCTTCGCCAACCCCGGAGGCCTCGGATGATCTGCATCGACCTGTCACGGTTGTTTTCCGAAACCGCCAAGCTGGCCGACCTGGCGGACTACCTGGCCCAGGCCCTCGCCCAGGCGGGCGAGGGCCAAGAGGTGGTGCTCACCGGCCGCGCCCCGGTTTGGCTCTATCTGGTCGTGGCCCATGCCCTGCACGGCAAGGCCAGGAGGCT
>CAYSFY010000025.1:19672-30158 GCA_964430285.1 uncultured Desulfobulbia bacterium
ACCGGTCGCCGGTGACCGGTGATGTGGTGATCTTCGACCATGACCCGTTTTGAGGCGAGCACGGTGTGGGCGGGGCGGAGGTGTTGTGCGTTATCTGCTTGGATTACCGCTTGTTTGGTGGATTTTTTTAAAGGCCGATTTTGAGGGGAGGTTACAGGATCGTGGCAATACGAGGATATCATTACGAAAAGGCGGCAAGAGCCGCCGGCGGAGAGGAGGTGAACTACCATAAATGGGGATAGTCACGGGAGGTTACAGGAAACGGCCCTGGAACAGGCCGTCGGTGTTGATGAAAAAGAGGGGTGCCCTCTGAGAGCTTGACCTGATTACGAAGGGATTGAGACTGTACCGACAAGAGCAATCTCCGTGGACCCAATTGGGCTCTGAGAGCTTGACCTGATTACGAAGGGATTGAGACTTGTTACCGGTGCGACACCGGGGCGGCCATCAGTAGCTCTGAGAGCTTGACCTGATTACGAAGGGATTGAGACTGGATCTAACGATTTTTGTAGTACTAAGTGTAGTTTTACTCTGAGAGCTTGACCTGATTACGAAGGGATTGAGACTGCATATAGATACTTACCGTCGAGAGCACCACCTCTCTCTGAGAGCTTGACCTGATTACGAAGGGATTGAGACAGAAATTGACATAGGTCTTGCTGCCCGAAATGAACACTCTGAGAGCTTGACCTGATTACGAAGGGATTGAGACATCGATCACTCCGTTGGCGCAGGCCAAAAGCATGCTCTGAGAGCTTGACCTGATTACGAAGGGATTGAGACGCAAATGATGCCTTTCCGCCTCCCGCAGCGCCCCAATCACCTCTGAGAGCTTGACCTGATTACGAAGGGATTGAGACGGGGATTTGGGCGATCATCATGGCCGCGCCGTGGACTCTGAGAGCTTGACCTGATTACGAAGGGATTGAGACCGCATATCGCCCGGCGCTACTCGCTGTCCGAGCGCTCTCTGAGAGCTTGACCTGATTACGAAGGGATTGAGACGCCGAGCTTAACCGGCTGAATGCCGCGCTCAAAGAGGCTCTGAGAGCTTGACCTGATTACGAAGGGATTGAGACCTAAAATTTGCCGTGTTGGTTGGATAATCGAAATTACCCTCTGAGAGCTTGACCTGATTACGAAGGGATTGAGACTTCTCTGCTCTGGATAATGCCATCGGGTACACTATCAAGACTCTGAGAGCTTGACCTGATTACGAAGGGATTGAGACAGTTGATCCATTTGATCCCATAATCCTTCAATAGAGTTCTGAGAGCTTGACCTGATTACGAAGGGATTGAGACACCACCAAATAGCGACTTTTCCGCAACATTCCCAAGTACTCTGAGAGCTTGACCTGATTACGAAGGGATTGAGACGTGAAAATTCCACACTGAAAAATGCACATTGTCCGCCTCTGAGAGCTTGACCTGATTACGAAGGGATTGAGACCGTACGAAATGCCGTTGATAAACGCGTCCTGCATAACCTCTGAGAGCTTGACCTGATTACGAAGGGATTGAGACGCAACAACAGCGCCATCATCGAAATGATTATCGCACTCTGAGAGCTTGACCTGATTACGAAGGGATTGAGACGGTGATTAAACGGTTGGCCGGCTCACGCGGTTGTGCTTGGGGCGACAGCGTTGGGTTTCGCTGCGCTCTACCCAACCTACTCCTACGCGGCAATTGGGTGACGGATGGCGCGCCTCGGCAGGGCCGGCGGCCAATTCGTCATCCCTCATTCGTAACTATCCACCACCGGAGCCCCGCCATGTTCGACCACACCGCCCTCCACCACGCCTTTCTTGCCGTGCAGGAGAACCACGGCTGCGCCGGCGTGGACCGGGTCACCGTTGATCAGTTCGCCGAGGGGGTGACCGCAAACCTCCTGGCCTTGCGTGGGGAGTTGGCCGGCCACCGCTACCACCCCTTGCCGCTCTTGCGCATCCAGGTGGCCAAGAAGAACGGCGAGCCGCGCCCTCTCTCCATCCCCGCGGTCCGGGATCGGGTGGTGCAGACCGCCCTCCTGCATCGCTACCAGCCGCTGCTGGAACGCGAGTTCGAATCGTGCAGCTACGCCTACCGCCAGGGGCGGTCGGTGCGGCAGGCGGTGCACGCCATCAAGGAGTATCACGACCAGGGCTACTGCTGGGTGGTGGATGCCGACATCGACGCCTTTTTCGATACCGTTGACCACGAGCTGCTCATGACCCGGGTGGCGCGCTTCATCCCGGAGCCGGAGGGGCAACGGCTCATCGCCCAGTGGCTGGCGGCCGAGGTCTGGGACGGCACCCTCGCCACCATCCGGCAAGGCCTGCCCCAGGGCTCGCCCCTGTCGCCGCTGCTGGCCAACCTCTTTCTCGACGAACTGGACGAGGCCATGCTGGCCCGGGGGTACCGCTATCTGCGCTATGGCGATGACTATGTGGTCCTCTGCCGCTCACCGCGAGAGGCCCACGAGGCCATGGCCCTCTCCGCCCAGGTCCTGGACTCCTTGCTGCTCAAGTTGGACGAGGGGGAGGTGGTCTCCTTTGCCCAGGGCTTCACCTACCTCGGGGTCACCTTCATGAACGGCCTGATGCTGACCCCCTATCCCCTCTCCACCCACAAACGGCGGGTCCTCGCGTATCCGCCCCCCTTTGATCTCGAAGCCTATCGCCGATGCCGCCGGCAGGAGGGGTGACCATGGCCAACCTCTACCTCACGGAACAGAACTCGGTCCTGCGCAAGACCGGCGATCGGCTCTTGGTGGAGAAGGAGGGCCAGATCCTGCTGGATGTCCAGTGCCACAAAATCGGGGCGGTGCTCATCTTCGGCAATGTGCAGTTCACCACCCAGGCGGTGCACGAACTGATGGAGCACGGCATCGAGCTGGCCATCCACACCCGCTCCGGCAGGTTGGTGGGCCAGCTCACCTCGCCTACCACCAAGAACATCGCCCTGCGCATCAAGCAGTTCGCCCGTTACCAGGACGAGGCCTTTCGGGTGCGCGTGGCCCGGGAGATCGTCGGCGGCAAGCTCGCCAACTGCCTGCACCTGTTGCGAGAGTTTGCCTACAACCACCCCGAGATCGACCTGTCGGCGGAGGGCGCGGCCTTGCGGGAGCGGCTGGCCACGCTGCCCGCGGCCAACACCCTGGACCAGGTCATGGGCCTGGAGGGGGAGGCGGCGAGAAGCTACTTCCAGGGCTTTGCCAAGATGGTGCTGGCCGACTTCTCCTTCCCGGGCCGCAGGAAACGGCCGCCCACCGACCCGGTGAACGCCATCCTCTCCCTGAGCTACACCATGATCTTCAACGAGATCGGCTCGCTCCTGGACGGCCTGGGCTTCGATCCCTACCTGGGCTACTTCCACAGCGCCACCTACGGCCGGGCCTCCCTGGCCGCCGACCTGATGGAGGAGTTTCGTGCCCCGGTGGCCGACCCGGGTGTTCGCGGCCCAGGACTTCCACGCCCACCCGGAGAGCGGCGGTGTCGCCTTCACCCGCGAGGCCTTGAAGCGCTACTTTGCCGAATACGAGCGGCTGCTGAACGCCGAGTTCCTGCTGCCGGCCAGTGGCGAGCGCACCACCCTGCGCAAGTGCTTCCGCCATCAGGCCGAGGCCATGGCCCGGGTGATCCAGGAGGATGCCCCGTACCACCCCTTCACCCCCGGGGCGGGCTGACCATGCTCTATCTTGTCACCTACGACATCCCCGACGACCGGCGCCGGCTGCGCGTGGCCAAGACCGTGCAAGACTTCGGTGACCGGGTGCAGTATAGTGTCTTCGAGTGTCTCCTGGACCGGGGGCTGCTGGAGCGGTTGCAGGCGCGCATCAATGAGGTGATCTGCGAGGCGGAGGACAGCGTGCGGATCTACCCCCTGTGCGCCGGCTGCGAGCGGGGGCTCACCATCATCGGCCAGGGGGAGGTGAGCCGGGAGGAGGAGGTCTATATCTTGTGATGGCGGGAGAGGCGTGCACCGGGCAGGGAGCTGCCGGTGCCGGGCTGGATTTTTTGTGAAGGGCAAAAACGGGGGGTGGTTACAGGATTCTGTACCATGCTGATAACCATGGATAAAAGAGGCATGAGGGGCCGCCGGAGGGGAGGTGATCGACGACAAATGGGGATCGTGCCAGGGGGTTACAGGAAATGGCCTTGGCCAGGGCCGTGGTGGTTGGCGCATCAGAGGGTGGAGTCGGAGACCTTGACCTGATTACGAAGGGATTGAGACTCGGCGATTTTCGCCTGTAGCGGTTTGACTGCGGCGTCGGAGACCTTGACCTGATTACGAAGGGATTGAGACGTCAAAATCTTTTATTAGGTCCGTCAACGGCCATAAGTCGGAGACCTTGACCTGATTACGAAGGGATTGAGACTCTCGCAGGTCATGTCTCTCAAGCATACTCTCTCCTGTCGGAGACCTTGACCTGATTACGAAGGGATTGAGACGAAAGAATCTGGATCTCGAAGATGGCCGCAGTGAGGTCGGAGACCTTGACCTGATTACGAAGGGATTGAGACATAGTCATCTGATAGTTAGTATGTGATGTTAATTGAAGTCGGAGACCTTGACCTGATTACGAAGGGATTGAGACATTTGAGCAACTTCTCGCCATAAGATGCTGGCAACCTCGTCGGAGACCTTGACCTGATTACGAAGGGATTGAGACCCAAGTGATTTTGTGACCTCATCGTCGGTTTTGTCGTCGGAGACCTTGACCTGATTACGAAGGGATTGAGACCCAGTATGGTTTTAGGATCGACACCCAGGACGTTGGTCGGAGACCTTGACCTGATTACGAAGGGATTGAGACGTATCATCACTATGGACCATAATGATTGCTCCGATGATAGTCGGAGACCTTGACCTGATTACGAAGGGATTGAGACCTAGCCAAATCAGATACCTGTTGCGAGCTGCAGCCTCGTCGGAGACCTTGACCTGATTACGAAGGGATTGAGACCGTTTCGCTTCTGCTCTTTCGTTTGGTAATGAACGACGTCGGAGACCTTGACCTGATTACGAAGGGATTGAGACGGGAGACCGGACCAATGGGGCATCGGTTTGTCCTGGTCGGAGACCTTGACCTGATTACGAAGGGATTGAGACGCTTGCTTTTGACCCCGGGCAGGGAGACGTAGTAACTGTCGGAGACCTTGACCTGATTACGAAGGGATTGAGACCGATTGATCTCAGCCAACGCCGTGAACGTCTCATTTGGTCGGAGACCTTGACCTGATTACGAAGGGATTGAGACCCACGATTTCCGTTTTTTTTGCTAAGGTTTTGGTCAAGTCGGAGACCTTGACCTGATTACGAAGGGATTGAGACAGCAAATGAATTAGCCGAAGCACCAGCAGACCCTTGGTCGGAGACCTTGACCTGATTACGAAGGGATTGAGACGGTATTTAGCCACCATGCTTGCGCTGATCCTGTCGATGTCGGAGACCTTGACCTGATTACGAAGGGATTGAGACCCCTACGGGAATCCCTACCATCCACAGGAGGAATACAGCGAAGTCGGAGACCTTGACCTGATTACGAAGGGATTGAGACCCTTCCATGCTTGTTCCCAAGAATCTGCTGGTCCCAGTCGGAGACCTTGACCTGATTACGAAGGGATTGAGACAGCCCGATAGAACTTCTCTTCCATGTGTTCATTCCAGTCGGAGACCTTGACCTGATTACGAAGGGATTGAGATCGCCATTCCTCTTAATGTTAGAATTTCTCTACTTGTGTCGGAGACCTTGACCTGATTACGAAGGGATTGAGACGTCTTTTCGGCAGTAATCTTGCTCTCATTGGCATTTGTGTCGGAGACCTTGACCTGATTACGAAGGGATTGAGACCGATACTTCTCTACGTGCACATCGATGCCATCGATAGTCGGAGACCTTGACCTGATTACGAAGGGATTGAGACGGGAAAGTTTGAGCCCAATGGAACACCCCAGGATCATAAGTCGGAGACCTTGACCTGATTACGAAGGGATTGAGACATGCGCGATTGACCGCATAGGCCACCGACGCAATCACCATGTCGGAGACCTTGACCTGATTACGAAGGGATTAAGCCCGGGACGTCCGCCCGGTTGCCGGTCTCCCCACCCCTCCTCCTCGCCCCCCTCTCCTCGACGCGCCTCCCGCGCCCTCCGCAAATATTGTTGCAGGCCAGGTTGAAAAAAAGTGGTATAGCTGGTTAAATGGTTTCCACTCCAGGGGAGGGCGGGAGGGAGAGAGGGGTGCTCCCTGTTCCGCCCCCTGGGCTGTGAACCATGAACGGCCATGTCGATGGCGAATCCACCTTCATTCTCTCCGCCAAAGGAGCCGCTGTGCAGCAGATATTGACCCTCCAGGCCAAGGAAGGGATGACCCTGGGCAAAGACGTGATGACCCCCGAGGGCCGGGTGTTGTGCGGCAAGGGTACCCCCCTGACCACCAGCCTGATCGAGCGCTTTCTCAAGATGGAAATCGTCCAGCTGACGGTGGAGGGCCACCCCCTGTCCACCCCGGGGGAGAAGAGCCTGCGCGAGGAGCTCTTGGAGATCGAGGAGCGCTTCTCCGAGGTGAGCAAGGTGCCGCCCCTGGTCTACTTGAAGAAGCGGTTGATGAAGAGAGTGGTGGACGCGCGGGGAGGAGAGGAAGAGTGATGGAAGAGGCCAAACGTCAAGAGTTCCGGGCGGCCCTGCGCCAGACCAAGAATCTGCCCACCCTGCCGGGGATCGTGGCCAAGCTGACCAAGCTGGCCGATGACCCGGACACCACCACCGAGCACATGGGCAGGGTGATCAGTCAGGACTATATCCTGGCGGCCAAGCTGCTCAAACTGGTCAACTCCGCCTTCTACGGCTTCCCCCAGCGGATCAGCTCCATCAGCAGCGCCATCATCCTCCTGGGCTTCAACGTGGTCAAGAGTCTGATCATCAGCGCCTCCATCTTCGAGGTGATGGAGGACCAGGACGTGGAGCTGTGGCAGCACTCCCTGGGGTGCGCCGTGGTCTGCAGCGTCATTGCCAAGCGCATGGGGGTCAAGGAGCCGGAAGAGGTGAGCACCGCCGGTCTGATCCACGACATCGGCAAGGTGGCGATCAAGATGGAGCTGCCCCAGGAGTACGAGATGATCAACCGCCTGGTCCGCGAGCGCAAGGTCTCCATGCGCCAAGCCGAGATGGAGATCCTGGGGCTCGACCACGCCGAGGCCGGCGGCTGGCTGGCCAAGGGGTGGAACCTGCCGCCTAAGTTGATCGAGCCGGTCTCCTGCCACCATGACCCGCGTAAGGCCCACAGCGAACAGGTGACCAGTTCCATCATCCACTTCAGTGATATCGTTATCCGGGGCATGGGCTACGGCCATGCCGGGGACAACAAGGTGCCGATGTTGAGCAAGCGGGCCTGGGAGCTGTTGAATTTCAATGCCACCGACATCGATGAGATTGTGGAGCAGGTGGAGGAGAAGCTGTGGGATGTGAAGGGGTTCAGCCTGGAGATCAAGGCCGAGGATGGCCCCCCGGAAGGAGGGTGAGCCGTGGCCCGTATCCTGGTGGCCGGCACCTCTATCCTGGAGAGGCCGGAGAGCCGCATCTCCCTTGAGGCCAAGGGGTATCAACTGATCACCTGCCCCAGTATCCGCACGGCGGTGGGGCTGTTTCTGGAGGACCCGCCCGACCTGTTGCTGGTGGAGAAGGGGTTTGCCGGCAATGGCGACCTGGATCTGATCCGGGTGGCCAGCGGTTGCCTGCAGAAGACCAATATTCCCATCCTCTTGGTCCTCTCCCGGGAGGAGATGGCGGCCGGCTTGGACTGGCATGTGTTGCCGGTGGATGACCTCATTGAGCGGCCGGTGGCGCCGGAGGAGTTGTTGCTCCGCATCCAGTTGGCCGAGGCCCGCATGAACCGGGTCTTCGACAACAACCCCTTGAGCAAGTTGCCGGGCAACACCTCGATCTTGAACGCCATCCAAAGTGCCTTGGCCAACCAGGAGCCAATGGCGGTCTGCTACGTCGATATCGACAACTTCAAGCCCTACAACGACCACTACGGCTTCTCCCGGGGCGACGAGGTCATCTTGATGGTGGCCCGGGTGATTGTCAATGTCATCGATCAGATCGCCCGCCAGCAGAGCTTCATCGGCCATGTGGGCGGCGATGACTATGTCTTCATCGTCCCGGAGGAGCGGATGGTGGAGGTGTGCGAGCGGATCCTGGCCAACTTCGAGGCGGTGCGCAACCTGTTCATCGAGCCGGAGGACGTCCACCAGGGGGGCTTTGTGGAGAAGGACCGCCAGGGGCGGGAGACCCGCTTCGGGCTGCTCAGCATCTCCATCGCCGTCATCCCCACCGGCCATGGCAAGTTTCAGCACTCCGGCCAGGTGGCGGCGGTGGCCTCCCAGGTCAAGCACAAGGTCAAGGCCCTGGATGGCAACAACTACCTGATCGACCGCCGGGACGGCTATTCGCCGGATTGAGTATTATTACCCTTCACCTTTCACTTTTCATCCTTCACCTTTCCCCCCTCTCCTATGATCGGTATATTTGACTCGGGTGTCGGCGGCATGACCGTTGCCCACGCCGTTGAACAGGCCTTGCCCGGCTATGATTTGGTCTACTTTGGCGACTTGGCCCGCACCCCCTACGGTTCCAAGAGCCCGGAGACCATTCGCCGCTACACCCGGGAGAATATCGATTTTTTGCTTGGCAAGGGGGCGCGGCTGATTATTATTGCCTGCAACACGGCCGCCTCGGTGGCCAGCGAGGAGATGCTCGCCTCGTTTCGTCTGCCGGTCTTTGACGTCATCAACCCGGCGGTCAGCCGGGTGGCGGCCATTGTCGACGCCGCCAAGGCCCGGATGAAGGTCGGCATCATCGGCACCCGGGCCACGGTGAAGAGCGGCGTCTACGCCAGAAAGATCGAGGCCGCAGCCCCGGCGTGCAAGGTGATCAGCCAGGAGTGCCCGCTGTTGGTGCCCTTGGTGGAGGAGGGGTGGCTGGATAAGCGGGAGACCAAGATGATCCTTAGGCGTTACCTCCATCCGCTGAAGACCCAGCAGGTCAATGCCCTGGTCCTGGGGTGTACCCACTACCCCCTGTTGAAGCGCTTGATCCAGCCCCGGATCGGCAAGCGGGTCGAGATCATCGACTCCTCGGAGGAGGTCTCCGCCAGCCTGAAGGGGTACTTGGCCACCCACCCGGAGCTGGATGCCACCCTGGCCAAGGGCGGGGAGAACCGCTTCTATGTCTCGGACGTCACCGAGGCGGCCCTGGCCACGGCCGGCAAGATCTTCGGCCGCCGCATCGAACTGCTCCAGGTGTAGGAGGGGATTAGGCCGTAGGCTATTGGTCTGTGGGCTGTAGGGTGGGAAAACAGTTTCACTGTTCACCTGTTAAGAACTTGCTTGCAGCTCCCCCTCCCTTGAGGGGAGGGGGTTGGGGGGTGGGTGAAGAGGCAACCTGCCGGGCAGCGGCCAACTTCCCCCCACATCCTAAACTACAGGCCAATAACCATGAATGTATTTTCTCGCGATCATTACCAAAAACCGGTGGGCTGGTGAAACCTGAGCCCACCCTACCTTGTCAAATTAATGGGATACCCAACATGAACCCTTCCTGCCTGTCGTTGCTCTTTTTTCTCCTGCTCTTCACCCCGCTGGCCGGCATCCCGTCTGTCCAGGCTGCCGATCTCCCGCCCCTGGAGGTGGCCAAGATGGTGCAGTCCTCCTATGCCAAGACCAAGACCCTGCAATCCGATTTCCAGCAGACCACCACCAGCCGCATGAGTGACCGGGAGCGCTTGGGATCGGGCACCATGCTCTTGGCCAAACCGGGGCTGATGCGCTGGGACTACCGGGAGCCAAACCAGCAGGTCTTTGTCTGCGACGGTGATAAAATATCCATGTACTTTGCCAAGGAGCAACAGATGATGGTCACCAAGGCCAAGGACTACCTGGAGAGCGATGTCACCTACTCCTTCTTCACCGGCACGGGCGATATTGAGCGGGACTTCACCGTGGCCGGCCCGGAGGAGGAGGACCTCACCGAGCCCCGCACCACCTATCAGTTGAAATTGACGCCCAAGAAGGGGCACCCCCAGATCGACTTCATCAACATCTGGGTCGATCGCCAGAGCTTCCTGCTGCAGCGGCTCAAGGTCACCGACAAGTTCGGCACCATCACCGATCTGGTCTTTTCCAAGGTTACCACCAATGTGGAGGCCCCGGCCGAGCGCTTCCGCTTCACCCCGCCGGCGGGCACGGAGATCATTGACAAATGAGGATCGCACAAAAAATCACCAAACTCCCCATCCGCCCATGCACTACCAACACGGGACACTGCCTGCCGGCGTCGGTTGAGCGATTTTTGCGAGAGCGACACCAATGAGAATCGCTATTCTTTCCGACACCCACGACAACATCTTCAACCTGCGGGCCGCGGTACGCTACTGCAACGCCTACGGGGTGAGCACCGTGATCCACTGCGGGGACCTGATCTCCCCCTTCATGCTG
>CAYSFY010000025.1:30168-30500 GCA_964430285.1 uncultured Desulfobulbia bacterium
CCTTGGGGCCATTGAGGCCGGGGGGCTTATCATCGCCTTTACCCATTACCCGGAGATGGCCCGGGGGCTGGCCTGTCAGGGGCGCTTTCAGGTGGTGTGCTGCGGCCACAACCACCGCTACGGGGTCGAGCGTCAGGGCGACTGCCTGTTGATCAACCCCGGCGAGTTGTTGGGGGCCGAGGCCGCCACTCCCTGTTTCGCCATCCTGGAGACCGCCACCATGGAGGTGGAACGGGTGGAGATCGCCGACCCGAGAAGGCAAGCGGCCGGTGAGTAGCTGGTCGGCCAAGTTAAACCAATCGCCACGGGGCCAAAACGGCCTCGTCCATTAT
>CAYSFY010000025.1:30510-35102 GCA_964430285.1 uncultured Desulfobulbia bacterium
GAGGAATGAGACATGACAGACGAGTTGAGTTTTGCCCAGATGCTGGAAGAGAGTTACTCCACCCCCGTGAGCCTGGAGGCCGGCCAGAAGGTCCTGGCCACCGTGGTCAGGATCAGCAAGGAGTGGATCTTCATCGACATGGGGGGCAAGAGCGAGGGGTATTTTGCCGCCAGCGAAGTGGTGGATGCCGAGGGCCAGACCACCATCAAGGAGGGGGAGAAGATCACCGCCTACTTCCTGGGGGCGGGCAAGAGCGGCATGCAGTTCACCACCCGTCTGGGTAAGGGCAAAGGGACCGAGGCCAATGCCCATCTGGCCGAGGCCTTCAGTGGCGGCATCCCGGTGGAGGGGGTGGTGGAGAAGGAGGTCAAGGGGGGCTACGAGATCAAGATCGCGGGCAGCCGGGGCTTCTGCCCCTTCTCCCAGATCGGTATGGGTCGGGTGGAGAGCGAGGAGGTGATCGGCCGCCATCTCGCCTTCCGCATCATCGAGTTCGGGGAAGGGGGCCGCAACATCATCGTCTCCCACCGGGCGATCCTGGAGGAGGAGCGGCGGCTCAACTACCTGCGGCTGCGGGAGACCCTGGTGGAGGGCGAGGTGGTGAGCGGCACGGTCACCTCCATCCGCAACTTTGGGGCCTTTGTCGATATTGGCGGGCTGGAGGGGCTGCTGCCGGTGTCGGAGATCGGCTGGGGCCATGTGGAGGACATCAACGAGCGCTTGCATGTGGGACAGCTTCTGGACGTGGTGGTGATGCGGCTGGATTGGGAGCATGAGCGCTTCTCCTTCAGCCTCAAGAACGCCCTGGCCGACCCCTGGACCATGGTGACGGTCAAGTACCCGGAGGGGTCGGTGCATCAGGCGCGGATCGCCCGGCTGATGAACTTCGGGGCCTTCGCCACCCTGGAGGAGGGGGTGGACGGCCTGATCCACATCTCCAACCTGACCCGCGGCCGCCGCATCAGCCACCCCCGCGAGGTGGTGCAGATCGGCCAGGAGGTGGAGGTCAGGATCGAGGCCATCAAACTGGATGAGAAGCGGATCTCCCTGGCCCTGCCGGCCCTGGACAACCAAGAGGCGCCGGCCGCCGGCCGGGAAAAGGGCAGGGAGGAAGATGACCAGGAGAACCGTCAGGAGTTCCGGCACTTCCAGCAGGAGAAGCAGAAGGAGAACAAGCCGTCCATGGGCACCCTGGGCGACATGCTGGCTGCCAAGCTTAAGAGGTGAGGTAAGGCATTACCCGTGGCCGGGGGCATCGTGCGCCCCCCCGGCTACGGCATCTATTTTTTTCCACCACAGGGTTGTTCAGGAGAACCACCGCGCCAGGGCGTGGCGTAGATCCTGAAAGGCCTCATCGCTACACCCCTTCACCGACACCTGCATGGCCAATTGTTGATAGATGGCGGAGGACCGCCTTTTTTTGTTCTGACGAAGTACCCACTCCATAGCCTCCTTGGGCCAATGGGGCTTTGTTTCCAGGGGGCGCCAGAGCCCTTTTTCCTCAAGTCTCGCGCGGAGATCGGCGAAGGTGCCGGTGAAGCCGAGGGCGGCACAGACTCGGGGATTCTCCTGCCATACCCAGTTCTCCAGCTCCGGGTCAATGACCACACCACACCCACGCCCATCCTGCCAACCGGCATTGGCCAGATGGTCTTGCAAACGTTGTCGAATGGCGGTTGCTCCCGGCGAACCATCCCAATCGGCATCGACCATGACCACGGCGTGGCGGTGGGTTTTGGAGTAAGGCTGCAAGAACTCGTTGGCCCTGGTATAGAGCCCGGGGTCATGCTGGCCGTGGGCCACCAGTAGGTCCTGCTTCGGATCGAACGTGAAGGCCTTGCACCCCAGGGAGAGGTGAAAGGCCTCTCTCATAAGAAAGCCCTTGAGCATCCCTTCCATATTTTTGTCCGCCACCAGAAAGATGCAGTCCCTCATCCCAAGACTCCAGTGGCAAAGAGTTCGCCAAGATTGAGGGCCGAGCGCCACTCCCGTAAACGGGGGTGGTCACTCCCCCGCACGATGTCCACGGCACCAGCGTCGGTTTTGCCGAAGCAGAGAACCTGTTTTAACTGTAACAGGCTGAGCACTACCGGAGAGTGGGTGGCGCTCAGCACCTGGGCATCATACACCGAGGCCAGCGATTGCATGACCGTCTCCATGGCCTTGGGGTGGATGCCGTTCTCCGGTTCCTCGATCAATAGAACATGCGGGGGGGTTGGGGCGTAGGCGAGCAGTGTCAAGGCCAGCAGGCGCAGGGTGCCGTCGGAGAGCACCCAGGATGGGGCGATCAGGCCGCTTTTGTACCGTAATTCGATATACCGGGAACGGTCCTCCGGCCGCTCGCGCGTTTGGATGTCTTCGAGGTCATCCAGGGTGGTGGCCAGGTGCTCGACCCACTCCCTCTTGGCTGTGTTGTCGGAGATTTCCAGGGCATGGACAACCCAGGGCAGGTTGGAGCCATCCGGCAGAAAGTCCCGGGGGGAACCGGCCAGAGACGGCATCCGCATCTTTTCCGCATTGAGCATCAGACGATGGATTCCCTCCATCAACACCCGCTTGACCCAGGTGGCTGCCGGAAACTTCTGTTCATCCTCCGGCAGATTGGCAAGGGCGCTCTTGGCTGGTCCCAGACGAAACAGGTTGTTCCACTCCGAGGTCTCGGAACGGAAGTAGTCGTTGCCGCTCTCCACTACCTTGCTGACCACCTTGCGCCAACCTGGCGGACTCTTTCGGTTTGGGGGGAAGACGATATGAAGCGGAGCGGGGTGGGGATACGGAAAGAGTTCTAATTGAGGTTTATCCGTTTTTTTGAGCTCATTGCAAAGCCACAGGGTTTCGTGGTCGAAACCCAGCCGGTCATCCGTGCGGATGCCCAGTTCATAGCGGGCAAAACGGTAACGATCACCCAATGCCGTAACGATAGAGTCAGGCAGTTCCAGGGTGATGGCGATCTCTACCACACCCCCTTGGCGTAGCCAGGTCAGATCCAGCGGGTCCACCGCCCTGGGAGCGATGTTTGCGCGGGTGTTGCCGAAGACAGCGGACTCCAGCCCACTGGTCAGGATATCCCGCACCAACAGCAGGGCGTCGAACAAGGTGCTCTTGCCACAGGCGTTGGGACCCACCATGACTTGAAAGGAGTCCAGTCCGATCGAGACATGGCGTAAGGCGCGCAGCCCTTTTATTTCCAACCAACGGATCATGTGTCCTCTCCTGTGGTGCCGGGAGAATTAAAAGTACCCCGGACGTGGTTATTGCTGGTGCCGATCTTCATGGTCATGGTTTCGTTTTCTTCAAGCTATATCCAGCGAGGGGAGTCAATCCCTACCCTTTCCTTGCCATCGCCATGGCCTGGGCAAAGCCCTCGGCCGCCCGCTCGATGGTGGCATCCGGGACGCAGAAGGCGAGCCGGAAGTAGCCCGGGGTGCCGAAGCCGCGGCCGGGTACGGCCAGGATTCTGTTCTCCCTGAGCATGGAGATGAAGGCCACCTCGTCGGCCAGGGGGGATTTGACAAAGAGGTAGAAGGCCCCCTTGGGCGGCAGAAATTCGTAGCCGCACTCCTTTAGGATGCGGCAGAAGAGTTCCCGCCGGCGGGCGTAGATGGCGGTGTCCACCGTCACCTCCTGCAACCGGGCCACCACCCGCTGCATCAGGGCCGGGGCGTTGACAAAGCCCAGGATGCGGTTGGCCAGCGTCATGGCGTCCAGGAGTTCGGCGCGACTGGCGATCTCGGGATGACAGGCGATAAAGCCGATGCGCTCCCCGGGCAGGGAGAGATCCTTGGAAAACGAGGAGACCACGATGCTGTCGGCATAGTTGTGGAAGATGCTGGGCACCGTATGCCGGTCAAAGCAGATGGCGCGGTAGGGCTCGTCGGCAATGAGGTAGATGGGACCGAATTTTTCACCGGCCGCCTCCAGGATGTGCCCCAGCTTGTGCAGGGAGTGGTCGTCATAGATCTGGCCGGTGGGGTTGTTGGGGCTGTTGATGATGATGGCCCGGGTCTTGGGGTTGATGGCGGCGACGATGGCCTTCAGATCCAGTTCGAACTCCGCGGTGGTGGGCACCACCCGCGCCACCCCGCCATGATTGTCGATATAGAACTCATATTCGACAAAATAGGGGGCGAGGATGATGACCTCATCCCCGGGATTCAGGATCGCCTTCAGCGCCACGTTCAAGCCGCCCGCCGCCCCGCAGGTCATGATGATGTCCGTCCCCGCCACCGTCACCCCCTGCTCGGCTGAGATCCTGGTTGCCAAGCGCTCGCGGACAAAGGGGTAGCCGCCATTGGGCATGTACATGTGCAGGCCCGGGGTGGTGTCGGCGGCCAAGGCCTGTAAGGCCCGATCAAACTCCGGCGGTGGCGGCAGGTCGGGATTACCCAGGCTGAAATCACAGACCTGATCGGCACCGTACTGCTCCTTCAGCTTCACCCCCTCCTCGAACATCTTGCGGATCCACGACCCGCGTCGGCCAAACTCAAGCATCTTCTGGGAAATAGTCATGTACCGCTCCTTTGATTAGGGAGAATCTTGATGGACTCGCAAAAAGTCGTGAAGCTGACCATCTGCCAATGTAATTTCAATGT
>CAYSFY010000026.1:0-30104 GCA_964430285.1 uncultured Desulfobulbia bacterium
AATGCTCCCGAGATAATTATTCGTAATGAAAAGCGCATGCTGCAGGAAGCGGTTGATGCGCTTTTTGATAATGGGCGGCATGGCAGGCCAGACACTCCCCTCTCTTTTGGTGTTGCGAGGCCTTCCCCTCATGGCGGGCATAGGTATCCTGATGGCAGCGGAGACAGACCTGTTGCGGGCTGCCGATGAGGAGCATGCGGTCATTGCCGGCGTGAGGGCTATGGCAACCCACGCAGCCGTTGCCGGTGCCACTGTCCGTCAAGTGGCTGTGGATCAGGGCATAGTCCTTCGCCACCTGGGCATGGCAGCCAAGGCAGACCCTGGTCGATACCGGCTGATCACCCTGGTGACAGGGGGTACACCCCTTCTTGAACGGCTCGTGCAGGCGCTGGCGCAGCATCCCCTTGGCCTCGCCGCCGTGGGGGCTGTGACAGGTGAGGCACCCCTTGATCGGCATGGCAAATGAGTGCAGGGAGCGGATGGTGGTCGCGGCATGGCAGCGCTGGCAGAGTGCTTCATCCTCCCCCTTCAGCAGTTGCACGGTATCGGAACCATGGGCCAGGTGACAGGCGGTGCACTGCCCTTGCTGAAAGGGCTGATGGGGTTGGCCATAGCGCTTATCCACCTCCTTGTGGCAAGAGAAACAGGCCGCGGCCAGATCCGTGGGCAGGAGGTTCGGGGACTCGGAGGCGTGGGGGGCGTGGCAACCGAGACAGCGCCCATCCTTGGCCGGTTGATGACTGAAGCGCTGGGTCGTGGCGATCTCCCGGTGACAGCGCAGACAGAGTTTCCCCGCCGCTACCGGCAACAGGCCGCTGAACTTGGCGGCATGCAGGCTATGACACACCGCGCACCCCTGTTCCTGAACCGGGCGATGGACCACCCGCCCTTGAAACGCCTTACGCGGATGACAGCTAAAGCAGATGCTGTTGGCGGCCATGGTGGCCTTAGGTAGCTCCGTGGCCACGGCGTGACAGCTCCGGCACTCCCCTTTGCTAAAGGGCTCATGCCCCTTGGCATAAAGCAGCTTCGCCTCGGTGCTGCCGTGGGGGTCATGGCAGAGGGAGCAGCTATCGCCCCGGGGGGTGATCCCCTGGTGGCTGGCCAGCAGTTCCTTCTCGGACATCGGATGGCAGTTCAGGCAGAGTTCCTTGAGCGACCCCTTTAGCAAGCCGGCCTTGGTGGAGCCATGGGCCAGGTGGCAGTTGGCGCAACTCTCCACCGCGGCCTGATGGGGTTTCCCCTCCTGCCACGCCTGGGCGATCTCCTGATGACACCCCAGACAGAGGGTCGGCTGGGGCTTTTTCAAGCCATTGGCCAGGCTGCCGCCATGGGCCAGGTGACAGGCCGCGCAATTCCGATCCGCAAACGGCTGGTGGAGCACCCCCTTAGCCTGGAGCAGGGTCGCCACTGCCGGATGACACTCAAGACAATTCCGGGCGGCATCATCGGTGGCCAAGGCCTCGCCATCGCCGGCATGGGCGTTGTGGCAGAGCAGGCACTTCCCCTGCTGGAACGGGGCATGGCGTCCGGGACTGTTTTTCAGTTGGCCGTGACAGCCGAGGCAGAGTTCACCGTTGGCCAGCGGGCGCTTCAGCATGGCCTCGCCCGGGGCGCCATGGGGGGCATGGCACTGACTGCATTGGCCATCGGCAAAGGGGCGGTGTTGGTTGACGCGCCCCTTCTCCCGGGCCGTCTCCTGGTGGCAGGTGAGGCAGATGCGCCCCTCTCCGCCCCGCAACAGGCGAGGGGAGTCGGAAGAGTGTGGCTGATGACAGACGAGGCACTTCCCTTCCCGGGCCGGCTGGTGGCTCATCACCCGCATTCCACCCCCATGCCGGTCATGGCAGGGGAGGCAGATGGACTCGGCCCCTCCCTTTAACAGCCCTTTTGCCGTTGCCCCATGGCCCAGATGACAGGCCAGACAGTTCCCCTCCCGGAAGGGGGGATGATCCGAGACTGCCTTCTTGGCCACCATGGCACCATGGCATTGCCCACAGAGCGTGCCCCCCGGCCGGGCCAGCATGGCGGGGAACTCGGTGGCATGGGGTGCGTGACAGGTGAGGCACTTGCCGGCGCGATAGGGGGAGTGCAACTCCTGGGCCTGGGCCCGGGGGTGACAATCGAGGCAGAGGGCGTTGGCTTCTTTTTTCAGGGCCAAGGGACCGGCCACCGTGCCATGGCACTGCTGGCATTGCCCCGCGCTCACCGGCTGATGGGTCACCCTCTTGAGCAAGGCCGCCGTGTCGGCACTGTGCGGGTTGTGACACCCCATGCAGCCGCTGGTGACCGCAACGCCCCGGTGCTTCTGGATAAAACCGGACTGCGCCGGGTCATGGCACCCCCGGCAGAGCAAGGCCTCCTCTTGCACCAACAGTTGCGGTTGCCCCCCCCCATGGGCCAGGTGACAGCCCGCGCACCCATTCGCCACCGGGGCATGGACATACTTACGGCTGAAGGGTGCCCGGTCATGGCAGCTAAAACAGAGGGCAGGGGCCATCGTGGTCAGCAGGTGGGCAAACTCACTGTTGTGCGCGGCGTGGCAACGGTTGCATTTGCCCTCGGCAAAGGGCTGGTGCACCGCTTTCTCTCCTCTCTCCCGGGCCTGCGCCTGATGACAGGAGAAGCAGAGGTCCGGGGGATTGGCGCGCAGCTGAATACCGCCAATCATGCCGTGGGGGAGATGGCAGGCCGCGCAGTTCTTCTCTGCCACCGGCCGGTGGACCTGCCCGCTGGCAAAACGCGTTGCCATCTCCGGGTGGCAGTCAAGGCACCCCTGCTTCGGCGCCTTCACCCCGCCCCCCATGCCCCCCCTGCTCCCCGTGGAGGGCACACAAGCGGCCAAGGCCAACAACAGGGCCATCCAAATGAAATATCTTCCACCAATCGTCATCAATCCACCTTAAGATTAATTACGAATTGAGAATTAGGAATGACGAATTGAAGACCCTCCTCCAATCCTTTCCATTCGTAATTCTTAATTCGTAATTCCTAATTATTATTTGTCCCACAGGGGGTCAACCCCTTGGCCAACCAGGCATCCACGATCTCACCACTGACCACGGTGGCCAAGGAGGTCATGGTATTGACCAGGCCAAAGTGCATGACCTTACGGTACTCGGCACCCGTGCGCCGGTGGTAACTGGTCAGCCAGGGCTTGGTGGCCCCTGCCGGCAGCAACTTCATATCGACTGCCAGCACCGGCTCGGTCTCTTTCATCCGCTGCTCATCATGCATGGTGACAATCTCCCCGCTAATCAGGGCATCGACGCCCAGGCGATCGGCAAGGACCAAGGTCTGTTCATAGCCCGGGCTCTCCTTGGGAGTCAACTGCATCTGCCGGTAGATCCTGCGCACATCCCCCTCCTGGATCACGGTAAAACCCTGCCGCCGATTCAACTCGGCCACAAAAATTCGGTAGACCAACAGGTCACCGCGGTCGTAGTCGGTATGGTTGACAAACGGCAACACCGCAATCCTGCAGATCGGTGGCAAAGGGGACGTTACCAACAGCTGAACTTCCGGCGTGGAGGAGGTCGATAGGCAACCGCCCCCGGAGAGGGCACCCCCCAAGAGCACCATGCAGGCAAGGAGACGGAACAGGGGCATGGCTAGAAATCAGCCTGCCAGGCGCCGGAGTCGGCCTTATCCCTTTCGGCGGGTTGGTCAGGGGCGGCCTGGCCGCCGGCAGCAATCCGGGCCAAGAGGCGCGGCACCTTTCTGGTCGTCTGGCTGCCCAGGGAGTCCCTCACCGTGAGGACACAATCAATCTTTTGCCGATCGACGGCATGGGCAAAGGAGGGCAACAGCACCCGGGCCGGCAGGGATTGGCCGGCATAGGTCTTGAGCATGGTGTTGTCCGCGCTCCACAGTTCCATCCGCCAATACTCTATCGCCACCTCATCCTGGGCCGTGAGCTGGGCATGGATCCGCTCCTCGGAACTGTCCAACGTCAGATCGAGGCCAGGGGCCTCGGCCAGGAGTTGCACCGTCTCCCGGGCCTCTCCCTGATTGAGGGCCCGATCCCAGACCTTTAAGCTAATGGTATAGAGGCCGGTGGTGGCCCGCTGACTCTTGTGGTTCTGCCCGCGCCAGACAAACTGCGCCGGTGGTTGCTCTCCCCCCTTATCCTGCAACACCACCTCCCCCTGCGGGGTGGCAATGGTAAACTCCCAGCGCACGATGGGCTCGTTGCGCATAAACAGAGGGGTGATCGGCAACTCGGAGCGGAAGGCGGCGACCCCGTTGACCGTATGGCCCTGCCTCTTGAATTTGACTTGCGGGGCCACGCTGTCGACGACATAACTACCGAGATAGGACTCTTGCCGTTTGCCGGAGGGCCACTCCAGGATCAGGCTGACCGGATAGGCGGCATCCTGGGGGCCGCCGTTCCACAGACCATTGATGATGCGGGTGTCCTGGGCATTCATGGCCACCTGCACAGGCTGGCCGACCTTGTCGTCGGCGCCCACCCAGCTCACCTGGTAGTAGACGCCGTCCCCGGTGGTGGCCAGATGGATACGATTACCGACCCGAATAAAGACCTTGAGCGGGTCACTATCCTTGCAGACCTTGAAGCGGATGGTGCACTTGACCTCTTGGCCGGGGCGGACATATTTGGGGGCAAACAACACAGAATCAACGGCAACGCTGGTATCTTCCCGGACTCCGGAGGCCTGGGCAGCGGCCCCCACGGCCTCAGCCCGCAGCTCCACGGGCCAGCTGGCAAACAGCTCCTTGGCCAAAATTGCCTGCAGATCCGCCATGGTGGTGGGGGCGTTGATCCCCAGCAACCGCTGCTCATCCACCAGACTGACCCCCTTGCTGCTCGTCCAGATGGTCTTGCCATCACTGGTCCTGATCAGCGAGATGCTCGCGCCCAGGACCGCGGCCTCCTCGCTCCGCTGGCACAGGGAGCCCAGGAGTAGCAAATCGGCCTGGAGATCGCCGTGCGCCGCCAGGATCTCCTCGGCCCGCAGCATGCCCAACTGGCGGATACGTCGGGCAGCCATAAATCCATGCACCTCCTCCTGGGGGACCAAGGTCAGACCGCGGGAGGAGAGTTCATGGCGCAACCACTCGGTGGTCTCTTGGTTGAGGCTTATTTGGCCGGAGCTCAGATCATCCACCGGGAACACGGCCACCCGCACGGCATGGGCCTCGGTGCCGCTGAAGAGCATCAAGCACAGGGCAACAATGATGGTGTAGGGGCCGATCTCTTTCATGGACAAACGCGGCATAGAGTTAGTCGCCTCTCCCTCACTCGGGCCATTCATCGTCACCCAAGGGCTGGGGGACCGCCACCGGTGGTGCGGCAGGTGGCTTCTGCCCTGGGGGGGTCCCCTCGGACCCGGCTGGCGGGGTGGTGGTGTCAACCGCATCGTGGGGTGCGGGTGGGGTAGCCTGAGGGGCGGGTTTCTTGGCCGGTGGTGGCGTCTGGGGTGATTGCGGCGCGGCCTTTTCCAGCGCTGGCGTCTGGCCGGCGGAGACCTCCTTGGCAACGGGTGGCTTCTCCACCGGTGCCGGTGTTGGCTTCTCCACCGGTGCCAGTGTTGGCTCCTCCCCTGGTGCCGGTGTTGGCTCCTCCACTGGTGCCGGTGGAGAATCCTCCACCCGAGCCGGCGCCGAGAGTGCTGGGGAGTCAGGCCCACTGAGGGACTCATCCTCTCCCATGGGCGCCACCTGATCCGCCGGGGGCATCTCCTCCAGAGTCTCCTCCGCCTGATCGGCAGATGCCCCCTGCTGCTCCGTTCCCTTGTCGCCTGGGGGCTCAGCCTGTTGCTCAGCCTCCGGAGGGGAGGGCTTTTCAGGAACGACCGTCGCCACCGGGAGCTTGACTTTGCGCTCCGAGGAGATGGAGGCCAAGATCTGACGCAAGAGCCTTAAGGCGATCTTGAACTCATCATCCGATCCCAACCCGAAAAGACGCTTGCCCATTGAATCGCCGGACCTGCTGCCGCTGGCCTGCCAAAAGATCATGCCGGTATTGGTATCGACCAAGCGCAGGGTGATGGAGAGTTCCGGATAGGAGGTACTGCCGCGTTGCACGGCACCGGACTGGTCAATGGTGCCAAGCAGAAAGGCCTGCACATTCAGTCTCTGCCCCAGCCGCTTCAAGCTCCCCGCATCCATGGGCCCCTTATCCAAATCTATCGCCTCTTCCCGCAGGGCACTATCCACCAACCCCTTGTCGACCACATCGAAAAGGCCTTGCGCCAGGATTTGGGTAATGACCATGCCCCGCAGACGTTCGGCCGCGTACTGGTCTTTACTGATATTCTCGAAAGGGACCACCGCCACCTTCACTACATAGGTCAGATCCACCTCTTCGCGGAGAAATGACTCCATGTTGGTACTGCCCCCGCAGCCGGAGAGCCCCCAGAGGGTGAACAGAAACAACAAAGAGATAAAGGTTTTTCGCATCATTCACTTACCATTGGTAGACGGCTAGAGCGGTACGTACCGCCCTTCCCAGGGAACTGATCACGGCACGCTGTGGCACCTGTCCTCATCCTTTTAACTGTAAGCAATTGCCAGTCCCCCTGCAATCGCTTATTTAGGGCCTCGGCAAGAAATAATCATTCAATCTTGCTTGTCTTCCGGCCCGTCTTCTGCGTTACAGCAAGGGTTACATAGCCGCTGCTATGCGCCCCTTGCTACGCCTTGAAGCCGAACCGGAATCCGGCGCAATCTTTGGACGCTTATTTCTCGCCGAGGCCCTTACAGATGCAGCAAACGAGTGCTCAATCTGCTGGAAAAATTCCACTCATCCTCGGGCCCGCCATACAAAAAGGCGCCGCTGGTCATCATAAAGAGATAGCGGTTAATTGTCCAGCGCCAATCAAAGGTCGTGATATTGCTGGCCTCGGGCGAAATTTCCAGGCGCTGGGTCAAGGATAGCTGCATGGTATCGGTCAAGGCCAGGTCAAAGCCACAGGACACGTCCTGGACATTGGTCTCTCCCCAGGAGCCGTCGACCCCGCCCTGCACCGACAACCTCTCGGTCAACCGCCAATTCAGCCGCACCCCCGAGTCGATGGTGGAGTCCTGCACGGAGGAGGTGCCATAGGTGGTTGACCAATCCACCACCAGACCCGGCACAAAGCGGGCACTCAAGAGGAGTTGGCTTGAGGTCGATTGTCCCGCGGCCTCGGGCAACTGCTCATCGTTCTGATTCAAGGTGAAATTGAAGCGGGCATTGAGATCGGCATAGAGATCGGCGATCAGTTGCAGGGTGTAGTTCATGCCGTTGGTCACCAAGCGGTTCTGCTGGTACAACTGCATCAGGGTGACGCCGACCATGGAGTCCACTGTCGGCAGGGTGGGAAAACCGATGCTCACCCCGTAGGAGCGCGTCTCATCGGCAAAGCTCTGGCCACGGTCACGGCTATTGCGGTTGCCGTTTAGGCGCACGGACCAGTCGGGGTTGGGGTTCCAGGCAAGACCCGAGGTGACGTCGGTAGTGGTCATGTCGGCGCCCATGGTGTAGTTGTTGCGCAGATAGGAGACAGAGGAGGTCAACTGCAGGTCGGAGCGGAGTTGCAAACTGAGATTGGCATTGGTCTGATTGGTGGTCTGCTTGTCTTGTTGCTCAAGAAATGAGCCGGTGGCGCTGACGGCGCGGAAGACCTCAATCTCGGTAAAGTTCACCGCGGTGATGGCGGGATCGTTTACCGCCACCAGCTTCAGAAACTCCTTGGTCTGGCCGGCAATCACAAATTCGAATCTCTGTAACACCGGGTTGTATGGCCCCGACAGCGAGGCCTGTTCCAGTTGCCAATCCACATTGTTGTTGCTGGAGTAGAGAGCCCAGCTGAATTGCGCGCTGGTGGCCGCGGACAGGACGATATCGGTGTACAGATAGACCCGATCGGCCTGACTGAAGTTGATGCGGATGCCGATATTCATGGGGTGAATCGGGTTGATGACGGTCACCGCCGTGGTCTCCTTGTCGCCATCGGTCAGGGCAGCATTGGCGGAGAGGGTTGCCGGGTCGGGAACCGTTTCCCCATGGTAGGCTGCGACACTCACCGGTATCAGGGCGATGCCGCCGATGACTTGGGACCCATATTGGCTATCGACAGCGCCGTACTGTTGCGAAAGAAACACCGTGCCCAGGCCATGCCAAAACGAGGCGTCGGTCTCAATGCGGGTCAGCTGGACTTGATTTTTGGAGCGATCACCGGAGAGCTGGTCTCTGTTCTCATGGGTATTGGCGCTGTAATACACCTTGGCCAAGGCCAGATCCCAGTCCAAGTTGGCCCCGGAACTGGTGGCCGCCGCCTCCTGGGGATGGGTCAGGGAGCTGTCATCCTGCCAGTAGCGGTTGAAGTTGGTGGTCACGGCAGGGAGCCACAGCTGCTTCTGCCAGGCTGAATTCCAATTGGCCCCCAGCGAGCGGTTGCTCTTGCCCCCCTGGCCCTGATCGACCTGCTCATCGGCCGTGCCGGACAGGTTGAACAAGAACAGGTCATTGTTGATCAGATAGGAGAGCGAGGGGACCCAATTCTGCCGCGTCGATTGGGCATCGGAACGCAGGTTGTAACGCAGGGTGGTGTCAAGGGCCATCACCTGGGTCAGATCAACGTGGTTGTTGTAATCAGCCGTGTAGTCTTGGTTGAACTGACTGACGCCGGCACTGGCGTGTTGATAGGCCAATTCGCCGGTCAAGGCCAGGGGATCGGCATGGAGGGTGGGCGCAGCCACCCCCCCCAGCCACCCGAGCATGAACAGCATTGAAGCAAAAAATATTTTGTTGCGGCGCATGCTCCCCACAGCCATTGGATAGGTTCAACGTCGAATTTACAGCTAACTCTACCGACACATCAGCAATAAGTCCATACCCTGAATCCGTGAAGGTCTGCTCGACGAACACTAGCAATGAGTCTGCGGCAGACTTTTAAACGATTTTTTCGCTATTGAGACTCATGGGAGAGTCAAATTCGACGACTTCCTGAGCCGACATGGCGTGATCTTTGGCGATCCGACATGTTTTTACCGTAAATGCACGCACCTCTCCTGTTGTATGGTGCTCATCATGTGTTGGGCTTGCTCCTGGCTGTGTGCTTAAGTGAGCAGAAACTCGTGTACCAAGTGGAACGCAGCGAACCCATCGCAGATGCGGCCGAATTTCAGCTTCAACCGTCTCCCCGTGCGGATCATGCGGCTGGCCAGGTAGATCAATTCCTGCATTACCGTTCGTACCCGTCGACGTTTGGCTGAGTGACGTACCGGCGATTCGTCGCCCAGCATCCCGATCTGGCCGATAAGGCGCAAGATGTTGTATGCCAGGGTGGCCATGGCCATTACCAAACTATTGGTGGCGAACTTGCCGGAGGGTAACCGCTCCAAGTCGAGATCGGTTTTGAACTCGCTGTGGAACTGCTCACTGGTGCCATGATCCTGGTAGAGCCGGATAATTTGCTCCTCGGGATGCACAAGATTCGTCCACCAACCCTCGACCTCAATCTCTGGGATCAACAACCATTGTCCGGTCTTGGAAATAGTTCGTTCCGTAACCCGCATCACACGGCTGAAGGTGTAGGTCTTACCCTCATGCTCTTACCGCTCCTGGACGGTAAGCACAGCGATCCTCTTTCCTTCCCGGGGAGCACTGACCTTGCCCTCGGCAAAGGCCTTGGCATGCCAGTGACTGAGATCGGTCTTGCGGGGATTCCATTTCACGATGTAGGAAATCGTCCGCTCACCGGTCATGGCGGCTCGTGTCTCAAGTGCATCGTGAGCGGAATCGAGACGCACCAGGAGTTTCTTTTTGGTGAGCTTCCTGGCCTTCTGGATGACCCGTCGCAGAAAGGGGATGAACTCGTTTTGGCTATGCTGGCAGCCTGGCCGCAACTCGATTTCCATGCACCAGCCTTCCTGGCCCAAGTAGGCGGCAATTGGCGCGTAGCCATCAAAGTTGTGATATGTCCATGACACCCCTTCCTTTTTGGTGTCGGAGTTGTCCATGGCGAACACATCAATGTCCAAGGGCAGATGCCCGGTGGCAAGGCCTGTGATCTTGGCCCGGGTATTTTTGAGCAGTTCAACGACCGTTTTGTTGACTGCCTCCCGGAAAGGGACCGCCAAGCCATCCATCCGTTGCCGCATGGTCTCGGACGAAGGTACAGCCTGTAGGCCAAGAGCACGTAAGAAAAAATCATCGTTACGTCGTCCGGTGATGGCGTCGAAGTCGCTTTTGCCGAGGCAGAGTAACCCGAGGTAGCTCTTCAGGACATCACAATGGGATATTTTTCCCATGCTGCCACACGACCGGGCCAAGGTCGTGGCCAGATTTGTGTGCCTGTTGACGCACAGACCGACTAATGCGAGTCCGGAGTGCGCGGTAAAAATATCGTTGACGGATTGTTCAATGATGAATTTCTGCATTTATGCACCTGCCGGGTGAGTTTTAACGACAGAGGCATATTGCAATATTTTTATATAAATTTCAATAAGTTAAATTGAAATATCGGGAAATTTTACTGCAATTTTCTCACGGAACCAGGCATACGTAAGCCGTTGGAACAAAATAACTCCGCCGTGCACGAAAGCCAAAATGGCATAAGGAGCCGTAAAGGAATGAGCCAGACTGCCCATGTTATTTCGTGACGGCTCCTAAGCCGTTGGCAGCAAATAACTTGGTCCGTGCGGATAGCCAAAACGGCATCCCACACCCAGGGGGAGGGAGAGAGCGAGAGGTGCCGAGGAGGAAGGAGCGAAACTGCGTCGGTTCGTTGGTGACGGCCCCCAATCTAAATGTGGCAACGCCAACGCGGGTGGGTAATCCCCAACTTCTTGATCTTGTGGTTCAAGACTCGGGGACTGATCCCCAAGAGGAGGGCCGCATCCTTCTGGATCCAAAGGGTCTTTTCCAGGGCCGCCACGATGCTCTCCTTCTCGATGTCGACCAGGCTCTGCCCGCTCGCGGGGGTGGCAGCGGGCGGCGGCGGCGCGGGGGCCTCGCCCGGCGCGGGAGAGCGCCTTTCCACCGGCAGCAAGAAACTCTCCAGGGTGATGGCCGGCCCATCCTCCAGCAGCAGGGCACGTTCGATGGTGTTGGCCAATTGGCGGATGTTGCCCGGCCAGGGGTAGGCATTGATGGCCGTAATCACCTCGGGGGCAAAGCCTGCGACCTGTTTGTGCATGGAGCGACCGATCTTGTCGAGCAGAAAATTGGCCAGGGGCTCCAGGCACTCCTGGCGTTCACGCAAGGGGGGTAAGCGGATGGGCAGGACATTGATCCGGTAGAAGAGGTCCTCCCGGAAGCGGCCATCGGCCACCAGGGCCTCAAGGTCCTTATTGGTGGCGGAGATGATGCGGACATCGGAGTTGATGGTGCGGTTGCCGCCCACCCGTTCAAAGGCCTTCTGGGCGATCACCCGCAGCAGCTTGGCCTGCAGGCCCATGCTCAACTCGCCGATCTCATCCAGAAAGATACTGCCGCCATTGGCCTGTTCGAAGCGACCGACCCGCAGTTTATCCGCCCCGGTAAAGGAGCCCTTCTCGTGGCCGAAGAGTTCGGACTCCAGCAGGGTCTCTTGGATATTGGCGCAATTGATGGTGACGAAGGGCTTGCCGCGCCGCAGGCTGTTGTAGTGAATGGCGCCGGCCAGGAGACTCTTGCCGGTCCCGGTCTCACCGGTCATCAGGATGGTGGAGTCGGTGGCGGAAAATCGCCGGATATCGACAATCACCCGCTGCATGGAGCGGCTATGGGCAATGATCTTGCTTAGGTCATAGATCACATCCTGCTCGCTGCGCAGGAAGTTGATCTCATTCTTCAAACTGACATTCTCAAGGGCCTTTTCCAAAGAGACCTTGACCTTGGCGGCAGTGTAGGGCTTGACAATGAAATCAAAGGCCCCCTGCCTGATGGCCGCCACCACCAATTCGGCCTTCTCGGTCCTGCAGGTGACCACCACCGGGGTAAAGGGCAAGAGCCTCTTCACTTCGGCGAGCACGGTCAACAGCGCCGGGTCTCCATCCCCCAAGTCCAAGAGCACGACGTCGAAGTGGACCAGTTGAATCTTCTGCCCGATATCACGGCCGGCGGCGCAGTAGCTGATCTGATAGCCCCCGGAGAGGGCCTCGGCCAAAAAATTTCGCCATCCTTCATCCTGTTCGATCAGGAGCAGAGAACTCATTTACCATCCTTTGTCTGGAGACTCCACATCTCGGGAGTACGTTCGGGAAAGACCGGGAGCGAGAGAGCAAAGACCTGGGCGCGCTGATTGAAGAAATCGGCCACAATCACCTCGCCCTGGCGGCCAACGATGATGTCCACCGGGTAGTTGAACCACTCGGGTCCCCACCCCCGGCCACCAAACTCAAAACGAAATTTACCGCTAAAATCATAAATAAGCACGGTATGCCGCATATAATCGACCACATAAAAACACCTCTTGGCCTCGTCGATGGCCAGGGCGCGCGGACGGCTCAGCTTCCCCTCGGACCCCCCCTTGCTGCCGAAGGTAAAGAGATAGCGTTCAGCGCCATCAAAGACGTAGATCCGCGAGGTATCTTCACTTAACAAGAAGAGATTGCCCAGCGCATCCACCGCCACATTTTCGAGCACCGCCCTCTTTCCGGCCTTCTCTTTGTCTGCCTCTTTGTCCGCGGCCAGATAGCCACCGACCTTGTCAATGCTCACCGTAAGCCACTTGTCAAAGCCACCGTCGGCATTGAGGACCAAGACCCTGCTCTCTTGCAGTCCGATGAGATAGAGCTTGCCGCTCTTGCCCAAGGCAATGCGGTGGGGAGAAAAATTGGCCAGATCCCGTACCCCGGCCAGGGAGATCTCCCGCACCGGCAGAAAGGCCGAGTTGAGAATGGTTACCCGCGGGGGGTGGGTAGGCGTGGCTGCCTGGGGGATATAGAGGTTCCCCTTGCCATCCACGCAGCCGGCAACCGGGGTATCCAGGCCTCGGCCCTTCCCCAGGGACTCTTGCGGGAAGTAGTCGGGGCCATAGACCACAATGCGGTTATCGCCATTCAGGAGATAGAGTTCATCGGCCTGACGATCAAAGAACACGGCCTGCGGCATGCGCAGGGGAACCCCATAATCATCGGTGGTGAGGATGGTCACCACCGCATGGGTAAACTCGGGCGCCTTGGCCTTGGTGGCCCCAGGCGCGGCGGCTCTCTCCTGGGCGCGGACAACGGCGGAGGAGCCCAGGGTCAGCCAGCCAACGGCCAGCAGCAGGAGCAGCACGGGGGATGAGGTTCTCCTCGACGACGCCTTGGTCTCGGTCGTGGCGGCGGTGCCCAAACACCTCGGCCAACGCCGACCCCTGAAATAACTCGATGATCCTGTGTGGACAGCTGGCAAGTTCATGGCCCTGTAGCGATTCCTTCGGGTTTGACGGTTTCGCCAAAAACGCTCAACCGCCGCTATCCCGCACCCGTCTATAAAAAAGGGGGTAACCGAGACTCAGGCTACCCCCTCATGTTCACCTCGTAACCGTTAGCCTGCTCAGAAGGATCCGCCCAGACTGAAATCCCAATTGCTCTGTTCCTCATAATCGGTGGGGTCGATGTTGTACCCCCACTCCAGGCGGAGCGGCCCCATGGGTGAAAGCCAACGCACACCGGCGCCCACGCTCCTTTTCATGGTGAGCAGATCCCAGTTCTCGTCAACATCATAGACATTGCCGAAATCGAAGAAGAGCAGCCCCTTCAGGCCGGCATCCTTGACCAAGGGGAAGATCCATTCGACATTGGAGTACCACATCTTGCCGCCGCCGATCTTCTCCCCGGTAATTGGGTCGCGGGGGCTGATGTGGGATGACTTAAAGCCGCGGATGGAGTTCATGCCCCCCAGGTAAAACTTCTCAAAGACCGGCAGCTTGCCGTTGGCGTTGGCAAAGGTGTAGCCCGCGGCAAGTTTGGCGTGGAAGGTGGTGTCCCAGGGGAGTTGGTCATAGTAGCTGGCGCTCCCCTCGAACTTGGTGAAATCGGCGTCGCCGCCCAGGAGGCCGCCGGCATATTTTGAGTTGACGGCCAAGAGTGTCCCATGCTCGGGATCGGTGAGCTTGTCCCGGGTATCGCGGGTGAAGCCCAGGCCCACGGCGCTGGTGATATTGATGTCCCTGGAGTCCTTGATCACCTGGGAGGCATTGTCCGCCACATCACTCAAGGTACTGTCCTCGAAGCTGTAGCCGGTGGACATCTTCCACTGCTCCCACACCGGGTAGCCGAAACGGAGACCAAACCCTTGCGAGTCCTTGGTAAAGTCGTCGTACTCACGCATCCAGTTGTAGAGATCGAAACCGAAGAGCAGTTTGCTGTCCGCCAGATGGGGCTCGGTAAAATTGAAGCTGTACTGGTTGCTTAAGCCGCTGACATTGGCCTTCAAGGCCACCCGTTGTCCCTTGCCCAGGAAGTTGTTTTGACTGATCTCGGACATGAACATGAGGCTATCCACCGAACTATAGCCCATGCCGACGCTGAAGTTGCCGGTGGCCTTCTCCTTGACATCCACCTGCAGGTCCATCAACCCCTCCTCCAGGGTCGGTACCGGGTTGATCTCCACCGACTCGAAATACTCCAAGCGGGTCAACCGCTCCTGACTCTTTTTCAGGGCCACCGAGTTGAAGAGGCCACTCTCCTGGACATTGATCTCGCGGCGAATGACCTTATCCCGGGTCCGGGAGTTGCCCTTGATAACGATGCGGTTGATGTGCACCAACTCCCGCTTCTTGATGTCAAAGGTGATATTGACCCGTTTGTTGGCGTCATCCCGGGTGGTGGCGGGGATGATCTCGGCAAAGGCGTACCCCCTCTCGGCGTAGTGGTCGGTGATCTTCAGCACGTCGTCCCGCAAGACCTTACGACTAAATGAGGGCTCATGGATGATCTGCAACAGGCCGATCAGGGTGCTCTTGTCCGCCAAGAGTTCCCCGGTCATGTCCACGGAGCCGACCCGGTAGGGCTCCCCTTCCGAAATATTGAAATTGATGTAGAGCCACTCCCCGCGCTGGTTGATCTCGGGCTCGGAGACCTTGGCGTCGATATAGCCGTTGTTGTTGTAGTAGGCCACAATGCGATCGGCGTCCTGGGCCAGGAGGTCGCGCTTCAGGATACCACTGTCGGTCAGCCAGGAGAGCCACCCCTTTTTCGAGGTCTGCAACAGCTTCAGCAAGGCCTTGCTCTTGAAGGCGGTATTGCCGGTTAGGGTAATCGCCTTGATGTAGACCTTACTCCCCTCCTTGATGGTGAAGGTGACATCCACCTTACCGGTGCGGGTGATGGTGGTGGCGGGATCCACCGTGGTGTTGTAGTAACCTTCGTCCTTATACAGCTGCTTGATGGCCAAGGTGGACTTCTGCACATCCTGGGTGCTGATGATATTGTTGATGGTCACAGTGATAACCTCGTGGATCTTCTCCTCTTTCAACTCGTCCTCGCCGTTGATGATGATCTGGCCCACCACCGGTTTTTCCGTCACCGCGAAGGTCACGGCCCGCCCCTCCGGCGTCTCCCTCATATCCACCACGATGTTGTCGAAATAGCCCATCTTGTAGATATCCTTGATCCCCTGGCGAATGGCGGCCGCGCTATACTGATCGCCGCTCTTCAGGCTGAGCTTGTGGATGATGGCCCCGGACTCGATCTTCTTGTTGCCGCTGATGGCGATACTGGCGATGCGGGTGTGGCGATCGGTGAAGGCCTGGATGCTCTTGGTCAGCCGGGTGAAGATGGCGGCAAGATCGCTGGCCTTGCCCTCATCGAAATAGTACTTGGTCTGGCTGGGCGCCAACAGATCGATGACCACCATGTCGATGGAGACCGCGCCGCCGGTCTTGGTCAGACTGCCGGTCAGCAGATAGTCCGATTTTTCAGGGAGGATGGAGGACAAGGAGGAGAGGGGCGGCGGCCAGGTGCCGCGATAGTCCACCACCCGCAGGGCCTCGGATCGGGCCAGGACCTTGAACCCCAGGCCTTGGGCGGCAGTGTACAGGGCCTGATCGGTCTCCAAGGTCAAGGAGGCGCCATCATCCGCGCCGGCATTGATCTTCAGGGGGAGCACGACCGTGGCGCTTGGGGTCGGGGTTTCCGCCTGGGCGGCGGGCAGCCAGACGGCGAGGAGGAAGAGGCCAAGCAGCATGACGGTCAGTGAGCATGGCAGGGCGGCACGTCGTATCAAGTTGCCAAAGAGGACGAACGCACCGAGTTTTCGAAATGGTTGCATGAGCATAGACCTTTTTACCTTTAGCCTTTTTGTCTTATTCATTTAAGGACCGGGCAACGAACGTTGCGCGTGCGGGGAGAGCTTGGGTGGCTGGAAAATAGACACCTTGTACCGTATTCATGACGGAATTTCAATCCCTATTCAGGAGGCCGCCGCTGGTTGGGGAGAGCCCGGCGAAACCCAACATTCCAGGCTTACCACGCAGGACACGAAGCGCGCGAAGTTTCGAAGAAAACCCGCGTGGCCTGCGTGCACTTCGTGGTGTTAATCAAGGTGTTGTTAAAACGCTCATGCCTGATGCACCCTACCCTTCGAGCTTGCCGTCAATCAGGGTCAGCGAGCGGTCCATGCGCCGGGCCATCTCGTAGTTGTGGGTCACCATCACCGTGGAGACCCCGAAGTGCTGGTTCATCTCGGTCATCAGATCAAAGACCTTGCCGCCGGCATGGGGATCGAGGTTGCCGGTGGGTTCGTCGGCCAACAAGAGGGTGGGCCGCATGATCAAGGCCCGGGCCAGGGAGACCCGCTGTTGCTCGCCGCCGGAGAGTTCACCGACCTTGTGCAGGGCGCGGTTGGCCAACCCCATCTTGGCCAGCAGTTCATGGGCGGTCTGGATCAAGGGCTCCTGGCCCATGCCGGCGATGATGCCAGGCATGATGATATTCTCCAGGGCGTTGAATTCCGGCAGCAGGTGGTGGAACTGGAACATGAAACCGATGGACCGGTTGCGGAAGCGGCAGAGGGCATGATCGCTGCGGGAGAGGATATCGGCGCCCAGGTAGTGGATGGTGCCGGCATCGGGGCGCTCCAGCGTCCCCAGGATATTGAGCAGGGTGGTCTTGCCGGAGCCCGAGGCCCCGACAATGGCGATCATCTCGCCCTGGCGGATGCTGATCGCAAGCTCCTTCAAGATCTCAATCTTCGAGCCAAGGACAAAGGCCTTGCATATCCCCTGGGCGTGCAGGAGCGGTGCGGCGGGATTACTCATAGCGCAGGGCCGTGGCCGGATCGATCTTGGAGGCCTGCCAGGAGGGGTAGAGGGTGGCGAGCAGGGTGATGATGATGGCGGAGCCCGAGATGAGCAGGACATCGCCGGGCACCACCTCCACCGGCAGGGTGGAGATGGGGTAGACCTCGGGGAGCTTGATGAACTTGTAGCGGCGCAGGGTGTCGCAGACAATAAGCCCCCCCGCCACCCCGGCCAGGGTACCGGAGAGCCCGATGACCAACCCCTCGTAGATGAAGATCTTCATGATCTGGGCCGCCGTGGCCCCCATGGACTTGAAGATGGCGATGTCCTTGTTCTTCTCCATCACCACCATGATCAGGGTGCTGACGATATTGAAGGCGGCCACGATCACCACCAGGGTGATGATGATGAACATGGACTTCTTCTCCAGTTCCAGGGCCGAAAACAGGCTCTTGTTCATGCTGATCCAGTCCCGGGCCACGGTGCCCGGCCCCATGCGTTTCTCGATCTGGCGGGCCATGTCGTGGGCCGCGAAGATATCGGTCAACCTGACCTCCACCCCGTGGACATCATGGCCCAGCTCCAGAAACCCCTGGGCCACGGAGAGCGAGACATAGGCCATGGCGGAGTCGTACTCGTACATGTCGGTCTTAAAGATCCCAATCACCTCGCAGGTCTTGACCCGAGGGAGGATGCCGATGGGTGAGAGAGAACCGGCCGTGGACATCAAGCGCACGCGACTCCCTTGAAAGACCCGCAGCTGCTTGGCCAGTTCGTTGCCCAGGATGATGCCGGGGAGATGGCCCGCCTCCTCCTTCCTCTCCAGATCGGCGATCTTGCACCCCTTGAGGTGACGATCCAGGTCCAACACCCGGTTGGCGCTCTCGGGTTCAATACCGCGCAGGATGGCGCCGGTGCCGGCATCGCCGCTGGTGATCATGGTCTGGGTGAAGATGTAGGGGGTGGTGGCCACGATGCCCGGTATTGCCTCCAGATCTTTCTGGATGGCGGCATAGTCGCTGATCCGTTGATCGAAACGCTGGACCACGATATGGGAGTTGATCCCCAAGATCTTGTCCCGCAGCTCATCGGTAAAGCCCGTCATCACCGAGAGGACGATGATCAGGGCCATGACCCCGATGGCCACCCCGGCCACCGAGATGATGGAGATCAGGGAGATGAAGTTCTGTTTGCGTTTGGCCTTCAGGTAACGGAGGCTGACGAACCATTCAAAGGGCATGGTGCAGCTCAGCCGACGCTCTCGGCGCGCAGATGGGGGAAGAGGATGACATCGCGAATGGAGGGGCTGTCGGTCAACAGCATCACCAGACGGTCGATGCCGATGCCCTGGCCCGCGGCCGGGGGCATGCCATACTCCAGGGCGCGCAGGAAGTCGGCATCCAGTTCCGGGAAGATCTCGTCGTCGTCGCCGCGCTCGGCGATCTGCTTCTCCATGCGCTGGCGCTGATCAATGGGGTCGTTCAACTCGCTGAAGGCGTTGGCGATCTCGCGGCCGGTGATGAACAGTTCGAAACGGTCGGTGACCGTGGGGTCATCGGCGTTACGCCGGGCCAAGGGGGAGACCTCGGTGGGATAGGCGGTGACAAAGGTGGGGTGGATGAGCTTCTCCTCCACCAACAGTTCGAAGAGCGCGGTCTTGGCCTTGCCCGGGCCGGCGGTGGCGTCGAGTTCAATGCCATGCTCCCGGGCCGCCTTCATGACGCGCTCCGGGTCGGCTAGGACCTCGGCCGGGATGCCGGCCACCTCGATCAGGGCCTCGTCCATGGTGTAACGCCGCCACGGCGGGGTCAGATCGACATCCTGGCCCTGGTAGCTAATCAGGGTAGTGCCCACCACCTCGGCCGCGATCCAGGAGACCATCTCCTCGGTCAGGTCCATCAGTTCGTGGTAGGTGGCGTAGGCCTGATAGAACTCCAGCATGGTGAACTCGGGGTTGTGGCGGGTGGAGAGCCCCTCGTTCCTGAAGTTACGGTTGATCTCGAAGACCCGCTCAAAGCCGCCCACCAGCAGCCGCTTCAAGTACAACTCGGGCGCGATCCTGAGGTAGAGGGTCATGTCCAGGGCGTTATGGTGGGTGCGGAAGGGTTTGGCCGTGGCCCCGCCGGCGATGGGGTGCATCATCGGCGTCTCCACCTCCATGAAGCCGCGGTTGTTCAAGAAATCGCGGATCAGGCGGATGATCTCCACCCGCTTCTTGAAGGTCTCCTTGACCTCGGGGTTGACGATCAGGTCCACGTAACGCTGGCGGTAGCGGGTCTCCACATCGGTCAGGCCGTGGAACTTCTCCGGCAGGGGGCGCAGGGACTTGGTGATCGGCTTAACTATTGTCGCGGCGATGGAGAGTTCACCGGTCTTGGTGGTGAACAGCGGCCCTTTGAAGCCGGCAATATCACCGATGTCGAGCTTCTTAAAGACGGCATAGCCCGCATCACCCACCGCATCGTTTTTGACATAGACCTGCATGCGGCCACTGGCGTCCTGGAGGTGGAGAAAGGCGGCCTTGCCGAACTTGCGCACCGACATGATCCGCCCGGCAATGGCATACTCCGGCCCTTCCCCATGAAAGGTCACCTCCCCTTCCCCGGCCTTGGCCAGGATCTCGCGGATGGGGTGAGAGGGCCGGAAATCATTGGCATAGAGATTGACGCCGAGATCGGCCAGTTCCTGGGCCTTTTGCCGTCGCTGCAGTAAGACTTGGTTTAACTCTTCCATGGTGGTGTATAGCGTATGTGGGGTTAATAAAATTACGAATTGAGAATGGCGGAAGACAACCGAATTACGAATTAAAAATTACGAATTACGAATGGTGGAGGGGGGTAACTCCGTTAATTCGTAATTCTTCATTCGTAATTCGTAATTTACGCCCCTCCATGACGTTTACGGATGGTAGCCGACACATCCCGGGTCAGCTCCAGGACCTTCATGGCGGCCGCCAGCGGGATGGCCCCAGTGCCGCAACTGGGAGTGATCATGCTCTGGGCGGCAATGGCGGCCTTATCCCAAGGGCCACCCACCAACAGGTCGGTTTGCCGCTCCCACAGATCCACCAGGGAGGCGCTGCTCTCGGCCATGATCACCTTGGCATCGGCGGTGGGCACGATCCCCCAGGCTAGGACCCCGCCCCGGGCGAGAAAGGCATGGACCTGCTCCTTGCAGGTAATCAGTCGGTCGAAAAAGCCGTGGGCGTCGAAGCTCAGGATGTCGAGGTCCAGCCCCAGGAGAAAGTTCCAATCGGTGTTGGCGCAGACATGGATCCCGGCCAGGCCCCCGGCCTGTTTGATGGCGGCGATGACCTCGGAGAGGTCCTGTGCGATCTCCTCCATGGCAATGCTGATAAAGGCCGACGACCCCAGACCGGCCAAGGCCGGCTCATCGATAAAGACCAGCACCGGCCGTTTGAGCTCCTTGAGGAACTCCACCTGCCAGGCCGCCTTCATGGCCAGGGCCTTGACCGCCATCTCCCGGAAATCTTGGTTGTAGTAGCCCAAGCGGTGATCGATATCCGAGAGCCCGGTGAGCAGGGTGAAAGGGCCGGTGACTTGGCCCTTCACCGCCATGATCCGCGGATAGCGGGGGGCCATGGCCTTCAGTTCGTAGATCCCTTGAGCCCGCTCGCGGGAGACGGCGAATCGAGAGGCGAGGGTAGTGGCGGTCTCCTCGGCGCAGCCGAGATAGGCCTCATAAAAGGCCAACTGCTCGGCCTCGAACCCCGGCTGCGCAAGGTCGAAATAGGTACGGTCAGGGCTCTCCACCACCCCGGGCAACCCCTCCACAAACTGATTCATCATCCGCTCCAAGGGGTTTGAGGGCAACTGCGGCCACAGCGGGATATCCGGGGTGTGGGCCATGATCAGTTCCAGGCCTTGTATATAATCAGTCACCGGCAGACTGCCGATCAGGGTGGCACGGGCAGCGGGTTTGAAAGGGGCTCTATCTAGGGTCATGGCATGTCCTGGCAGATCAAGGGGGAAGGGTCCTACAGACCGAGAAAAGAAACGGTATTAGCTATCAAGGAACGGGGGGGATGTCAATGGATTTGTTTGCATCACGGCCTCCCGGAGGCCATGCCGAAGAACGGCGGCCAGGGCAATGACCAAGGGCGACAACCAGCAAACAACGGCAAGGAAGTGAGAGACAGGATCAGCAGGAAAGGTACCGGGTGGATTTTACGAATATGTGGCTAGAGAGGGAGCGTCGTCCACGGCGCGATTGGCAGTTGATCGCGCCGTGGACGACGCTCCCACAACAACGGTGGCCGCCAATTGTTGAGAGCCACGCACGAAAAAAAACCGTACCTCTTTGAGCCGTGATGCTGGGGCTAAATGACCCGGATGCCGTTACGATGCATACATCAAACTTGACGGGCCTGCTAAAGTTGATTATTTTGGCGGCTCTGCGAGAGTGGTGAAATTGGTAGACGCACTGGACTTAGGATCCAGCCCACGTGAGTGGTTGGGGGTTCGACTCCCCCCTCTCGCACCATTTTATTTAATTATTTTAATTAATTACGAACAAAATCAACTGCAACAATGTTGTACGTTTCCTTCAACCTCCGCCTCCACCTTCAACCCGTCTGCCGCCTTCTGGTATATCTTTGACGAGTTCTCCACATCCCCGCCGTAGTCCCGTTCAAACGCCTTGTTGGTCTTGTGTCCAGTGCCGTTCTGTTTAATTTCATCCTTGGTAAAGAACGGCTTGAGCGAGTTCACGGTACTGTGTTTCGTGAGGTCTCCCGTAGGGAATAAAAAAAGGCAGAGCCATTGCTGACCCTGCCCTTGGTGTGTCTGGCTATGTCGAGGCGGAAATTAAGCTTTCTTTTTCCTGCGTGCGGCTACCAACCCTGTCAGACCGGTACCCATAAGGAGCATTGTAGCTGGCTCGGGGACGGGCTCAACGACCAGCTCAACACGGTCGATTCTGGCATTCCATAGTCTTAGGGTAACATCAAAAGTGTTGCTGTTTATCCAGGCAGTGTCTAGTGATGTCTCCAACCAGCCCACTTCATAACCGCTTGTGAGGTAGTTATTGTACCCAGGTAAACCAAAATCAACAGATCCTGCAACTCCAGCTGAAGCATCTTGGTTTGTAGAATTATTTGCCCCTTGAAGTACCTGGTAATGTTCCCAACTGGGGTCATAGGTGCCTTTTTTTGTATAAAACCTTAGTTTGGCTGTATCTATGTTACTGTAACCAATACTGCTGAGGTCAAATTGTAAAGATAGAGCATCAAAATAAGCGTCCGACGTTCCAGTAGCGTAATAATTATTTGTTACAGTACCAGTAGTTGTCGGTCCCCAAGTATCATCAAGGTTTTTCAGTAAAGTAGTATGATCTATATTGGTAGTGCCCTCGTTCTGAAAAGCGATTGCTTTCCCGCTTGCCAAATCGATTGTGATTGGATTCGCACTTGCCACGCCAACCATCCCGAACATCATCACCCCACAAGTTAGGCCAGCCACGTATCTCTTCTTCATTTCCACCCCCATTTTTTTGATGTTTTCTCCGCCAGCCTTAACAGTAGCGATTGGCTAGAAGAATTATTTCATGAATGGTTTTGCAACATTTATACCATCCTCCGCTAGCCTATAAGTGCCAATAAATATGGACTTTATGAATATTAACATATTAATATTCCAATCACTTTTTATTCTGTTTTCCGGATCAATCCGTCCGCAATCACGGAATAATTCATTTTTAATGCCTTTTTTCAGCAAATTACGGGCATTTTAGTTGTGAGAACGTGTTGCGTCGTAAGCGTCAGTACAGACAAATATCCTGACAGTGTGTAAACGCTTACAGCCCGTAAACATTGGCGTGTACGGTAGTGTACACACAAAACACGTACAATCTGCCCATTGTGACAGACAGTTACAGGCACCCCGGCACACTCGCTTTCGTTTTGTTGCCACAACGCACTTCTTGTGCCTCCAAAAATAACGGGGTATGTTGGTTGTACGCTGGTTATACAGTTAGCCTCACAGCCCAATAGAACCAAGGAGTGCGCAGGGTTCGACTCTCCCCTCTCGCACCATCAGAACATTTTAAGACGTCCCAAGAAGTCCATACAACCCGCACCTCACCGTCACCCGAATTGAGCCACGAGCTCAAAACCTTAACCGGTAGGAACACCGGCGGCACAGCTCCTCGACCACCTGGCGTCGGCTGAAGCCCCGGCGCAGTTGAGCAGCCCGCTCTCCGGCGATGATCGTCGCAAAAGACCCCTGGAAAACGTTCCCCAGGGCGATCTCCCCCTCGGCGTCCAGGCAGCATGGCACCACGGTGCCGTCTACCAGGATGGCAACGTGATCCCGCAGCCCCAGGCAGTACCCCAGGCCACCCTGGTCCGGCCCTGCCAGGGTCGGCCAGGAGAATAACTCCTTCTGGCTCAGGAAGATCCCCTCCGCTAGTTTGTGTCCCTGCCCGGTCACCACCACATCGGCCAGCGGCACGGGGAGGGCGAAGAACTCCTCCAGCCCAGCGAGCAACCGCTCCTGCCGACGTTGCCCGCTCTCCTCCCGCTCCGTGAGCAGATCCCAGATCCGCAGGCTCACATAGACCCCCTTGGCACCAGCCTCTTGAGCAAACTCCAGCACCCCGGCCAAATAGCCTTCCTTCGCGCATCCGCAGGCTCCCTCGCCCATGCTGTGCAGGGAGATATTGACTTGGCGCAAGGCCGGAGAGGACAGCAGCATGGCGCCATGGCGCGGCAACAGTGTGCCGTTGGTGGTGAGATTGACCCTGAACCCCTGGGCGTGGCAATGGGCCAACAACTCGCCCAAGGCGGGGTGGAGCAGCGGCTCGCCCAAGACGTGCAGGGCGAGGTGGCGGGTGAAGGGCTTGAGTTGCAAAAGGAGGGAGGCGAAGTCGGCCGGGGCCATCTCCCCCTTGGGCCGATAGCCGGCAGCGCAGAACGTGCAGCTGAGATTACAGTGGTTGGTGATCTCGATAAAGATTTTCTTAAAACGGGGCAAACGGTTCAAGACCTCGAAGGTATTGCTCCTCTACCCCGCAACCGCCAAACGGCTGAAAATTAAGGAACGATGTTTGACTGAGCATCCTTTATAGCCACGTTCACGATCGAATCGCCGGAGCCCTACACCACGTCACTGGTCCTTGGCGAAGCACCTTACCCTCTCCACCCCCATCACGCGTCCGTGGCTCCCCGGGCTAGGGTTTCAGCGAGACCACCACCATGGCACACCAGTTGGTGGTGCCGCTGAAGGTGACAGCGGTGCCGCTGGCGTAGTTGCCGCTAGCGCCATGCTGCGCCGTCTCCGCTACCGAGGCGCTTAGGCTGCCGATGCTGCCATTGTAGGCCGTGGTGGTGAAGTCAGTGCCGCCATTGACCACCATGGTGGCGCTCGAACCGCCATTGATGCCGGCAACCACGGTGAGACCGTACTTCACGGAGTCGATGGTGGCCCCGAAGGTTGTATCGTTGGTGGCTGCGGCCACGCCGTTCACACTGTTGATCGGCGTGGCCTGGTTGACACCGGTGTACGAGCCCCACTTCACCTGATAACCGCTAAAATTATTGGTGGGAGCGCTGTAGCTGACCACCACCCGGTTGCTGGCGCCAGCCGGGATTTCACTGTCCAGCAGATACCCCAGCCATTGATGGGTGACCTGCCCGGTGGCCAGCGCGATCGGGTGCATGGTCACCCCGCCATAGGTGGCGCTAATGGTGGCTGCCTGCGGCCCGACACCGTTCTCCATGGCCACCGCCACCAGCAACAGCCGTTTCTGGCCGGCCGAGACGGTGAAGGTCGGGATGGCGGTGCCGGTGTTCCCGCTCTTGGCGCTGAGGGTAGCGCCGGAGAGATGGGTCCAGCTGTTCAAGGCAGAGATGCGATCGTTATCGGTAATGGTCAGCACCGCCGAGCCCGGGCTGCTGACCACCGCCGGACCGGTGGCTGCCGACAGAGTAATCGTCACCGTCTCATCGTCTTCACTGTCATTATCATCGCTGATGGGGATGGTGAAGGTCTTGTCCATCGAAGTACCATTGGCCCAAGAGAGGGTACCGGAGGTGGCGGTGTAGTCGGCAGCGGCCAGGGCAGTGCCGTTGCTCGTGGCATAGCTGACACCGACCGCCCCCACCGTGGGTCCCGTCCTCTGCACCGTGATCGTGGCCGTCGCTCCCGCCTCGGTGACCGCATAGGTGGGCGCGCTAAAGGAGAGGAGACTGGGCAACTCGTCATCAACGATGGTCAACTGCGCACTGCTCGGCATCCCCAACGTACCCCCAATCACGGAGGAGAGGGCGAGGTTGACCGTCAAATCGCCTAGATAGACCGCATCATTCTGGACCGAGATGGTGAAGCTCTTATCCGCCACCTCGCCATTGGCCCAGGAGAGGGTGCCCGAGGTGGCAGTGTAGTGGGTACCGGCGGTGGCCGTGCCGTTGCTCGTGGCATAGTGGACGCTGACCGCCCCGGTGGCCCCCTCCATCCTGGTCACGGTGATGGTGGCCAATGAACCGTTCTCATTGGCCGTAAAGGTGATACCGCTAAAGGCAATGACCCCGTTGGTGGCTGTTGGCTGATTGCTGATCCGATAGCCCTGCACATTCATCCCGGCTGTATTGGTGGTCGTCACATCCACGGTGGTGCCGTTGGCCGGATAGGTGACCGGGGTCAAGGTTGCCGCACAGGTGGTGGTGCCGCTCATGGGACCGGTCACCGCCCCGTAGGCGGCGGTCAACGCCGAGCAGTCACCCGAGCTGGTGGCGGTCACCACGATGGATGTGCCGTTGTAGATCGCACTCTTGATCTGGACCGCATCCGCCGCCGGTGAGGTGGTGGTGTTTGGGGTCAGCTCCGCGAACATGGGTATGGTTTGCACGCTTGTGCTCCACGGGTCGGGGATGACCAGGTCCGTGGACGAGAAGTCCGTGGAACCATATTTCTCGGAACCAGTCCAATCCGTGGTCGACTGGCAACTGCCGCCACTTGGTTTGGTACTCGCCGGGCGGAAGGTCGTGGCAAAGAAGTTAAAGTTGCCCATGGTATTCCTGACCTGACGTCCCGGGGCATATTGGGCCTTGCCGCCGGCCCCGCATCCATTTATCAAGCCACTGAAGGTCGGCTTGGCATGCATCACATTGACCTTAACCGCCTTGCTGCCATCGTGGCAGCTGAGGCAGATCCCCCAGTTGTTGATCCTGCCCACCGTATTGGCAATCACGTGACCACCGCTGTGGGCCGTGGTCCGGGTGAAGTCGGATGAGTAACTGGTGGTGGTGTGGGTCCCCCCCTCGTTAAAGGCCAGGATGGTCAGCTGGCCGCCCCCCCAACCGGCCGTGGCCTTCGGGGTGACATGGCACTCCTCGCAGGGGAGATGGGTGGGGATGGGGGTCGGCACGGAGACGGTCTCCTGGAAATTGGTGCCGCCAGGCCGGTTACGGGGATCGGCATGACAGAACTCACACTCGCCAATCAAGGTATGGGCATTGGCATGATGGAAGGTCTTGGCCGAACCCACGCCGGTATGACAGGTGGTGCAGGCCCCACCGCCATCCTTGCCGGCGGCGGTGCCGCCGTTTGGTAAGCTACCGGAGCCGATGACCCCCTTCTGGTTGCTGAAGTTGACCAGGATGCCGCGCTTGTTGCCGTCAAAGGTGTGGCAGGTGCGGCAGGAGTCATGAATTGTCGAGGCCGCTGGCGAAATAGGCACCCCGTGTTGGGTCCCGGCCGTGGCATGACAGGTGGTGCACGCCGCCACATTCGCCACCGTGCTGCTATGGTCCACGCTCCCGTGACAACCGCCGCAGTTATTGTTGGCCGCCATCTTGGAGTTGTGATGAATTTGCTCCGTCACGTAAGTGGCCGCCGGATGACAGGTAAGACAGGTCGCTTGCCGTGGCGTGCCCAAGGCCGCCGCCAACACGGCGTTGCCGTTGGTGCCGGCCCGCCTGCTGTAATCGGCGTTACCAGGATTGACATGACAGAGGGTACACTTGTTGCCATGGACGTTCTTGACGATACTCGCGCCGCTATGACAGTTGTTGCACGGCGCGTCCCAACCGAAGTTGTTCGCGGGATGCCCCCCATGGATAACCGGGCTGGTCTTCTCGGTATGACAGCCCAGACACTTCACATTAACGCCGGAGGCAATGACGGTTTGCGTTGTGGCCAAGGGTGGTGAATTGCCACCATCGGCGTTGGCATAGCTGTGACAGGTCGCGCAAGAGCCGACGCCATCCTTGGTATCATCGAGATCATGCTCCAACTTAATCGCCGCCCAGGTGGAGAGCGCTACGCCGGCGCCCAGACCCGCATCATCGTGACAATCGCGACAGGGTTGGCTGGCGGCTTGCGCCAGATCGGTTGCCGGATCATGGCTGACATCGTGGATATGGAGATGGGCCTCGGGATAGGTGCCATGACAGTCGATACAGTTGCCGCCACCGGCAGGCATGCTTGATGCCTTGCCATAGGCGGCGCGCAGGGCGCCGGTGGTGGTGTCGTGACAGGAGCTACAGGCGTCATGGACCTTGTTGCCGGGAATACCATCCACCGGCACACCACTTGAGGTGCCGGCGGTGGCGTCATGGCAGCCGCTACAGGCAGCGGTCCCAGCCACATGCGCGGTATGCCCCGCATTGATATGACTGGCAAAATAGGCTCCATGGCAGGCGTTGCAATTGCCGCCACCGCTTGGCATGCTTGACGCCTTGCCATACGCCTCCCGCAGCACGCCAGTCGTGGTGCTATGACAGGTCGTGCACTCGTCATGGACCTTGTTGTCGTTCTGATCCAGGGGCACGTTGATGGCGGTGCCGGCGGTGGCCGGGTGACAACCGGTGCAGTTGGCCGTGGCCGCGACTTTGGCGGTGTGGTCGGTATCGTGGTGGCCGCTGGCGTAACTGGCATGGCAGTCGACGCACTCTCCGCCCACCATGGCCGTCACCGTGGCCGTGGTCCCGGGGTTACTCGCCTGGGCCTGGGTCAACAGATAGCCGGTGGTGGTGTTGTGGCAGGTGGAACAGGCATCATGGACCTTGGGGTCAACCGGATCCACCGGGGCCCCGGCCCCGGTGCCGCCGGTGGCCGCGTGACAGACGATGCACTTGCCGGCGACCACCACCCGAGCCGAGTGGTCGATATGCTTGTGGCTGACAAAGTAAGTGGCGCCATGACAGTTTTCGCAGCTGCCGCCGGTGGTGGTGGGCGGCGAGGGCATCCACACCACCGAGGCATCGGTGGCCGGGTTATTCGCCTCGGCCAAGCTCTTCAGGGTGTAATTGGCGCCATGGCAGGTGGAACAGGCGGCATGGAGCAGCGGATCGGTGGTGCTCACCGGCACGGTGGTGCTGGTCCCGGCAGTACCGGAGTGGCACCTGGCGCAGTTGGTCGCGGCCGTGACAAAGGTGGTGTGATCCGTGGGTCCGATCTCCACGGTCACCATGACCGAGGCGGTGTCCTGATGACCGCTGGCATCGCGGATGGTGTAGGTGAAGACTTCAATACCGGTGAAGGCAGCAGACGGAGTGTAACGGATGGTGCTACCGTTGATGGTAGTCTGGCCGCCAGCGGATGGCGCCCCCACCGAGAGCAGGGTCAGCGCATCACCAGGGTCGGGATCGGAATCATTGGCCAACACATTCAGAACATTATTGCTGCTGCCTTTAATGATGCCGCTAATGGTGTCATAGACCGCCACCGGCGCATCATCAATGCCATTATCAACCGAGACGGTCACCAGGGCAGAGGCGGTGTCCATGCCATCGCTGATGGTATAGGTGAACTGCTCCACGCCACTGTAGTCACTCGCCGGGGTATAGGTGATGGTGGTGCCGTTGCTGGTGGCAATGCCGCCATTGGAGGGGGCACCGACCGCGGCGATGGACAGGGTGCCGCCATCGCCATCCGTGTCGTTGTCCAGTACCACGAACTCCTGTGCCCCACTATTCATGGCCACCACATAGGAGTCGTCCACCGCCACCGGGGCCTGATTGGTCATCGGCAGGAGCGGGATCTGGTTCGCGGCCCAATTGTTGATCTGATAGCGCAGTACCGACCCCTCCCCGGGGTTCGCGCCGGTATAGACCACGATATAGGGGTCATAGCCGGCGTTGTATAGGGTATTGCTGGCGATCTCGCACCGATAGTTGGGCCGGGCATAGATGCAGGGGATATCGACATAGGCGCTCTGGCTTGAGCCATTGAGCCGCATCTTCGGCGCCCGGCCGTCCGTCCCCACCTTCACCACCGCCTGCAAGCGGTCAGGATTCTTGCCCGTAATGTTCCAGTACGAGGCGTTGGTGACATCGGTAATGGTGCCCGCCTGTTGCGGAGGCCAGTTGAAGGTGACATCGGTGACTGGTGCCGTCAGCTCACCATAGTTGTTGGAGTGGATCCGCACCTGATAGGGTTTATTGGCCGCGGCGGCGCTTAACGACCAGTTGTTGCCGCTGATATTGGCCATGGCGCTGTTGACCACGGTGGCGTAATCGATCCATACCATGGTGCTCGTGGTATTCTCGACCTGGACATGCAATTCCGAGCCGACGCTGTGCTGGTCCCACTCCGCGCTGACCAGCACCAATTGATCCTTGCTGTTGTTGATCGAGGCGATGGCCGAACCATTGGCGTCCGAGACCAGGGAGACTTGCGGCAGATAGGTGGGCTGGGTGATCACATACTGCCACCGGCCCTTGCTCTCGACCCAGGTCATGGGCACCCCGTCGGCATAGACCTGCACCGTGCCCAAGCCATCGTTGATGGCCCAGATGGTCAGGGCCTTGGTGATCGGATTCCAGTCCGCCTTGATCACCGAGATCTTCTCGCCATAGGGACCCGGGGGCGGCAGGGTAGTCTTAAAGTAGGGGATCGAGGTGTAGGGTCCATTTTGGGCGCCAAACATGGTGAAGGGCACCGAGGCCAGCTGCCGCCAGGTCTCGCCTTCGAGGACCCAGAC
>CAYSFY010000026.1:30114-30566 GCA_964430285.1 uncultured Desulfobulbia bacterium
CAGCCGGTCGGCATAGCCACTGGCCGGGACCGCGTAGGTGGCCCCCGTGCCGGTACTGGTGTTGAGAGGATTACGCCAATTGATATACTCGCCGTCCGTGAACAGCTGCCCCACCCCGGTCTTGCGCGCCATGGCCCTGGCGGTCAGACCGGTATCGGCATTCAGTGAGGTGGCATTGTAATAGGTGCCGCTGTAATAGCGCATGTAGTTGCTGGTGCCGGTCTTCTTACCAAAGGTCGTGCCAAAACGGCGGATGGTCTCGATGCCTGGGTGATAGTAGAGCACCACCCGCGGCAACATATTGGCGACATTGCTGTTATTGCCAGCGTCATTGATCTGGGCGCTGTTAAACACCGGAGTCGCCGACCCCTTCTTGGCGTCACCGGGGAAACCGTGGAACGGGGTAACCACCGGGGCGGTGGGGAAGCCGGCATTGAGGCCGGAGTGGCAGG
>CAYSFY010000026.1:30576-34817 GCA_964430285.1 uncultured Desulfobulbia bacterium
ACCTTGTAGTCATAGATCTGGATCGGCGTGCCGCTGGGGCTGGTGTTGGGGATCTTGTGGGTCAGCCCGGCATCAATGGGGGTGGGCTGCTCACCGCTGGCCAGCGACAAGTCATACTTCTTGATCTCCAGTTCAGTGGAGGTGGAGTTGACATGGCACTCGCGGCAGGCCATCTGATACGGGGCGCCCGCGCCAATACCAAGGGGGGCATGGCAATAGGTACAGTCGCCCGCCTGGGCGTATTGGGTCCGGTGATGGAACGAGGTATCACCGTGGCAGTCGCGGCAACTGCCGCCACCTGCGGGCAGACCGGTACGCAGGACCGGTGGCGCCAGGTGGCAGAGTCCGCACTTGTCGTGGTGGACGTCGGAAACGGTATCGGCGGTCCCGGCCGGGTCATGACAGGTGTTGCAGGGCGACTGCATCACCACATGGCCCAGGGTCGCATGGTCTGGTGGCTGCCAATGGCCATCGACAATGGCCATGGTGGCGGACTTAGGCGGTAGATCGCTGGAGGCATTGGCCGCACTATGGCAGTCGGAACAGTAGACCATGTCGCCTCCCTTCCCCTTGGCAATGGCCGCTTGGAAACGGGCATCCCCGTGGCAGGTCTCGCAGTTCCAGCCGCGGTCATCCACATGATCGGAGATGATATCCGGTTCGTGACAGTGGTCGCATTGCTGGCCCAGGTTGTCAAAGGTCACCTGGGTATAGTGGTGGGGACGATGCAGCTCCTCACTCTGTGCGCCATGACAATCGACGCAGTGCACATCGCTCCCCCCCTTGCCCTGGGCAATGGTGGCCACGACCGTCGGCTCGGTACTCGCATGGCACCCCTCGCAGCTCTTGCCGCGGACCACCACGTGTTCGGTTACATTGTTGGCGCTGTGGCACTGGGCGCACTCGGCGGCATCGAGCTTGACATGGGTATGGTCCACCACCACGGCAGTGATATCGCGGGTCATGTCGGCCACGTAATGGGTTTTGGTCTCCGTCTGCCCACCCCCAATGTCGGAGGTGACACTCACCGTATCCCAATAGGTGAGGCCGGTCACCGTCAGTTCCCAGCGGCTTCCCGTGGCGTTCCAGGTCATGGGCTGGGCCACCAGCTGGTCGCCGTAGGTCAGGGTCAGCACGGCATTTTGCAGATACTGGTTGCTGACATGCACCGTCAACTCATCATTGCCATCCTCATTCCACACCGCGCGGGTGAACTCCAGGGTCTCCGGGAATGGTCCCGGCGTCGCCAGATTGGCGAAGTAGGGCACACTCAAACTGCCCCCCGCGGTACACAGGTTATCCGGGTCGTTGACGGCATCGATACAGGGGATGCTGACCGTTAGATGGGGCAGCGCCCCCCAGTACCACGGCTGCGTCCCCTGGTTGACCAACTTCATGAAGTAGAAGCCTCGATCATAGGCAGCAGCGGAGCGGGTCTTATTTTTCAGCCACTGATAGGAGAGCCTGATGTCCGTTTTAAACTCGTTGAAGATGCCCCGGCCAGGGGCATTGCGCAAGGTGTCGTAGGGGTAGGTGGCCACGTTGGTGGGGTCCGGTAGCGGATACTCGCCGCTCCTGGGCTTGGCGTGATGGAGCTGGCGGACATTGTGACAGGCCATGCACGCCCCGTAATTATAGACATTGATCTTCTGGTTGCTGGTGCTGGCAATGGTGTGGACCACTGTCTTATGCACGGTCGCGGCCCCGGCAATGGTCGCCGAACGGGTGCCACTGGGGAAGGTAATGGTGGAGTTCAACGGGTTAGCGGCATTGGCGTAGTACTCATTGCGATAGACCACCAGACCGGTGCCGGTCTTCTCCACATGGCACTCGCGACAGGCCAACTGGTAGGGGAGCGGACTGGGCAAGGGGGTATTGTAAGTACCGACCCAACCGGGGCGCGGATCGGCATGGCAGTAGGCACAATCCCCTTTTTGGGCGTGGGCGTCGGTGTGGTGGGCAAAGCTGTGGCAGTTGGTGCACTGGATGGCCGCGCCATTGCTTAGCTTGGCGGCAATGCCGTCGGCAATGGCCTGGACCACGGTGGCATCGGTGCTCTTGTGACAGAGGGCACAGTCATCGAAATGGAGCTGGGCGATCTCGTCATAGGTGCTGTCCGGGTGGCAGGCATTGCAGGAGGGGGTGCCGGTCAGCTTGGTATGGGTGGGACCATGATGGGTGCCATGGCAGTGCATGCAATCACCCGAGGTGATCTCGGGCTTCAAGGTCGGGGCGGTGGTGTGGCAGTCCGTGCAATGGCCCAGGTGGATATCGTCGACAATGCTGCTGCCGCCATGACAGAACTGACATTGGGGAGAGAACCTCACCCCGGCATGGTTGCCATAACCGCCGGGATGATTGACCAAGAGATCCACATGACAGTCCAGACAACTCTTGGCGCCGCTGGCCTTGATCACCTGGGGCACCGTGATGCCGGTGTCGGTGCCGGTCTGTCGGCTGGCGGCATGGCAGGTGTCGCAGGAACTGAGCGCCGGGGTGGAGGCCCGGTCATGGAGTTGGTTGATGCCGGTCATGGTCGCTTCGCTCAGGGTATGGCAGTCGGTACAGAAGCTGGCGGACGAGAGATTGGCATGATCGCTCTGCAGGTCGTGGGCCCCATGGCAGGCCACGCAGGTCACTGCGGCCTTGGCGCTGATGACGGCCTGGACCTCCAGCCGCTGGCTTGCGTGACAGGTGACACAGCCATCTCCGGTGGCCGGCTGATGCACGGCCTCGATGCTCGCCCAGGTGACGAGGGTGCCATGACAGCTGTCACACCCGGCAGCGGCTGTCACCAGGTGGGTCGGATTATGGGGGGTATGGCACTCATAGCAGGTATCGGCATTACCATCATTGATGGCGGCAGTGACCTCGGCCCGGCCACTCTCGTGACAGGTGACACAGGTGCCATGCACCCCCTTGATCGCGGTCCAGGTAGCCAACGCCCCGTGACACTGGTCGCAGCCGGTATTGCTGCTGATGGTGTGGCTGGGATCGAGGGGGGTGTGGATGCCGGTGAAATCAAGGGCATGACAGGTGGTACAGGTGTTGGGCGTCCCAGGGGTGGCCCCCCCATGACCCTCGGCGGAACTCCCGGCCTTCAGGGTATAGTCGCCGCCGTTGGGGCTAGTATGACAATCGGCGCAGATCCCAGCATGGGTCTCCAACACCGGATCGCTGCTTGCCCCGCTGTGACAGACCTGGGTCACACAGCTGGCAGCCACGGTCACAAAGCCATGGCTGACATGGTTCATGTGCGAGACAGGGCTCTTCTTGTCGTCATGGCAGGCCCGACAGGTGGTCGGGTTGGCGGCCAGGGCAATGACCTGGGGGATGGTGGTCCCGGTGGGCAGCCCCTCATTGATGTCTCGGGTCGCATTGTGGCAGAGACCGCAATCCCCCTGATGGGTGGCGAGGATCTGCGGCCAATCACCGATGGCATGGCAACTGGCGCAGGGTTGGCTGTTCGCCTGCCCCAGGTCGTTGCCGTCGGTAGCCACCGTGTGGTTGACCACCCCGCCGGCCGCGCCATGGTCGTGCCCCGCAAAATAGGAGGTGTGGCACTCATTGCACTCACCGCTGCGGCCAACAGCGGAGCCGATACGGGCACCGGTGTCGGCGGCATGGCAGGTCAAGCAGCCATTGCCCTGGTGGACCTCGCCACCGCCGGTAAACGGTGGGGTGGTGGCACTATGACACCCGGCACTGACGCAGTTGGCAGTGGCCGGGGTGGCCACGGCATTGACCTTGACCGTGGTGGTGTGGTCATGGGTGTGCCCGTTAAAATAGGCGGCATGGCACTGGGCACAGCTACCCCCTGCACTGCCGTTGACCGTGGCATCGCCATGGCCGTTAACCCCTACCCTACGCGCGCCGTTGGCCGGGTCGTGGCAGGAGGCGCAGCTATTATGGACCTCGGTGATGATGGCGCCACTGTGGCAGTTCACGCATAGTGCGGTTGCCGTCACCGTGCCCGCATGGTTATGGCTGTGGCTGTTGAAATAGGCGGTGTGACATCCCGTGCAGGTGGCGCCGCTGGTAATGGCGGTGACCTGAGGCCGGTTGGCCACCAGTTGCAGGGCCGGGGGCACGGTATGACAGTGGGTGCAGCGGCTGTTGTGCACCGCCATGGGGTTGGCCGCACCATGGCAGACCGCCACGCAACTTGCGGCATCAAGGATAATGGCGGCGTGATCGGTGGCGCCGTGGGCACCGGCGCTCCCTCGATACTGATGGCAATC
>CAYSFY010000027.1:0-8591 GCA_964430285.1 uncultured Desulfobulbia bacterium
TAAACCGCCGCTGGCACGCCCCGTAACACATTGATATTACATTGGCAGATGGTCAACTTCACGACTTTTTGCGATTCCATCATTTTTGGTGGGTGGTGAAGACCCTCCTTGGACCAGGCGCCAGGCAAGGGTGATGGCGGAGCGAGAGTGCTATCGCTATGGCTTTGTGCCGGGTATTGGGGGTGGTCATGAAAACTGACAATCTCGTAAAAAGTCCAAAAACTTGCCATCCGCCTACACAACATCAAGAAGTTACAGAGGGGGCCGGCGTCGGTAGAGCGGTTTTTGCGAAACCGACAAAACTGTTGCGGAGTTGCTCGGAGATAGGTACATGGTTGGGGACGGAGCAGAGCGGGCGCCCTTGCGGTCTGCCCCCTGGGAAAAAGGGCTTTTAGAAAATCACCATCGCGGCGCAAGGCTTGCGCCCCGATCATTGACGGATGGCTGGGCATGGGACGAGTTTGGGTTGCCTTGGTTGGCGTATTTATGGTAGTGATGATGGCGGCATGCCATCCTCCCGCCGGTCACCCGCCCTCTCTCCCTCCCCCTCCCCGGGCCGCCCTCGGTGACCAGATTGTGCTGCTGGATGACGGGGACCAAGAGGCGTTGCACAGCGCGGTGAGTGCCAGTATCCGCTATTGGCAGGGGCAGCCGGCGGACCGCAAGCTTACGGCCTGTGGCCAGAGCTATCGGGCAGGAGATTTCCTCCAGACCCTGCTCCACTTTCGCTCGCTCCTGACCACGCTCCCCCTTGCTGATCTGTCAGCCGCCGTGGCGCGGGACTTTACCCTCTGTCCCGGGGGTGATGGCCCACCTCCGGACGAGGCCTTGGTGACCGGCTACTACCAGCCCCGCTGCAAAGGGAGCCTGATCAAGGCCGCGCCCTTTATCTACCCGGTCTACCGCCTGCCGCCGGACCTGATTCAGGCCAAGACCTATACAGTGCAAGGGGTGACGGAGCAGGTGGGGCGGCTGGAGGGCGGACGCCTGGTGCCTTACTGGAGCCGGGCCGAGATCGAGACCCGGGAGCCGCTGCGCGGCAATGAGTTGTGCTATCTGGCCGACCCGGTGGAGCTCTTTCTCATGCAAGTTCAAGGGTCGGGCCTGGTGGAGTTGGCCGATGGCAGCCTGCGGCAGCTGCTCTTTGCCGGCAGCAATGGCAGGCCGTACCGTTCCATCGGCCGCCTGCTGGTGGACGAAGGCCGCCTGCCCCTGGCCGAGGTGGATATGCCGCGCATCCGGCGCTATCTCCAAGAGCATCGGCACGATCGCCAGCGGATACTCCACTATAATGAACGTTACATCTTTTTTACGATGTCCGTGCCCACTCCCGGCAGTGGGCCGGTGGGCAGCATGGGGGCGGTCTTGACCCCGGGCCGCTCCGTGGCCCTGGATCAAACGCTGTTCCCCCTGGGCGGCCTCTATTTCCTGCAGACGGAACGGCCGGTGGACAGCCCCGATGTCCCGCCCCAGTGGCAGCCCCTGAACCGTTTTGTGCTCCATCAGGACACGGGCGCCGCCATCAACGGGGGAAAGAGGCTTGACTTTTTCTGGGGGAGCGGCGACTATCCGGAGAGGGCCGCCGGTCTGATGAAGCAACCGGGGCGCTTCTATTTGCTGATGCTGAAGAAGGGGCTCGGCGGCTGGTGACCCTTCGCCTGGCCTCGTCCCTGCTTGAACCCCTGACCGTATGGAGGTAATGGATGAAACAGTCGGAAATCGATTATTGGATCAGTGCCATGCTGGCCAACCAGGGTAATGTCTCCGACCTTAATGTCACGGTGGGCAAGCCCTTGCAGGTGGAGATCTCCGGGGTCTTGACCCCGGTGACAGTCTCCCCCGAGGTCAGGACCTTGACCCCCTTTCAGACCGAGGTCTTTGCCTTAAACGTCATCGGCGCCAATAGGCGGTTGTTGGACGACTTGGCCCGCAACGGCTCCTGCGACCTCTCCTATTCTCTGGGCGACAAGGCCAGATTCCGGGTCAACATCTTCTCGCAAAAGGGCAATCTCTCCACTGTACTTCGCATCCTGCCCACCCAGATCCCCACCATCGAAAGCCTCAACCTGCCCCCGGTCTTCTACCAGATGCCCAAGGAGTTGAACGGCTTCATCCTGGTCACCGGCTCCACCGGTTCGGGAAAGTCCACCACCCTGGCGGCCCTGTTGCGGCAGATCAACAGCGAACGGCCCATCCATGTGGTCACCCTGGAAGACCCCATCGAGTTCGAGCACCAGCACATCCAGGCCACCTTCAACCAGCGGGAACTGGGCAATGACTTCGACTCCTTTGCCAATGGGCTGCGGGCTGCCCTCCGGCAGGCCCCCAAGGTGATCCTGGTGGGCGAGATGCGGGACCGGGAGACCATGGAGATCGGGTTGACCGCCGCCGAGACCGGGCATCTGGTGATGAGCACCCTGCATACCGTGGATGCGGGCCAGGCCATCAATCGCTGTCTGGGCATGTTTGATAAGGACGAACAGATCCAGATTCGCTACCGCTTGGTGGACACCATCCGTTGGGTGGTGGGTCAGCGTCTGCTCCCCAAGGTGGGGGGAGGACGGGTGGCCGCCCTGGAGGTACTGCGCCGGAATCTGCGCGTCAGCGACGCCATCTTGAACGGCGAGTCCGAGGGCAAGACCTTCTACGACATCATCGAAGATGGCCATGCCCTGGGGATGCAGACCTTTGATCAGCACATTCTGGAGCTCTTCCAGCAGGGCAAGATCACCGAGGAGACGGCCATGGGCTATTGCACCAGGAAGAGCGCGGTGAATCGAGGCCTGGACCAGATCAAGGCCGCCAAGGGCGAGGAGACCACCGCCATCAAAGGGCTGGCCATGGATCAAGAGGAAGTTGATCCCTATGCGGGTTTCCGGTAATTTGGAGTCAAGGAGATGACCATGATCAGCCAATGTCCCCATTGCCACAAGGCACTGCAGTTCAGCCCGGCCCAGCAGGAGAAGATCGATCAGGCCCTGGCCAACCTCAAGGCCGGGACCTTAAAACTGGGGTGTCCCCATTGCCGGAAACCGATCAACTTGAAGGCCGACGGCTCTCTCCAGGAGGATGCGGCGACACCCGGGGCGGCCCAGTCCACGACCCATGGCGCCGTGACCCCACCGGGGTACCCGGACATCAGCTGGCTGGCTCAAGGGATCTACAGCGAGCAGGAGGTGTTGTCCGAGGCACCCAAGGGTTTGATCCTCATGGCCGGGGGCCGGGAGCGGGAGGCGGTGGCCAAGGCCCTGAGCGAACGGGGCTACCAGACCGAATTTCCCGAGTCGGCCAGCGACGCCCTGGTGCAGATGCGCTTCGGTACCTATGCGGTGGTGGTGCTCCACGATGAGTTTGACGGGTCTCTCCGCAAATCGAGCTTTCACCGGGAGATGTCCGCCCTGCCCATGGACCGGCGGCGCTCCATCTTCTATGCCTTGATCGGCAAACAGTGGCATACCCTCTACAACATGGAGGCCTTGGCCCATAGCGCCAACGTGGTGGTCAACGAGGCCGAGGTCGCCCATTTTGACATCATCCTCAAAAAGGGGTTGCTGGAGCAACTGGAGCTGTTCGGCCCCTATGTCGAGGCCATTAAGCGCAAGGTTGTGGGGTGATGGGGGTGGGGGTAGCGCAGATCATGAACGGCTGTTGTGTCTCTTCCTGCTCCCGGCTGCCCCTGGTCAGGAGTAACGGTGTATAAGCGATTTTTCGGCATTGAGGCCAACCCCTTTTCCATTGCCCCGGACCCGCACTTTCTGTTCATGAGTGATGGCCATCGGGAGGCCCTGGCCCATCTGCGCTATGGCCTGGGGGAGGGTGGCGGCTTTGTCCTCCTGACCGGCGAAATCGGCACCGGCAAGACCACGGTCTGCCGCTGTATCCTGGAGCAGATCCCGGAGGATACCACCGTTGCCTTTGTCTTGAATCCCAGGCTTTCGGGCCTGGAACTCTTGGCCACCATCTGTGACGAGTTGGGGATTGACTATCCGGCCATCAGCGGCATGAAGATCCTGATCGATCGCCTTAACGCCTATCTGTTGGCGGCCCATAGCCAGGGGCGGCGGACCGTGCTGATCATTGACGAGGCCCAGAACCTCTGTCATGAGGTCCTGGAGCAGATTCGGCTGCTCACCAACCTGGAGACCAACCAGCAGCGCCTGTTGCAGATCATCCTCCTCGGTCAACCCGAGCTTCAGGAGATGCTGGCCCAGCCGGAACTGAGGCAGTTGTCCCAACGGATTGCGGCCCGCCACCACCTGGGGCCGCTGACCGCTGGGGAGACCGCCGCCTATATCCGGCACCGGCTCTCCGTGGCCGGGATGGAGCAGGCGGTCTTTGCCCCCACGGCCTTGGGCGAGGTCTTCCGTCTGAGTTGCGGGACCCCGCGGATGATCAACCTGATCTGTGATCGCGCCCTGTTGGGTGCCTTTGGCAAGGGGGTGCGGCGGGTGGATCGCGCCATGGTGCGGGCGGCGGGCCGGCAGGTCTTCGGTCCCAAGGTCAGCACCCGGCTTGCCCTGGTGCCCACCTGGGTCGTGATGGCGGTGACGGTGGCGGTCTGCCTGCTGATCGTGGCCGGGATCAGGTGGTTGGATGCGGCTGGCGGCTGAGGAAGGCCGTATTAGTCCGCCACCGTAACATATTGAAATTACATTGGCAGATGGTCAGCTGCATGACTTTTTGCGATTTCATCAAATTTGAGCTGAACAGGGTGGTGCGAGATGTCCTATATCCTTGATGCGATTAAAAAGGCGGATCAAAAGAGAAAGCTGGGGACGGTGCCGGACGTGCATACGGTCCATGAGCTGCCCATTGCCGAGAGCAGACGGCCTGGCTGGCTCTATGGGCTCGCGATTGTCCTACTTTTGAATGCGGTGGGGATCGGTTGGTGGCTGTGGCCCGCGGGGTCGAGCAAGCAGCCGGTCACCCCGGCGGAGAAGGTGGCGACCGTGCCGGGGGCAGCAGCGACTAAGCCGCCTCTCACCCCGCCGGCGGCAAAGACGGCTGCCGTGCCGGGGGGGGCGGTGACTAAGCCACCGGTCACCCCGTCGCCGACGAGGACGGCGGTCGCGCCGGAGAAAGGAGCCAGCGAGCCGGAAATGCCGCCCATGCCGGGACAGGCCGTGCCGCAGCCAACCCCCGTGGCCAGCGTGCCGCCGCCACCCCCCCCCGCGCCACCGGCCGCCGGCGAGCCGCCGCCCAGCCCTCCGGCCCCCGCGGCCCTGACCGCGACACCGACGGTGCCGGTGCCGCCGGCAGCGAGCCAGCCCAAGGCCACTGAGTTGACCAAGGTTGGAAAAAAGGTGGTGCCTGCCACCCCTCCACAGCCGGGGCAGGCCAGGGTTGGGGTGCCAGTTGCCGAGGTGGTGACGCCGCCGGCGCCAGGAGCGGCACCTGCCCAGGCGGTGGCCTCGGAGCCGGTGGTCCCGGTGTTGGCGCCGGTAACCCCGGAGACTGCGCCTGATGAAGCCATTGACTCGGACGGGACGGAGGTTGCCCCGGGCACGGAGACCGTTGGCAAGGATAGCAATGCCGTGGCCCAGGGGGAGAAAGAGTTCATGGTGCCGATTGCCTCGTCTCCGCCGGCCAAGGCCAAGGGCAAGCGGAGGGGGGCGCGGGAGGAGGAAGACCCGGAGTTGGCCAAGATCCCGTTCCTCAAGCAACTCTCCGCCGAGGTCCAGCAAGGGCTCCCGGAGTTGCGCATCTCCTTCCACGCCTACTCCATCAAGCCGAAGTCCCGCCTGGTCAGCATCGGCGGCAAGGTGCTGCGGGAGGGGGATACGATTGATGAGAGTATTAAGCTTGACACCATCACCGCTCAGGGGGTGGTCATCTCGGCCAACGGTCAGCGTTTCCGGATGGATGTGCAGTAGGGGTGGCTCTTCCGCCTACGGCGAGGAGGCGGAGGTCTGAGCTGACTCCTCATCCAGGAAGAGGGTCACGGTCTCCAGGAGGTCCGGGTCGGCCTGCTGCAGGCCGTTGATGGTCAGCCACAGGTAGGGGTCCTTGTCGTACCACCGCAGTCTGGCCAGGTCGAGGGGGAACTCCAGGACCGAATCATCCAGCAGATTGGGGGAGTGCCGCTGCATCAACGCCTGGATGCCACGGATCAGGTGGTCCCGATGATTGGCCTTCATCCCCTTCAGACTGTCGATATGGCGGCCCAGACTCTCGTATTGATCGTACCAGCGCATCGTCTTCATCCTTACCCCCCCCCATTGTTTGGTGTTTGACAACTCCTCTCTTCCGCAACAGTTCCCCACAGGGCCGCGGCCCCTTATATCTCCCGGCGCATGCGCTGGATGATCTCCTGCTCGATCTCCGAATCCACCAGCGATTCCGCATGGTACTTGCGGTTGAAGACATTCTCCATGGAGAGCCTGAGATCCTTGGCAATGATCTTGGCCGTCTTGCGCAACACGCGGTCAAAACACGAGCGGATAAAGCTGCCCGGGTAGAGGACAAAGGCCACGCAGTGACGTCTCCCCTCGGGGATCAGCGGCAGAATGGACTGGTAGATAGTCGCGTGTCCCCGGTTGATCCCGGATTTGGAGATCACCAGCAGGGGGATATCCGGGAAGTAGAGGCCGGGGGCCTCCATGAACACCCTGCTCTCCTTGGCGCTCAGCAGGATCTGGAAGTGGAGGGCCAAATCACTGGCCGAGGTGCTGTTGAACGTGGAGAGCTGGCGGACCGCCTGGGCAATCGCCGCGGCCTCTGCCTGGTCCAGGGGCGGCAGGGTGCTCATGCCCGCTTCGCCTCGGCCAGAGGCGGCACATCTTTGCTAAAGACCACCACCCGGCGCCGGGCCCCGGAGCGGGGCAGGGTGAACTCCAAGGCCCTTTCCTCCACAAAGGGGGAGGCTGGCCACTGCTCGCGCCAGGCGGCCAACTCCTCATCGGCCTTGGGCCCTTTCATGCACAAGACCCGGCCGCGGGCCGGGGCCACCGCCGCCACCAGATCGAGGAACGGGCCAATCTCGGTCACGGCCCGGCTGGTGATCAGGGGGAATTGGCCATGGGACTGGACAAAGGCCGCATCCCCTGGATGCAGCCGACCCTCCACCACCTGGATGCCGGTCAGCTTCAGGGTGCGGATGACGTGGCGCAAAAATTGGACCCGTTTCTGGCGCGGCTCCAGCAGGCAGACAGCGAGTGCGGGCTGGGCGATCTTCAACACCAGGCCCGGGAAGCCGGCCCCGGAGCCCACATCCAGCAAGGGGCCGCACGGGTCGGCAAGGGCGGGCAACAGGGTGAGGGAGTCCAGGAAGTGGTTCTCCAGCACCTCCTCGTCCGGGGCCTGGGCCACCAGGTTCATCTTGCGGTTCCATTTGCCCAGCTCGGTGCAATAGGCAAAGAGCTGGGTGAGGCGCGGCGCGGGCAGCGGGCTAAGCCCCAGGGTCTGTAGGCCGTGTCCCAGGAGGGTGACGGCCTCCTCTTGACTAATCATGCGCGGTATTCACCCGCACGGCCACCGACAGGGCGTGGGCCGAGAGCCCCTCCAGGCGGGCCAGGGCCTGGATGTCCTCGCTATCCGCCAACAAGGCCTGAGGCGAGTAAGAGATCAGGCTCGTCTTCTTGAGAAAGGTCTCCACCCCCAGGGCGGAGGAGAAGCGGGCCGTGCCCATGGTGGGCAGGACATGGTTGGGGCCGGCCAAGTAGTCGCCGGTGGCCTCCGGGGAGTGGTTGCCCAGGAAGATGGCACCGGCGTGGCGGATGCGGGTCATGGCCTGGTACGGTTCGGCCACCATCAGCTCCAGGTGCTCGGCCGCGAAGCTGTTGGCAAGCTCTAGCGCCTGATCCAGCCCCTGGACCAGCAGGATCACCCCGCGCTCGGCAAGGGATTTCTGGGCGATCTCCCGGCGTGACAGCCGGGGCAGGAGGGACGCAAGTTCGCGCACTACCCCATGGGCGATCTCTTCCGAGGTGGTGACCAGAATGGCCAGGGCCATGGGGTCGTGCTCGGCCTGGGCCAGCATGTCGGCGGCGATAAAGGTGGGGTTGGCGGTGTCGTCGGCCACGATCAAGACTTCGCTGGGGCCGGCGATCATGTCGATGCGCACCCGGCCCGCCACCTGCTTTTTGGCCTCGGTGACGAACTGGTTGCCCGGGCCGACCACCACATCCACGGCGGCGATGGTCGGGGTGCCGTAGGCCAGGGCCGCGATGCCCCAGGCGCTGCCGGCCTTGTAGACCTCATGGATGCCGACCCTCTTGGCGGCCAGGAGCAGCGCCGGGTTGATCTTGCCATCCCGGTCGGCCGGGGTGAGCATCACCATCCTGTTCACCCCGGCGATGGCGGCGGGGATGCCGTTCATCAGCACCGAGGAGACCAGGGGGGTCTTGCCGCCCTGGCCCCCGGGGACATAGAGCCCGGCGGAATCCACCGGGTGGACCAGGCGTCCGGTGATGGTGCCGTCCTCCCGGGTGACCACCCAGGACTCCTCCTTCTCGTGTTCGTGAAAGGTGCGCACCCGGTGGATGGCCTTATCCAGGGTGGCCTGGAAGGCGGGGGCGACCTCCTGCTCCGCCGCCTGAAACTCCGCCTCGCTGACCCGCAGGTGGTCGATGGTAAGCGTGGGGGAGTCGAAC
>CAYSFY010000027.1:8601-26609 GCA_964430285.1 uncultured Desulfobulbia bacterium
TCTTGATGTCTTCGATAATGGCCGTCACCTTCTCCCGGCATGCGCTACCGGCCATCTGGAAGCGGTCGTTGAGTCTGGCGATCAGGGCCTGGCCCTGGTCGGAGGCGGCGTGCATAGGGGTGATGGGCATGGGATATCCTTCAGAAGTTCGGAAAAACAAGAGGGTAGGGTGGTGCCGCTAGTCCGTAACCCCGCGGCAGCGGCCGATTTTTCTCTATTGTACCGAAAAGAGAGGCTAAATTCCACGCAATTCACGGGATTGGTGAGGAAAAAAGGGTGCACGCACCGGTGTTGACTAACGGCGAGTCTCGGAGGGTCAGGGTATCACCCGCTCGGCACAGCTCTTTCAATAGGGCAGGCGGGGTGACCATTGTGGGTAAGTTTGACTCCCTTTCATGACGAACAGGGGGATCACCCCCGGGGCATTCAAAAAAATCCGGCACAACTGCTTTTGCGCGCCCTGTCCCCGGCTGAGCACGAGTTGTCGGCCGTCCGGGGACCAGGAGGGGGATTCGTAGTTCCCCCAGTATTGGGTCAATTGTGTCGGTTGACCGCCGTCGGGGCTCGTGGTGAAGAGCTGGTGGCCGTTGGCGGTGAGCCCGGTATAGGCGATGAGATCCCCCTTTGGCGACCAGCTGGGGGTGGTGTTTTCCCTGCCAAGGAAGGTGAGCCGTTGCACCTGCCGGGTGGTGAGGTCCATGAGATAAATCTGCGGTTCGCCTGAGCGGTCGGAGACAAAGGCAAAGCGGTTGCCGTCGGGGGCCCAAGAGGCGGAGACGCTAATCCCTTCATTGTGGGTGAGCCGATCGAGTATCTTGCCGGCGGGGGATAGGAGGTAGAGGTCGGCCGCGCTCTCCTTGCTTAAGGTGGCAATCAAGGTCCGGCCATCGGGGGACCAGCCGCAAGCCATATTGAGACCCCGTTGCCAGGAGATGGGCATGGTGCTCTTATCCTGGGAGAGGTCGGTGATGTAGAGGTTGGGGTTGCCCCGGTGGTATGAGGTGTAGGTAAGGCTTTTGCCATCGGGAGAGAAGCGTGGCGCAATGGCCAACCGGTGATGGCGGGTGACCTGACGCATCTTCTCGCCCAGGACATCGGCCAGATAGATCTCCTTGTCGCCGCTCTTGTCGGAGACAAAGGCGATCTTGGTGTTGCTGATTCCCTGGGTGCCGGTGAGTTGGAAAACAATCTCATCGCTTATCGTGAGCAACAGGCCGTGCTCCCTGGCCCATGGCGCCCGGTAACGCTTGCCGGAGATCATCCCGTGGCCACCGGCATCCATGAGCCGCCATTCCATGACCATCTCTCTCGCCTCGTTGCCATAACTGCCCAAGATGACGAAATCGGCGCCCAGTGCTGCCCAATCGGTGTCACGGTTGTTGTGATAGGAGGTGGCCGGGATCACCGAGACGAAGCCGTGAAAGGTCAGGGCCTTGGCCACCAGGTCGGCCATCTTTTGTCCCTTGTCGCTAATGACTCCGGGTTCCGTCGGATCGATAAAGGCCGGGATGGCGATGAGGAGCTTCTTGACCTCGGCAGAGGTGATGTTCAGATAGACCTGCGCCCCCTCACTTCGTGGGGCGACCAAGATAAGGGCCAGAGCTGACAGGAGCAGGAGGAGGTGTTTGTTCATGGTCAAGAGAGTTGGCCGTGTTGATTTATGACCTCGCACGGAAGGTCCTTGCCTTTCCGTAACGACCCAAGTTCAGCAGGCTTAGGCGTTGCGGTGGAGATGTCTGGGGATGATCGCGTCAATGCGGGGGCAAACGGTCGGTCGCTACGGCGGTGCCGAGGCGTCGAGAAGTCCATTGATCATCGGCACCGACCACTCGGCACGTGCCATCACCCGCGTGTGCTTAGTGCGGTGGGATAGATAGAGTAAATACCCTATTTTAAAAAAGGAGGAGTGGTGGGTTGCAAAAGATGGCCACCCATGTGTTTTTTACCATGCTTAAAAATAAAACGGAGGGGGCATCTGAAAAAGGGGTTCTTCGACGCTGCTTGTGATTTCGTAACCAACCGGCTCATGTGGTTAAAGAAATCAGCAAGGAACTGAACCGCTTCGCGGAGGAGTCCGGCACCTCCAATTGCAATTGAGGGAAAACTTGAATTAATGCAGACAACAGAGGGGTTACCCGCGAACCTTTCAATTATGGTTCTTTCTGTGGTTCCATTTCCTGTAACTTTTATAGAGTCGCAAAAAGTCGATCATCTGCAAAGGGAAGCAGACTACTTGCCGTAATTTTCGCTGAGATAGAATTCACATTGCTGACAATTACTGATTTTCTTGGCGTAAGACCCCTGAACCTTGCCGCCGCATAAGGTCCCTGCCATTGAGGCACAGGCCCTGCCGTGATCTGGATAGGCCGGACAGATACCCATTTCCGCAACCTTGACCCCGCCGGCCTCTCGTCCGCACTTCTTGAACTCCCAACAGTTCAGAACCTTTTCAGGGGAGGCGGCTATTAAGGGGATCGATCTTTGCGATGAACCGGCCGCTCTTGAGACAGCAGTCAGCCCGCTGCCACCTCCACCACCTACCATATTGTTGAGCGACTCAACGATTTCCTGCAAATGGATGGAATAGGACTCCATTTGCTGAGAGGTGCGGAAATAGCCGTCGGCGTTGGCCGCATTTTGCATGGTAATTCTTTCGACTTCAATGATAGCCTTGTTGATCTGCGCAACCCCTTTGGCCTGTTCCCCGGAGGCATTTTTTATCTCGGAGAAAAGGATAGTTGCTTTTTCAACTCCCTGATGAACATCCCTAAAGGCTGCACTCGTCTTTTTTACCATGTCAGCGCCGCTGTGAACGCGGGAGACCGTGCCTTCGATAAGGCCGGCGGTATTTTTAGCCGCCTCGGCTGCACGCATGGCCAGATTGCGAACCTCGTCGGCAACCACTGCAAATCCAGCTCCGGCCTCGCCAGCCCGGGCAGCCTCAACCGCGGCGTTTAAGGCAAGTAGATTGGTTTGGAAGGCGATTTCGTCAATGGTTTTGACAATCTTGGCTGTTTGGGTGCTGGCCGCTGTGATTTCCGCCATGGCTTGCTGCAACTGCTCCATGTAATCGGTGGTCGTTTGTAAAAGTTTTTTAGTGCTCCCCATGGTCGCATTGGCCTGGTCGGCGTTATCCGCGTTCTGGCGGCTCATTGACGACAACTCCTCAACCGAGGCCGAGGTCTCCTCTAAGGCCGAAGCCTGGGCAGAGGCGTCCTCGGCGAGTCTTTTTCCAGACTCGGTGAAACTGGTCGCCACTTGATCAATGCCCTCCGAGGCATCCTCAAGGTTTTGCAGATAGGAACGGAGTGGTCTGCTAATGGCACGGCTCAAGCCAAGGGCGATGGCCAGGGATACGACAGCACCTGCGATAATTGAGGTCAACAGGACAAGGAGCGAGGTTCTGGCGCCTTGCCGCCCTGACTTGAGATCCTCATCAACCGCCTTTTGGGTCTGTTCGGACATCGCCTGGAGCACCTTCTCTGATGCGGTGGAACTCTTGGCGAAATGATCATGCTGGTGGGCCGAAAGCTTTTGGTAAGTCTCGATGGCAGTATTGATGGGCGCCATGAAATTATTCACATAGGTCTGGATGCTGTCAATGGAAGGCAACACCTCGGCAATATAGACATCTTTAGCCAGAGCCGGCTCGCCAATTTCCAAAAAATCATTGATGGAGCCAATGGAGAGAAGCCCCTGCTTCAATTGCTCATAGACTCTACCCTTTGCCTCTTTCAGCTTCGGGTTCTTGGGCTCAAGAGCCGTAAGCCATTTTCCAAATTCCAACGCTTTGACATCCTTGTCGAATTTAATGGGGGTTCCTTCCAGCACGGAACGGCTGACCATCGTGGTCCAATTTTTGTAGGTGCCGAAGCTGCGTTCAGCTTCAAGGGCGAGTTTTTCCGGATTATCAATGGCGATGGCGTCGATATCTTGGCTCAATTTCAGACACTGCTGAGTATCTTCCGTAAATGTCGCCCAGATTTTCTTGAACTGACCCCACATCTCTTGCGCCTCTTGGGGTTTTTTCAGTCCATCAAAAACGCTGATATGATGAGATGCCATCTGTAACGACTGTTCAATCTTGATGTATTCCTGCTGACGGGAAGCTTGGGTTATGGAAGGATTCAATAATCTCTCAACGGAAGTGGCAATTTTGGCCTGCTCGCCAACCAGGCCAACCACACTGCCTAGAGACGGTACGTTCACCTTGCCGATGGAATTCATTTTGGACTGGATGAATTTTGTGCTACCCAGTCCCACCAAGCCAACAACAACACTGACAAGGACTGCAAACAGGAATCCAGCCAAAATCTTCTTCTGCAGGGTGAAACGAATCATTGAGAAATTCATGCTCAGCGCCTCTTTGAGCTCCAGGAGCAGAGGCGGCTCTGCTCCTGGATTGGATTATTACTCCGAAAACTTAATGACTGCTCACGTCGCGCATCAGTTCGGGGCCGGTTCAGTCAACAATCTGCTTCTGGCCTTCCGGCGAACGGAAGAAATCGATAATTTTCTGGACCTCCGGCTTGGGGGCACCAATGGTGATTAGCCCCAGCGGCCGGTCGATCTTATCGGTCTTGACGGCCTTGGCCCCGTCCGGGTTCAACTTGAAGAAGCCCTCACTGACCGCGCCGACGCCGCCCTTGTTCTTGGTCACCTCACCAATCTCCAGCCGGGTGCTCTTGACTTCGATGGCGTTTGCCACATAGTCGGCCTTGTTCATGACCATCTTCTGAAACACGGCTTTGGTCGCGCTGCCGGCATGGCTGGTGACCACCACTACCGGCAGGTCTGGGCCGCCGACCTCTTTCCAGTTGGTGACTTTGCCGGTGTTGAGATCGGCGAGCTGGGCCCAGGTCAGGGCCTCGACGGGATTATCTTTATTGACAATGGGGACGATGACATCCCGGGTGATCTCGTGGAACTGGAGTCCTTCCGGCGCCTTGACCTCCTTGCCATCCTTCTTGGCCTCCTTCTGGGCCGAGGCCACGGCATCTTCCAGTTTCTCGGAGGCGATGGACACCGAGGTCTTGCCGTCAAAGAGAGCGAGCATACCCTTGCCAGTGCCTACCCCAAGTACTTTTATCTTGCCGGTGGCCTTCTCCAAGGCTGCGGCGCCTGGCTCCAGAAACCGCTTCTGGCAGGTGGTCGACCCCCAGAGCTGGACTTCGTCGGCGGCAGCGGCGCCGCTGGCGGACAGGATTAGGAAACTCGCGGATAGGATCATGGCCTTGGTGAAAAACTTTTTCATACCTTCTCTCCTTGCTGGTTGAATGTGAAGAAATGACCTGACTGCCAGGGACTAAGGGACTCATTTAATCAGCCTATGAAATTTCGGAAAGGAGGGTCAAGTCTTTTTTTTTGGGGGGTGTGGGGGGTGAGGAGGGGAAATAGGAGATAGGATGTTGCAAGGTTCCTTTCTGTCCACTCGCAAAATTTACCACTCCTTGCACATCTTCCTGAAAAGGAGACGTGCCGCATTCCATGGTAAGACGTCTACCGCTGGTCTCCACCGACTGTCTCCTGCCAACCGGTTAGCGCCCACCCGAAAAGGTGTCGATTTTGCTTGGTCTTGCCCCCAGCGCCATGATAGACCATATCCATGGCAGAGCACGAAACAGCACCCTATCGCGGGGAGGTCACGGCGGTCAGAGGCAGTGTGGTCGATGTGGTCTTCGCCGAGGCCATCCCGCCGCTCCATGCCTTGTTGCGGGCCGTGGAGCGGCCCGCCCAGGCCCTGGAGGTGGTGGATCATGTGGACCCGACCACGGTGCGTTGCATCGCCCTCACCCCCACCGCCGACGACGGCCGCCGCCGCACCCTGGCGAACGCGGCGACCGGGTCACGGGTAGCGGTCGCCCCATTGAGGTGCCGGTGGGCTTAGCGCTCCTGGGCCGCATGTTCAACCTCTTTGGCCAGACCATCGATAACGGCCCCGTGTTTGCCCCCGGCCAGTTGCGCTCCATCCATCAGCTCCCCATCGCCCTGGCCGACCGGGTCACCCATGAAGAGATCTTTCTCACCGGCATCAAGGCCATCGACCTCCTGGTCCCCCTGGAGCGGGGAGGCAAGGCCGGGCTCTTTGGCGGCGCCGGGGTGGGTAAGACGGTGTTGATCACCGAGCTGATCAACACCATGGTGGCCAAGCACCACGGGGTCAGCGTCTTCTGCGGCATCGGCGAACGTTGCCGCGAGGGGGAGGAGTTGCACCGGGAGATGGGAGAGGCCGGGGTGCTGAACAATACGGTGATGGTCTTCGGCCAGATGAACGAACCCCCGGGTGCCCGCTTCCGGGTGGGGCACAGCGCCTTGACCATGGCCGAATACTTCCGTGACGACCTGGGGCAGGACGTCCTGTTACTCATCGACAATATCTTTCGCTTCATTCAGGCCGGCATGGAACTCTCCGGCCTCATGGGCCGCCTGCCGTCGCGCCTGGGGTACCAGCCGACCATGGCCAGCGAACTGGCCGGGCTGGAGGAGCGGATCGCCAGCTCGCGGCAGGCCGCCATCACCTCCATCCAGGCGGTCTATGTGCCGGCCGACGATCTCACCGATCCCGCGGCGGTCCACACCTTCTCCCACCTCTCCGCCACCATCGTCCTCTCGCGCAAGCTGGCCAGCGAGGGGATCTACCCGGCCATTGACCCCTTGCAGTCCCGCTCCATGATGCTCACCCCCAGGATCGCCGGCCAGCGCCACTACCAGTGCGCCCGCGAGGTCAAAAAGACCCTGGCGGGCCTTGAGTAACTGAAGGATATCATCGCCATGCTGGGCATCGAAGAGCTCTCCCGGGAGGACAGAAAGACCGTCTTCCGCGCCCGGCGGCTGGCCCGCTTCCTCACTCAACCCTTTGCCACCACGCAGCACTATACCGGCATGGAGGGTCGAGTCGTCTCCCTGGAGGAGACCATCAGCGGCTGCGAGCGCATCTTAAACGACGAGTTTGCCGGCCAACCCGAATCCGCCCTCTACATGATCGGCGCCATCGACGAGGCGCGGACCGCGCCCACGGCTGAGGAGGAACCGGGATGATGCAGCTCTTGATCTATCTGCCCAGTGCCTGTTTTTTGCAGACCCTGGCCCGCAAGGTAAACGGGGAAGGGGTGGGGGGGCAGTTCTGTCTCAAGCCCCGGCATATCGATTACGTCACTGCCCTGGTCCCCGGCATCCTCTCCTACGAGGACGAGAGCGGCCAGGTATCCTTCCTGGCCGTGGACAGCGGTACCCTGGTCAAGCAGGGTGCACGGGTGATGATCGCCACCCGTCGGGCCGTGGCCGGCGCATTGGGCCACTTGTCCCAAGAGGTGGAGGCCATGCGTGGCACCGGGGAGGAGCAGGAGCGTCAGTTCCGCGCGGTGACCGCCCAACTGGAGGCCGGGTTTCTGCGCCGGATGATGGCCTTTAGCCGGGGAGGTCCGTGATGGCGGGCCTGCGTGAGCAACCGCCGGACGACTTCCCCGACCGGGTGCGTCGCCAGGAGCAGCGGCGGCTCGACCCAAATCGCCGGCAGCGGCGCCTCTTTTTTGGGCTCGGCATGGTGGGCGTGGTGGGCTGGTCCGTGGTCCTCCCCATGGTGGGGGCCACCTTCCTGGGGGTGTGGCTCGATGCCCATTTTCCCGGCCGCTACTCCTGGAGCTTGATGCTCTTGGGGGCGGGTTTGGGCCTGGGCTGCTTGAACGCCTGGCACTGGCTGCAACGGGAGAGACGGGAGATCATCGGCACGGAGGAGGGGAAAACGAAATGAAGATGGCCTTCTCTCTGCTGATCGGCTGCGGGCTGGGGTGCGTGGTGGGCGTGGCCTATTTCGCGGCCCTGTGGCAGACAGTGCGGCGGCTGGCGGTCGCTCCTAACCCCGGGCGGTTGTTGCGCCGTAGCCGGGCCATGCGGCTCGTGGCCATCCTGGCCGTCATGGCCTGGGTTGTCCGCTTTGACCCTGTCATGTTCCTGGCCATGGTGCCGGGGCTGTTGGTTGGCAGGACCCTGGTCTGCCAGCAAGTAGTTCATCCCCCAAGGGAGGTGACCAATGCATCTTAGCCCTGACAGCATCGTGTGGTGGAGCGCCGGCTTTGTGCACGTGAACAGCACCATCCTCTTTACCTGGCTGGTGATGGCCGGACTCACCGTTGGTTCCTGGCTGGTGACCCGGCGTCTGGCCAGTGGGGGGCAGCTTGGCCCGGCCCAAAATATCCTGGAAGGGATCATCACCCTGATCAACGGGCAGATCGCCGAGGTCACCGGCCAGAGGCCTCGCCCTTTTCTCCCCTTGTTGGGGACCCTCTTTCTCTTTATCGCCAGCTGCAACCTGCTGGCCGTGGTGCCGGGGTTCGCCCCCCCCACCGGCTCTCTCTCCACCTCCACCGCCCTGGCCCTGATCGTCATGGTGGCGGTGCCGGTTTACGGCATCAAGGATAGCGGCCTTGCCGCCTACTTGCGGAACTACCTGCGCCCCACGCCCTTGATGCTGCCCTTCAATGTGGTCGGCGAGTTCAGCCGCACCCTGGCCCTGGCCGTGCGCCTCTTTGGCAACGTGATGAGTGGCGGCATGATCGGCGCCATCCTGCTGGCCCTGGCCCCCATCTTCTTTCCGGTGGTTATGCAGCTCTTCGGCCTGTTCACCGGGCTGGTGCAGGCCTATATCTTTTTTATCCTGGCCACCGTCTTTATTGCCGCCGGCATGAAGGGGGAGGCTAATCACGGGGGGGACAATGCTGCACCGTGCCCCACCCAGCAATCACCTTTACCATAAGGAGCGCGTATGGACAGTTTGACGTGGGTGGCAGTGGCCTCCATTATCTCGGCCGGTCTCTGCATGGGTATCGGCGCCCTTGGCCCGGCCCTTGGCGAGGGGTATGCCCTGGCCAAGGCCCTGAACGCCATGGCCCAGCAGCCGGACGAGACCAACTCCATCACCCGCACCCTGTTTGTGGGCATGGCCGTGGTCGAGTCCACCGGCATCTATGCCTTGGTGGTGGCCATGATCCTGCTCTTTGCCAACCCCTTTTGGAACTATTTCCTGGCCAAGGTCGGGTAGCAGGGATGCTGATCGACTGGTTCACGGTGGCGGTGCAGATCGTCAATTTCTTGATCCTGATCGCCCTGTTGCGGCGTTTTCTTTACGGCCCGCTGCTGCGGGTGATGGAGGAGCGCCAGCAAGGGATCGACGCACGCCTGGCCCAGGCGCAAGCGGCTAAGCAGGAGGCGGCGGCGGAGTTGGCCGGCCTGACCCGCGAACGCGCGGCCTTGGTCGCCAAGCGGGAGGTCTTCATGGGCCAAGCCGCCGCCGAGGTGGAGGCCTGGAGAGAGGCGACCCTGGCCGGCATCAAGGAGGAGATTGCTGAGCGCCGGCAGCTCTGGCAGCGGCAGTTGCAAGGGGAGCAGGAAGCCTTTCTGGAGCGGGTCAAGATCAGGCTCGGCGAGCAGGTGGTGCGGGTGGCGGCCAAGGTCTTGGCCGATCTGGCGGATGAAACGCTGGAGGCCAGGCTGGTCGAGCGTTTTATGGCCAAGCTGGACCAGGAGTTGGGGGCGAACCGGCCTCCAGAGACGGAGGCGTTGCTGGTGTCCACGGGTCAACTCCTCTCCTTGGCGAGCCGGGGGCGCCTGCGCCAGGAGTTACGCACGCGTTTGGGCACCGGGCGGGAGATGCGTTTTCAGGAGGAGCCGGGGCTCGGCTTTGGCATCCGTCTAACCACCGCCGATTACGCCTGGGAGTGGAATGTGGCCCACTACCTGGCAGGGCTTGAGCAGGAGATCCGCCACGCCCTGAGCGTGGTGGGCAAACCGGGAGAGGGCCCGTGAGCGCCACACCCATCCTTGATACCCTGCTGGCGGAGACCGTAAGCCAGGTGGCCATGACCGTGGACAATCACCAGGCCGCGCTGGTCCGTCAGGAGGTGGGGCGGGTGCTGACCGCGGCCCAGGGCATCCTCTGGGCCGAGGGGCTCACCCACATTACCTCGGAAGAGCTGGTGGTGCTGGACACCGGCGCAGTGGGCCTGGTGCTCGATATCCTGCCGCAGCGGACCGGCATCGTCCTGCTTGACCGGGGCGACGGGGTCGGGGCCGGCACCGGGGTGCGCCGTACCGGCCGGGTGCTGGCGGTGCCGGTGGCCGACGCCCTCATCGGGCGCATGGTCGATCCCCTGGGCCGCCCCCTGGACCAGCAGGGGCCGATTGCGGCGGTGGAGCACTGGCCGGTGCAGCGCGAGGCCCCGGCCATCATGGAGCGCAGTCCGGTGGAGCGGCCGTTGCAGACCGGGATCAAGGTCATCGACGCCCTGATCCCCATCGGTCGCGGCCAGCGGGAGCTGATTATCGGCGACCGGCAGACCGGCAAGACGGCGATGGCGGTTGACGCCATCATCAACCAGGCCGGGGCCGGCATGGTGTGCATCTACTGCGCCATCGGCCAGCGTAGCGCCTCGGTAGCCCGGGTGGTGGCCGAACTCAAGCGCCACCGGGCCATGGCCTACACCATCGTGGTGGTGGCGGAGGGGAGCGACCCGCCGGGGTTGCAGTTCATCGCCCCCTATGCCGCCACCTCCATGGCCGAGTTCTTCGCGGCCCAGGGCCGGGATGTGCTGGTGGTCTATGACGATCTGAGCCAGCACGCCTTGAGCTATCGCCAGATCTCCCTGCTCCTGCGGCGCCCCCCGGGCAGGGAGGCCTTTCCCGGCGACATCTTCTATATCCACAGCCGCCTCTTGGAGCGGGCCACGGCCCTGCGCCCGGAGCGGGGTGGCGGCACCATCACCGCCCTGCCCATCATCGAGACCGAGGCCCAGAACCTCTCCGCCTATATCCCCACCAACCTCATCTCCATCACCGACGGCCAGATCTATCTCTCCCCGGAGCTGGGGCAGAAAGGGGTGCTGCCCGCCATTGATGTGGGCAAGTCGGTCTCCCGGGTGGGCGGCAAGGCCCAGCTGCCCGGCTACCGGCGCGTGGCCGGCGAGTTGCGGCTCTCCTATGCCCAGTTCCAGGAGCTGGAGGCCTTTGCCCGCTTCGGTACCCGGCTGGATGCGGTGACCCGCGCGGCCCTGGTCCATGGCCGTCGGGTGCGGGAGGTGCTGAAACAGAACCAGTACGCCCCCATGACCGCGGCCGGCCAGATCGCTGTGCTGCGGGCCGTTACCCGGGGGCTCTTTGATCGGGTGGAGTTGGCCAGGGTGGCCGAGGCCGAAGAGAGGTTGGTGGCAACGGTGGTCGAGGCGCCAGGCCTGGGCGAGGCAATCATGGCCGCCACTGGCAATGAACCGTTGCTCTGGGCACGCTTGGACCTGCTGCTGGAGCAGGCCTGCGCGCCGTTTCTGGTAAACGACGAGCAGGCCGGGCGGCTCTAGGATGGAGTCCCTGGAAGGGTTGGGCCGCAAGGTCCGTACGGCCCACGACCTGTTGGCGGTGGTCAAGACCATGAAGAGTCTGGCCGCGGTCAACATCAGGCAGTACGCCGCCGCGGCCGAGGCCATGGATGCCTATGGCGGCGTGGTGGCCAGCGGCTGGCAGGCCCTGCTGTGGAACCGGCCGCCGCCCCGGCAACGAGAACCGGGGCAGGGCGGGGTCTGCTGCTTGATCCTGGGGTCTGATCAGGGGATGTGCGGGCAGTTCAATGAGCGGGTCGCGCAGACGGCCCGGACGATGATGACCAGCCCAGAGGGGCTGGGCGGTGAGCCCATCCTGTGGACCGCCGGCGAACGGGTGCGGGCCATTGCCGAAGAGATAGGGAAGGTGGAGGCCCATTTTCCCTTGCCGCTCTCCCTTGCCGCCATTGGCGAGTTGAACATGCGTATCGTCAGCCGCTTTGCCGCCCTGCACGGGGAAGGGCGGGTGGGCCATTTTTGGGTATGCGCCAATCGCCTGTGCCGGGCCGGGAGTTATGCCCCCCGGGTGGCGCGTATCCTGCCCTTGGAGCACCACCGCCCCGCCACCAGGCAGTGGCCGGGCCGGGCGATCCCCATGCTCGGCCTGCGGGAGGAGCAGCTCTACGAGCACCTCTTCCGTCAGCACCTCTTTACCACCCTCTATACCGCCTTTGCCCAATCCTTGGCCAGCGAGAACGCGGCGAGAGTGGTGGCCATGCAGGCGGCGGAACAGAATATCCGGGAGCTGGAAGAGGGACTCCAGGCCCGGTTTCGCGAGACCAGGCAAAACGCCATCACCGCCGAACTGCTGGATATCGTCTCGGGATTCGAGGCCTTGGGGGCGAGTTGATGGCGACCTCTTTCGTCTTGGGGCACTGTGGTATCGCGCAAAAAATAAGGGCGGCCAAGCGGCCGCCCTTGTTGGTCGATCGTTCCCAACGGTTTTCTTGCCGGGAGCAATCCCGCCTCGATCTGGTCAGCTGAGTAGACGGAGGGTCTGCTCTTGGGGGGAGTTGGCGTCAGCCATCGGCCCCGAGGCAGCTTGACGGGTGGGACCGCCAGCGCCGCCGCCCACCAGGATGCTCAGTTCGTTGATCATCTCGTCAAGCTTCACGGATTGGCGGCTCAAGGCCTTGGCCGCCTCTTCGGAGGTGGCGGCCTCACCGGCATTTTGCTGCACCAACCGGTCCTGTTCCGCCACGGCGGTATTGAGCTGGGATAGCCCCTTGGACTGTTCGTTGGAGGCATCGGCGATCTCGTTCATCAGCTGCACGGCCTTGTCGATCAAGCCGCTCATCCCGGAGAAGGTGTTGTGGAAGGTCTTACTCAGTTCGGCCCCGGCAGTCACCTTGGCCAAGGTACTGGTGATCAGCGATTCGGAGTTTTTCGCGGATTCGGCTGCCCGCAAGGCGAGGTTACGCACCTCGTCGGCAACCACGGCAAAACCGGCGCCTGCCGCCCCGGCCCTGGCCGCTTCGACGGCCGCGTTTAGGGCCAACAGATTGGTCTGGAAGGCAATACCATCAATGGTCTGGTTGATCTTGGCGGTCTCGGAACTGGCCTTGAAGATCTCGTCCATGGCCTTCAGCAGATCGGCCATGAGCCCATTGCTCTTGCTGACAATCTCATGGATCTGGGTCATTAACTGGTTGGTCACCCGAGAGTTTTCGGCGTTGCTGTAGGTCATGGCCGAGATCTCTTCCAAGGTGGCGGAGGTCTCTTCCAGGGCGGCGGCGTGTTGGTTGGCGGAATCTGAGACGATCACGCTGGATTCCGACAGGGCTAAGGCATGTCCCGACATCCGTTCCGAGTTTTGGCGCAGGCCGCTGATGGTGTGGTTGATGGGCAGGATGACCCAGCGTCGGACAAAGGCCATGAGGATGACAATGGTGATGGCCAAGGCCAAACAGACCACCAGCATCATCTGTTGGAAGAGGCGGGCACTCATGCGCCTTGAATCGGCTTGGCTCTTCTCCTGGGCCAGGGCGATATGCGCCTGGGAGGCCTTTTTGAGGGAGGCGGCCAGGGTCTGGTTGTTGGTGTTGATCTGGTCGAGGAGACCCTTGACCTCCTGCAGGGCCGCCATTTCGGACATACTGACCTGCATTTCGACCTTGAGATAGGCGAAGTCGGTCTTTTTCTGGTGCGCGAACAGGAGGAAGGTGGGGCCTTCGGCCTGCCTCTCTCCGAACTGGTACAGGTCGGACGGGGAGGGGGTCTCCGTCTCCTTGGTCTGCAGCTGGACCCACTTGATGGCTGGAGACTGTGCCAACAAGGCCTTGATGACGGTACCGGCGCCATCAAAGTCAAACCCTTCGATCATGGGAAAGATCTGGTTGGAGATGGCCCGGACCAGGGTCTGGTAGGAGTTCTTGTAGAGATCGACCATGATGGCCACGGTCTTGACGTTGGCCGCGGCCAGATTCTGCTCCACGGAGGAAAAACCCTGACCGAGGGCCTGGGCGGAGTCAGCCTGCTGCTGCTGGATAGTCTCTAAAATCGCGGTCACCAGATCCCGGCTGTTGGACTCCGCGTTCTTGTGCAGTAGCCCCCCCACCGCAAGTAAAGAGCAACACATGATGGCGAGAATGCCGATAATTAGTTTTTTGGATAAACTCATCTGTTTTTGCCTGTGCGCAAGGGGGGGGCTTAGGTTGTCTCGGGGAGCGGATTACCAACTATAGTTCTTGGGATCAATGCCGCCCTTGGCCATCATCTCCAGGGGGAAATCAATCCGTGACTGGTCAAAGGGGGCCATTTCCGGGGCGCCAAAGGCGGCCTTGGAGGCGATGGCCGCCTCGGTGATCTTGGCCTGCAGGTCGGCCGGCACGGCCTTGGAGGCGGTCAGGACGTTGTCCGGATTTTTGTCGATGGAGACATCAGGCACCCGGAACATGTCGAGGGTCGGGTACTTGTCCTTGTTCTTCTCCCACCACCAATCCTTGACAAAGGCGGCCTTGGCCTTACCGGCTACGACCGCGGCGCAGGCGGCGTCATGGTTGGCAACCGCCATGGCGGCCTTACCGCCGGTGGCGGCCTTGGCGGCGGTCTCACCCGATGAGGCCCCCTTGGCATAGGAGATGTTGGCCGAGTCTGCCTTCAGGATGGCATCATGGTCTTGCCCCTTGGGATAGATCATGACCCCGGCATAAAGGTCCTTGCCGTCGATGTTTTGGACCAGGGCGGTGCCGAGGCCCTTGGCCTTGATGATCGCCTGGACAAAGGAGCCGACATAGACCAGATTTTGGTCGGCGGAGGCGAAGGCGGTGAGGATTTCGGGATAGCTCTTGGCGATGCGGGGTTTGATGGTGACGCCACTCTTCTCGGAGAGGGCCTTGGCGATCTCCTGGGCCTGTTGCGGCTTTTTACTCCAGTCGGGCGGGAACCAACAGTTCATCTCCGCGGCAAAAGCCGCGGTCAGCATCAACGTGCACAACATGACGACAGCGAGGGGTACGGCAAATACTTTTCTCATGACGTTGTTCTCCAAGGGGTTGTGAATAAGGAGCCGACGGCTGCAGCTGTCAGCACAATGTAATACCGAAGTCAGCGTATCACAACCACCAAGCCCTGTGCAAAAAAAATAAGGGGACCTCTCTTTTTGGCGACAACAGTTCTGCCTTGCGCATAACCATTGCTTTCCCTCAAGGGGTCCGCTATCATTTTGCTGTCAGCGTAGCGGTGGCGGACTGGTGTGGGGCTGGCGAGGATAGAGCGGTTCTCCTTGGCCCGGTCCTGGGACGCACCAAGGGCCAAGTTCGGGAGCGGACGAAGGGTGTTGTCCGGGCCGGGACCAAGAGCGAACGATAGCGATTACCCATCGACTGTTGTCTACCTATGGAGTCGAGATGAGTGTAGAATTCCTGCTGAAGGGCGGCATCCTGACCTGGCCGATCCTGCTCTGTTCCCTGGTCGCCATGACCATCTTTTTTGAGCGCTTCTTTCGCTATCGGGCCGCCGCCCGGGTCCACTCCCAGCTCATCGCCTCGGTCTATCACCTGGTGGGCCTGGGCCGGATTTCCGAGGCCCGCGCCAAGCTCTTGACCCGGGGGTCCGAAAACGGGCCACCCCCGCCGGCCGAGCGCATCTTGCGTGATGCCCTGGCGGTTGACCCGACGGACCGCGAGACTCTGGAGTTGGTCCTCTCCCATAGCGTCAACCGCGAACTGAGGCTCTTGGAGCGGCACCTGGACACCCTGGCCACCTTGGGCAACATTGCCCCTCTTTTGGGGCTGCTGGGTACGGTTTTCGGCATGATCAAGGCCTTCATGGCCGTGGCCGAGCTAGGCGGTCGCGTCAACGCCACGGTCTTGGCCGGCGGCATCTGGGAGGCGATGCTCACCACCGCCTACGGCCTGGTGGTCGCCATCCCCATTGTCATTGCCCACAACTATCTGGAGAGCCGGGTGGCGGAGTTGCAGGCCGTGCACGAAGAGACCGCCGTCTACTTGGTCAAGGCCTGGCTCGCTTGCCGGCAGGGGTAAAAGAGATGCTCACCTTTCCCAGACGGAGGCGGAAGCAGGTCGAGATCCCGCTCACCTCCCTTATCGATATCGTCTTTCTGCTGCTCATCTATTTTCTGTTGACCAGCAATTTTGTCACCCAACAGAGCCTGGATATCCAGTTGCCGCAAGGAGAGATCGATACCCCGGCCGTGGAGCAGCGGGTGGTGATCAGCTTGAACAAGCAAGGAAATTTCTATTTTGGCGATACCCTGGTCGGGGAACGGGATTTGGCCTATCTGCTCCAGGTGGCCCTGGCCCACGCGCAGCGGCCGGAGGTGGTGATCAAGGCCGACCGGGAGGCCCGTTACGACCGGGTGGTCAGGGCCATGGAGATTGCCAAGACCAGTGGGGCCAGCCGCCTGCATCTGGCCATCGACCGGAGATGACCAACCCGGGCAGGAGTGAAAAACGCCTGGGTGCTGTTGCCAGCAGGGCCTTTACAGCCTCTGTTGGCTGGGTTGCCAATTAAAACACTTCTCCCCTGGAGGATGATGATGAAAATGCGAATTCTCTTTCTCTGCACCGGCAACTCCTGCCGCAGCCAGATGGCGGAAGGGTGGGCCCACCACCTGAAGGCGGAGACCATCGACCCCTTCTCCGCCGGGGTAGAGAAACACGGGATCAATCCCCTGGCGGTTCGGGTCATGGCCGAGGCCGGGGTGGACATCTCGGCCCAGCACTCCCGGCTGATCAGCGAACTCCCCTGTCAGGAGTTCGATTATGTGATCACCCTGTGCGACAACGCCCGGGAGGCCTGTCCCTACTTCCCTGCCCGGATCAAAATTCTGCACCACGGCTTTGACGACCCGCCCCGGCTGGCAACGGCCGCTACCAGCGAGGAGGAGAGACTCGCTCCCTACCGGCGGGTGCGGGACGAGATCCGTGCCTTTGTCGCCGGGCTGCCGGGGACCATTGATGAGAGCGAATCTTGAAACACGGAGCTTACACGAGGGCATAACGGCTCCCGCGCAGCTGGTGGGGGGGTAAGATAAGGAAGGGGTAATGCAGATTTGCCGGAAAGGGAGAGAGGGTGCCGAGTCGTTAGGCCCCGGCACCCTTTTTTTGTTCTTGTTTCCCGTAGGTCTGTTACTGTTTTTTCGCGGCCTCTTGATCAATCAACTGTGCGTCACGGTCCTTGCCGTGCATGGGGTGGTAAGGGCCGGTGGGGATTGAGGCCAGGGCGATGACGTTGGCTCGGCGGGCATAGGGGACATAATCGGCCAAGGCGGAGTTGACCGCCGCAATTATGGCCTTGGCAATGAGTCCGCCCAGGCCGCCGCCGGTATTACCGCCGGAGAGGTCGGCGTAGACGGTGCCGGTGTAGCGCCACAGGGTCTGATCGCTTTTGGTCGATTTCAGTTCACAGGTGGTCTCCACCGTGAGGCCGGCGGCCAGCACCATGTATGACATATCCCATTTGTTAATGGTGGTGAACAGAACCGCATCGGCACCGAAATACTCCCGGAATTTGGCAAGGGGCATGTTGGTGAGCAACTCCGAATCGTAGATGCCCTCCATCTTGAGGACCTCGGAGGTGACCTCGTAAGGGAAGGTGTAGAAACCGCTGAGCGTCAACGGCTCTTGGATGGTGGTGGAGTAGTACTCCTTGGCGTCGGCGGCAGTGCTCTTGTTGATCGGCGGCAGGATGAGGATGGATTGGGGGTTCTCCTCGTACATGAGCGGAAATTTTGCAGCCTTGGTCACCATGGCCGGGGCGCAGGCGGAGAGGGTGAGGGTCATGGCCATCAGCACCCCCAGAGTGGTCAGATGTGCGCAGGTCTTCATGAATGCCCCCCCTCTTGCTTCCTCTCTTGCTTGGTCTCGCCCTCTACCGATTTCTTACCGCCCTGATCAGCGCTGTTGATGCTCTGCACCAGACGGTCGACAAAATGGGTGGCCTCTGGGTAGGTGGTCTTCTCCAGGGCAAAGAGGGCCAAGGCCTCATCTCTCTTCCCCTTTTTGGCCTGCATGTAGCCCAGTTCGCAGTAAACGCCGGGGGGGACGCGCAGGTTGTGCTCCTGGGAACCCTTGACGATGGCCTCAAGTTCGGCCATGTGCTTGTCCCGGCTCTCGTCATTGGCCTCTTTGCGGAAATGGTAGAGCGAGGCGGAATAGTTGCCCCAATAATACATCGGCGTTG
>CAYSFY010000027.1:26619-29588 GCA_964430285.1 uncultured Desulfobulbia bacterium
TGGCGTGCAACCACCAGCCGCCAAAGCGGCGGCAACCAAAAGGATGAGGTGACTTTTTCTCATGGTACCAGAATCTCCCTGGTGGTGCCGTCTCCGAGCATCAGCTCTCGGTCAACGACAATGGATCCATTTTTCTCCACCTGAATCCGGTGCAGGCCCGGGGACAAGCGGTAGTGGGTCCCGGCCAGGCGTGTCTCTTTCTCGCCGCTGTCCGAGGCGGTAGTCTGGCCGTGTCCCTCGCCCAGGGGAAAGGAGATATCGGCATCAATCCTGACGATGGCGCCGGTGGTGTTGCCGCCAAAGGCGAGAAACGCACCGGGCTCGGCCACGGTGACCCCCTCGCGGTAACCGCAGCCCGCCAGTAGGCTCAAGGCTACAAGAGCTGTCATGATGGTTTTCATATGCCCGCCTCCTCGACGTGAATCTTGGTAAAGTCGGCCCCGGGATTACCGGAGACCAGTTCGCAGATGGCCACCTCATTGTCCACGCTCTCTCCGGCCAGGGCGCTCACCCGCAGGCGGGCAATGGTCTTCCCGGGCAGAGTGATCAGGGTGTTGGTCTGAGGATTCTTCACCTGCTTGCCGTTCTCCACTACGTCAAACTGCTCCCCCGTTTTGATCCCCTGGGCCTTGCCGCCGGCCACAATGAACTGTTTCCCCTCCTTGGCCAGGACATAGCTCTGCCACGGCTTGTTGAGCAGATTCTCGATGATGTTGCTGGCCAGATTAGTGATCGCCGCGTCCAGGGCCTTGTCGTTGATGGCCGAGTCGTAGCCGGCCTGCGCACCCACGCCCATCACCGTGCCGGCCTCGCTAAAGGCCTCTCCTGTCCCCTCCTCGGAGTAGATGATGCGGCCGCTGGCCACGTCCACCAGGCGGATATGGACCTTGGCAAAGGCCAGTTGCTTTTTGGTGCGGGAGAAGATCCCCACCTGCCCGCTCTCCTTGCGCCCAAACTCGGTGACTGAGCCGATGATGAGGTAGTCGGCGGCATTTTTGATCGTCCCTGTCTGAGCGATCGTCAACTCCTTCTCGATCTTGTCCATGTCCGCCCGTTCCAGCAGGATGAAGCGGTCGGTCTCGTTTAGTCTGTTGCTCAAGATGTCAAGGGCCTGCTTACCGATCCGGTCCTGACTCTTGTCGAGAAAGAAACTTTGGCCATACTTGGTCTCATTGCTGAAGCGGCCCACCGCCACCTTGCGCTTGAGGCCGCTTTTGCTGGCCACCGTTTTCGCAGCCACGCTCTTGCTGATCTTGGGCTGTGCCTCCACCGCCTGCACATCAGGCCGGTTGACGGTGGCACAGCCAGGCAGCAAGAGCGCGGTCGCTAGGGTGGCAGCGATGATGTTGCGTTTCCCTGTCATGCTTGGTTTCCTCCTGTTGGATTTTTTTGTTGAGCAGCCCGGTTGATGAGTGGTGTTGCCTGCGTTTGCCGGGTCTTGGCACCTACCTTAACAGGCTTGCATTGCAAGTGTTTGCTCCAATTCTTGCGGCCTATTGATCCATGTAGGCCTGTTGTATCTCTCCTGGTGACAAGCTTCCGTAGCTCCCATCAAAACACCAGGTACTGTTATTCGTCTGTAATTAATTTTAGCATGAAGATCGTGTGTAGGTAGCCTATGGAATGTTTTTTGACAAGGGTTATTTGGTTTTTCTTTGCCTGATTGTTGAGTATGGATTTGGGGAGGGTGGATGATGCCAATAGCATGGCTAATACTGGCGGGTGATGGCGGCAACTTGATGTTGCGGAGGATCAACGAAGAGTTGCCCTTGTTTTGTTGGGCTGGGTTGTGCGTTTATGTTTGACGGTTTCGCAAAAACCGCTCAACCGCCGCTGGCACGCTCTGTAACACCTTGAAAATACATGGGTGGATGGTCAGCTTCATGACTTGTTGCGATTCCATCATGTTTGGCGATCCGGCTGGACACAGCTACGGTACGGGCGAGATTGAAGGTGGAGTTTACGCTTGGTTAAGAACAGATGGTGAACTCAGGGTTGCGAGAGGCAAACGGTTTGGGAGATGGTGCTGGGCGCTGGTTGACTTGTCTACGCCCGGATCACCAGCCCCAAGAGCAGGAACAGGGTGAGGGCGACATAGAGGAGGTAGCCGCCCATGACCCCGTGTTGCAGAAAGGCGCGGACCTTGAAGGCCAGGGCGCTCAAGCCTCGGCAGGAGGGGTAGAGTAGGCGGTCGAGGACGAGATCGGGGGTGTGATCCGTCACCCGGCTCGCCCTGGGGAAAAAGCCGAAGGGGGGCTCGCCCTTGATCTCGGTCCACAGACCCCAGCGGAAGATGCCGGTGAGCATCTCGGCCAAGGAGGCGGCGGTGTACTGCATGCGGGCCGTGGGCCAGGGATAGCCGCACCCCCAGGTGGCGGGGCGGGACTCCTCCTCCTGCCGTCGTTGCCACAGGAGCCCCCCAGCCACCAGGGCCACCAGCAGCAGGGCGCCCAGGCTGATCCAGGGGACCGGGGCCAGGGCGCCGGGGAACTCCTGGGGGTGAGCCACCGCCCCCCAGGCGGCCAGGGCCTGCCCCAGAAGCGGCGTCATTGCCAGGGGCAGGAGACCGATCACCGCGCAGCAGGCGAGCAGCACCGCCATGGCCGACCACATGGTGGCCGGGGCCTCGGTGATGGGGCGGGGCCACTGTTGACGGGGCGCGCCCAGGAAGGTGACACCAAAGACCTTGACAAAGCAGGCCACGGCCAGGGCGCCGATCATGGCCAGCATGGGGGCCGCCACCACCACCAGGGCCAGGGTCCGCGGGGTGCCGGCGGCCTGGCTGTGGAGGAGGCCCAGGTAGATCAGCCACTCGCTGACAAAGCCGTTCAACGGCGGCAGGCCGCAGATGGCCACGGCCCCGCCCAGGGACTCCCCGTAGGAGACGACGCGCTCGGGTGGTACCCCTTTCTTCTCGACGAGCCAGCGGTAGGCGGCGTCGGCGTCGCGGTAGGTCCCGAGCTCGCTCG
>CAYSFY010000027.1:29598-30168 GCA_964430285.1 uncultured Desulfobulbia bacterium
CGGTGGCGTTGATCACGGCGCCGGCGCTGAGGAACAGCAGGGCCTTGAACAGTCCGTGGTTCACCACATGGAGCAAGGCCCCGGCCAGGCCCAGGACCACCAGGGGTGGCTGCTCAAAGCTCCGGCCCAGCAAGGCCACCCCGAGGCCGATCAAGATGATGCCGATATTCTCCACCGAGTGGTAGGCCAACAGCCGCTTGATGTCGTGCTGGGCAATGGCAAAGGCCACCCCCATCACCCCCGAGACCACCCCCAGGGCCAGCAGCGTCCACCCCCACCAGGCGGGGATGGGGGCGAAGAAGCTGGTCATGCGCACCAGACCGTAGATCCCCATCTTGATCACCACCCCGGACATCAGGGCCGAGACATGGCTGGGGGCCGCGGCATGGGCCTCGGGGAGCCAGATGTGCAGGGGCATGATCCCGGCCTTGAGCCCAAAGCCGAGGAGGGCCAGGAGAAAGAGGGCCGTGGCCAAGGGGGTCGAGCCATCGAGAACGGCCTGTTGCGGGAAGGTGTAGCCCCCGGTGCCGTAGGCCAGGAGGATGAAGAAGGCGTAGAGGGCCAGAGTGG
>CAYSFY010000027.1:30178-33223 GCA_964430285.1 uncultured Desulfobulbia bacterium
GACGATCTCCGCGGCGGCCCGGCGCGCCTCCTCTTTGCCCTGTTCGGTCAAGATGAGCAGGAAGCTGGACAGGGCCATCACCTCCCAGGCCACCAGAAAGAGGACGGCGTTGCGGCTGGCCGGGAGGATGGCGATGCTGGCGGCCAGGAGGCCGTACAACAACTGGAGCCTGCCGGCGGCAGCGCCGTGGCTGCGGCGGGGGAAGTAGCCCAGGCCATAGAGCGAGCCCAGGCCGCTGATCAGAAAGGCGGGCAGGAGGAAGAGCACGGCCAGTCCGTCCAGCCGCAACAGCAGTCTGGCGCCGGGGATGGACCAGACTGCGTCCAGCGCGGGGGCCGGGCCACCGCTAAGGGCCAAGGCGGAGGCCATTACCCCCAGGAGAGCCCCCCCCGTCATCAAGGCAACACTGACGCGGTCGCCCCAAGCACTCTCCCCCTGCGGCAGCAGGGCGGGTAGCCCGGAGAGGGCGATGATGCAGATGGCGGTGAGATAGGCGGTGATGATCATGGTTTATCCTACACGGTAACAGCGGGCAGGTCGATCCTAAATGCGGCGGTCTTCTGGTGACGGTTCGGGTTATTGGGCCCTTGCCGATAGCCCAGACAACTTGAATAACAACCAGGGGCCAAATAAATCAATAGCCGACCCCTGCCATGAAATCAATCTCTTTCCGCGACCTATGGCTGCGAGGTACGCGGGGGGATGACCAAGGGCGGGCGGCAACCTCCCGTCCGCGAGAGGGGTACGGGAGGGTGGGGCCGTTGCCCCTGGGGAAGAGGGAGCGGCAAGCGGACCACGCCCCTGCCGGGAAGGGAAAGCGGAGGGGGGCCGGTTGTGGAAAAATATTGCTTTCTCCGAGGTGCTCGGCTACTAAATGGCTGTTGCCGACCCCATCAACCTTCACCCGCCAAGCGCTCCCCATGTCCCCTCCGATCCTCGAAGTCAAAAATCTGGTCAAGCGCTACAAGGCCGTGACCGCCGTGGACGGCATCAGCTTCGCCATCCCCCGGGGGATCTGCTTTGGGCTGCTGGGGCCCAACGGTGCCGGCAAGACCACGGCCCTGGAGGTGATCGAGGAGATCATCCCGCCCACCGCGGGCGAGATCCTGTTCAACGGCCTGCCCATTAAGGCCGGCTCCTTCCGCGAGGAGATCGGTATCCAGTTCCAGCACACCACCCTGTTGAACTTCCTCACCGTCCGCGAGACCCTGGTCACCTTCATGAGTCTCTACCGCGAGACCGTGTCCCTGGAGGAGTTGGTGGAGTTGTGCAACCTCCAGGAGATCCTGGGAAGGATGAACGACAAGCTCTCCGGCGGCCAGGCCCAGCGGTTGATGTTGGCCCTGGCCCTGGTCAACAAACCCCAGCTGATCTTTCTGGATGAACCCTCCACCGGGCTCGACCCCCAGGCCCGTCGCCACCTGTGGGAGATCGTCCGCCGCATCAAGGCCGACGGCAAGACCATCATCCTCACCACCCACTCCATGGACGAGGCTGAGTACCTCTGCGACGAGATTGCCATCATGGACCACGGCCGGCTCATTGCCCAGGGGGCGCCGGCGGCCTTGGTGCGCCAACACTGCCAAGGGGGGACCATCACCCTGCCGCGGACCAACGTCACCTGCCCGCTTAGCGAGTTGCCCTACCCCTATCAGGAGGTCAACGGACTCTTGACCATCACCACCGACACCATCAATGCCGGGCTTGAGCGCTTGCTGGCCATGCAGGTCAATCTGGCCGAGATGACCGTGCACTCGCCCAATCTGGAAGATGTCTTCCTGAAACTCACCGGCCGTAAACTGCGGGATTGACGCCATGAGCTGGAAACGGATCTGGGCCATGTTCAAGGCCCGCAACTACGAGTTCTTCCGCGACAAGGCCGCCTTTGGCTGGAACTTTCTCTTCCCCTTCCTGATCATTGCCGGCTTCGGGCTGATCTTCGAAGGGCGCGATCTCTCCGCCTTCAAGGTGGGGGCCTTTCCCTCGGCCACCCAGGCGGTTTCCGGGGCCAACACCCTGCTGCCCCCATCCTTCATGACCAATCCCCACCTCAAGCTTATCGGTTTTCCCACCCTGGAGCAGGGGCTGGATGACCTGAAGCACCACAAGCTCGACTTCCTGGTGCGGCTGGATGGCACGAGCCGCCAGTACTGGTTGCTGGACTCCTCGCCCAAGGGGTATCTGGTGGAGCGCATCTTTCTGGCGAGTTTCATCCCGGCCAACGCCGGTTACGGGGAGCGGGTGGCGGTGCCGGGCACCGAGATCCGCTATATCGACTGGCTCTTCCCGGGCGTCCTGGGGATGAACATGATGTTCAGCGCCCTGTGGGGGGTGGGCTACGTGGTGGTCCGCTACCGTAAGAACGGGGTGCTGAAGCGCCTGAAGGCCACCCCCTTGACCGCCTTCGAGTACCTGACCGCCCAGGCCATGTCCCGTTTCTTCCTGCTGATCTTCACCCTGGTGGTGGTCTGGTGGGGGGCCGACCTCCTCTTCTCCTTCCGGGTGGCGGGCTCCTATCTCACCCTGCTCCTGGTCTTCGTCATCGGCGGCCTGAGCCTGACCTCCATCGGCCTGTTGCTGGCGTCCCGGGGGGTCAGCGAGGAGTTCGCCAGCGGCGCCTTGAACTTCATCTCCTGGCCGATGATGTTCCTCTCCGAGGTCTGGTTCTCCCTGGAAGGGGCGCCCACGTGGATCAAGGGCTTCTCCCAACTCCTCCCCTTGACCCACCTGTTGCAGGCGGCCCGCCGGGTGATGAACGACGGTGCCTCCCTGGCCGAGGTCAGCGCTGAGTTGGCCATCCTGCTTGCCATCACCCTGGTGTGTCTCATCCTTGCCGCGACCCTCTTCTCCTGGAACGAGTGACTCCGGGCAGGGGCGGAAACAGAAAAAATGGCCCTTGGAGAGAAAATAATGATGGGAATGCGCATCAATGGCCGATACGATACACGTATCGGCAAGGTTGGCGGCTACGGCGGTGGGAGGCGTTCCTTCCTAGCATTGACGGTTTCGCAAAAACCGCTCAACCGCCGCTGGCACGCCCAGTAA
>CAYSFY010000028.1:0-10945 GCA_964430285.1 uncultured Desulfobulbia bacterium
TCTGCGTCACGGACCGGCGGGTTTGGCTGGAGATCTTCGCCGAGGTCTGTGAGCGGTTCAACTGGGCATGCCATGCTTGGTGCAACGAGGGCGAGAGCGCCGCCGGAACCCTGCTGGCCCGGATGCCCGAACGGGCCAAACCGATCCGCAACCTGGCCAACCGCCTCTACACCTTATGCGAACGTAAGAGCTGGGCCGAGGAGGCCCGCGCCTACAACGAACTGATGCCTCCTGGCTTGGCATCAAGCTGGCCTCCCACGAAGTGGGCCACATCAACACCCAGTTAAAATTGGATTTCTGAGGAGATTAACATGTTGAACAGACTGGAAATCAAGCAGTTCACTGTTTTCAAAGATACTCAACTCGATTTTTCCCCGGGTCTGAATGTGGTCGTGGGGGAAAACGGCACAGGCAAGACCCATCTTCTCAAGTTGGGGTATCTCTTCAGTCGGGCCTGGCAGGAATTGATGACTCGACGATTGAGCATGAGCACTCAGCGAGCGCAAACCTACCTGGAGGAACGGCTGGTCGGTCTGTTTCGAGTTGCCGATCTTGGTTCATTGATCAGCCAAGGCCATAAGAATGGTGCAACGATAACAGCGGAAGTCATAGGGCATATCCCGACTATCAAGATTCATCTGCCCCATCAACCAGTTCCCCCTTCACCTGGTTTATCCGAAGAGATGGTCTGGCAGATCCAGATAAAAGGGGGAAAGCAAGCCGGTGTGAAGGTATTGGAACTGCCAGAAAAAGCCGCCGCAAACGCCTTCCTTCCCCAACAGGTATTTGTGCCAAGCAAGGAGATTGTTTCCTTGTTCAGGGGCTTGATCGGTTTGTTTGATAAATATCCCCAATTCCCCTTGGATGACACCTACCGCGACTTGGCGGTGGCCATGCACGGTCTCGAACCAAGCGAGACCCCGACCTTGTTGTTGGATGTCGTCCAGCGCATCCGGCAACAGCTTGGCGGGGATTTGCTCCCTGAAAACGGTGATCTGGTCTTCGAGAGAGAAGACGGTTCTCGTCTTGAAACTCAACTATTGGCCGAGGGTTACAAGAAACTGGCGATGCTGATCTATATGCTACGCTTTGGTATCGTCGAGCGGGGCAGCACCCTCTTCTGGGACGAACCGGAAGCCAATCTCAATCCCGCAGCCATCCGATTACTCGCAGAGGCTCTCTTTGCTCTTTCCGGACTGGGCGTCCAGGTGATTGTCGCCAGCCATAGCTTATTTCTTCTAAGGGAATTTGAAATTCTGCGCCTGAAGGCAAAATCCACCGACCAACCCCAACCACGCTATTTCGGACTGGACTTCAAGGGCGGCCAGGTAACGGTGAGCCAGGGGTACGACATTGCAGACCTTGATTCACTGGTTTTGTTGGATGAAAACATCCATCAAGGCGACAGGTTTCTGGAGGCCGAACAGTGAATCGGGTCGCGGAGGTGGATGGGCTCCGGCTGACCATGCCGGAAGGTTGGTGGGTGTGGAAATACGACGATTCGGCTTTTCATCGCAACCAGTTCCAAAACTTCGCCGGGGGCTCAAAGGCCATGGATGCGGTGGCCATGGCCAATGATGGAATTCTCTGGCTGATCGAGATCAAAGATTACCGGCGCAAGAGACGGTCGAAACCCAGCAGTGTCTTTGCCGAGGTCGCTGACAAAACGCGTTCCACTTTGGCAGGATTGGCCACAGCGCGAGTTCGCGCCAATGACCAGACGGAAATTGATCTGGCGCGGCAAGCGATGATGTGCAGAAAGATTCGAGTGGTGCTGCAACTGGTGCAATCCATCAACCCTTCGAAGTTGTTTCCGCAAGTTGTGGAACCGCAAGACGCACAAATCAAGTTGCGGCAAAAAGTCAAAGCAATCGACCCGCGAGCTATGTGCGCCGTGAAGAGAATGAATGATGGCAACTTGCCATGGCAGACCGAACCGATCCTGCCGGACAACCTTGGAAACTGAGGAGCTTGGAAAATGAAACTGAAACCCTGACGTGAAATGCCGCCCCCCAAGATGACGTGCTGCGAACACAAATCGGGGTCACAAATCTGGGTCAGATCTTGCAATCCAACAACATGGCAAAACCTTTGAGAATAGAACTGGCGAGCGGTCTCTACCACGTGACCTCGCGTGGTGACCGCCGTGAGGATATTTCCCTCATACAAACAAAAAGCGCCGACAAATAGTGCTTTATCCCGACCGCAAAGCCGATGGCAGTGGCTCTGCCGGGAGGGGTAATTTCAGTTCTCATCCTTCCCCCAAACCTTGGCGCACGATCTCACCCCAAGGCATGATACCCCATCACCGGATCTCCGGTGACGGGGCATCGCCCGTCCCCTCCCCCACCTCCCGCCCCTTCCACAACTTGTAGATAGCCGGATAGACCACCAGCTCCATGACAAAAGAGGTGATCAGGCCGCCGATCATGGGGGCGGCGATGCGTTTCATGACGTCGCTGCCGGCGGAGGTGGACCACATGATGGGCAAGAGACCCATAAAGGCGGCGGCCACGGTCATCAGCTTGGGCCGGGCGCGCTTGACCGCGCCGTGGAGGATGGCCTCGTCCAGTTCGGCCATGGTCCTGAGCCGTCCGGCTTTTTTCGCCTCGTCATAGGAGAGGTCGAGAAAGAGGAGCATGAATACCCCGGTCTCGGCGTCCAGCCCCAGCAGGGCGATCATCCCCACCCAGGCGGCGATGGAGACGTTGTAGTCCAACAGCCAGAAGAGCCAGATGGCGCCGATGGCGGAGAAGGGCACGGCCAGCATCACCACCGAGGCCTTGAAGGTGCTCCGGGTGTTGATGTAGAGGAGCACGAAGATGAGCAACAGGGTGAGCGGCACCACCACCTGCAAGCGCTCCCGCACCCGGATCATGTTCTCGTACTGGCCGCTCCACTGCAAGACATAGCCCGGTTTCAGGGTCACCCGCTTGGCCACCGCCGCCTTGGCCTCCTCCACATAGCTGCCCACATCCCGGCCAGCGATGTCCACGTAGACATAGCCGGAGAGGAAACCGTTCTCGTCGCGGATCATGGCCGGCCCCGAGACCAGTTTAATATCGGCCAGCTGGGCCAGGGGCACCTGGCGCATGCCCCCCTCCCCTGGTGCCGCCACCAGGACCCGGCCCAGGCGGTCGATATCCGTGCGCAACTCCCGGGGGTAGCGGATATTGACCGGGTAGCGCTCGCGCCCCTCCACGGTGGTGGTGATGTTCTCGCCGCCGATGGCGGTCAAGATCACCCGCTGCACCTCATCGATGGTGAGGCCGTAGCGGGCCAGCTGGTCGCGGCGCAGGTCGAAGTCCACGAAGTAGCCGCCAGTCACCCGTTCGGCAAAGACGCTCCTGGTGCCGGGGATATCCTTCATCACCTGCTCCAACTCCTCGCCGATCCGCTGGATCTCCTTCAAGTCGGCGCCAAAGACCTTGATCCCCACCGGGGTACGCACCCCGGTGGAGAGCATGTCGATCCTGGCCTTGATGGGCATGGTCCAGGCGTTGGTCACCCCGGGCAGGCGCAGGGTCCTGTCCATCTCCCCTACCAACTCCTCCCAGGAGATGTGGTCCGGCCAGACGGGGCGGAACAGGGGTTTCAACCCCTCCGGCAGCCAACCCGAGTACCAACGCTCCTTGCCCCGCCACTGGTCAGGTGGTTTGAGAATAACGGTGGTCTCCATCATCGAAAATGGTGCCGGGTCGGTGGAGGTGTCGGCGCGGCCGGCCTTGCCAAAGACCCGCTCCACCTCGGGAAACCCCTTGAGCAGCTTATCCTGGGCCGCGAGCAAGGACTGGGCCTCGGCCACCGAGATGCCGGGTAGGGTGGTGGGCATGTAGAGGATGGAGCCCTCGTTCAAGGGGGGCATGAACTCGCTGCCCAGCCGGAAATAGGCCGGCAGACTGAAGAGCACCAGGGCCACGGCACCCACGATCACCCCTTTGGGATGACGCAGGACAAAGCGGCAGACCGGGTCATAGATGCGGAAGATCACCCGGCTGATGGGGTGGCGCTCCTCGGAGAAGTATGTCCCCACCAGAAAGGTGGTGGCGATGCGGGCCAGAAATTTAGGCCGGAAGGTAAAGGGGTCGATGCGGGCAAAGAGCATCCGCAGCGCCGGGTCCAGGGTGACGGCGAGACAGGCGGCAAGTCCCATGGCCAGGGTCTTGGAGATGGCCAAGGGTTTAAACAGCCGCCCCTCCTGGTCCACCAGGGCGAAGATGGGCAGGAAGGCCACGGCGATGATCAACAGCGAGAAGAAGACCGACGGCCCCACCTCCATCAGGGCCGAGAGGCGCACGCCATGGAAACTCCCCTTCCGCCCTCCGACCTGCCAGCGGTGGATGCGGTTGTAGGCGTTCTCCACCTCGACAATGGCCCCGTCCACCAGGACGCCGATGGAGATGGCGATGCCGGCCAGGCTCATGATGTTGACCGTCACCCCCATCAGATAGAGGGGGATGAAGGAGATGAGCACCGAGATGGGGATGGTGATGATCGGCACCAGGGCCGAGGGAAAGTGCCAGAGGAAGATCAAGATCACCAGGGAGACGATGATCATCTCCTGCACCAGTTCATGCTTCAGGGTGTTGAGGGCGCGGAGGATGAGGTCGGAGCGGTCGTAGGTGGTGACGAACTCCACCCCCTTGGGCATGGAGTAGTTGAGTTCCTTGATCCTGGCCTTCACCCGGTTGATGACGTTTAGGGCATTCTCGCCGTGACGCATGACCACGATGCCGCCCACGTGGTCCCCGGTACCGTCCAGGTCCGCGATCCCCCGCCGGATCTCGGGGCCCAACTCCACCCGGGCGATGTCCTTCAATAGCACCGGCACCCCGCCCGGCCCGGCCTTGACCACGATGGACTCGAAGGCGGCGATGGTGCGGGCATAGCCCCGCACCCGCACCATGTACTCGGCCCCGGCAAACTCGATCAAGCGGCCGCCCACCTCGTTGTTGGAGCCCCGCACCGCCGCCATCACCGTATCGAGCGACAGGCCGTAGGCGGTGAGGCGGTTGGGGTCCACGGTGATCTGGTACTGGCGCTGGAAGCCGCCGATGGAGGCCACCTCGGCCACCCCGGGCACCGACTGCAGGGCGTAGCGCAGGGTCCAGTCCTGGTAGGAGCGCAGTTCGTCAAGCGAATGAGTACCCGACTTGTCCACCAGGGCGTACTCGAAGACCCAGCCGACCCCGGTGGCGTCCGGTCCCAGCTCGGTCTGCACCCCCTGGGGCAGGCGGGACTGGATCTTGGAGAGGTACTCCAGCACCCGGGATCTGGCCCAGTAGATGTCGGTGCCGTCCTCGAAGATCACGTAGACGTAGGAGAAGCCGAAGTCGGAGAAGCCGCGGATGGCCTTGACATGGGGCGCCCCCAGGAGCGAGCTGACAATGGGGTAGGTCACCTGGTCCTCGATGATGTCAGGCGACCGGTCCCACTTGGAGTAGATGATCACCTGGGTGTCGGAGAGGTCGCACAGGGTCTATCAGAGGATCAAGCGGAGGGGGAAGTCGGGCAGGGCGTCCAAGCGGATCTCGTGCAGGGTGAAGTAGGCCAGGATGCAGAGGGTCATCACCGCCAGCAGGGTCATGAGCGGGTAGTGGGCGCAGGCGGAGATGATCCGTTGGATCAAGGAGAGGCGGCTCGGATGCTCGCCCGGTTCAGGGGGCGGCACGGTGGCGGGCATCATTGGGTGGCACCCCCGATGGCCTTCTCCAGGGCGGCCCTGAGCCGAGACTCGGAGTCCAGGAGGAAGTTGGCCTTGACCACCACCCGCTCACCGGGGCTCACCCCGGCGACCACCTGGACCTTGCCGCCGCCACGGACGCCGATCTTGATCTGGCGCGGTTCAAAGGTGCCCTCCCCCGTCTCCACAAAGACCACCTGGCGGACCCCGGTGTCGATCACCGCCGAATCGGGGATGGCAACCCCCCGGGCCTGGTCCAGGGCCAGGGTGACATCGGCGTACATCTGGGGCTTCAGCCTGAGCTCCGGGTTGGGGAAGTCGAAACGGACCTTGAGCGTCCGGCTCTCCGGCGACAGGTAGGGGAAGACATAGGCCACCTGGCCCTTAAGCTCGGTCCCGGCCTCGTAGGCCAGGGTCAGGGTGGCCTCCTGGCCCACCTTGACGGAGCTTGCCTCGTACTCGTAGAGGTCGGCCTCGATCCAGACGTGGGAGAGGTCGGTGATGGTAAACAACTCCATCCCCGGCTCCACCTGCTGCCCCTCGTAGACCCCCTTGGCGGTGACAAAGCCGGAGATGGGCGCCTCCAGGGTCACGGTGCGTTGCACGCTGCCGGTGCGCTCCAGCTTGGCGATAAAGCTGTTGGGGACATCGAAGAGTTCCAGCCGCCGCCTTGCCGCCTTTAGCAACTCCTCGCCCAACCCCTTGGCATCGGGAGTCCCTGCCGAGGCCAGGTTCGCCGCCACCGTGCGGGCGGAGAGAAACTCCTCCTGGGTAGCCAGCAACATGGGGGCATAGATGGAGAGCAGGGGCGCCCCCTCCTTGACGATCTGGCCGGTGAAGTTGGTGGTCAGGGTCTCGATCCACCCCGCGACCTTGGTATGTACGTGACGGACCCGGGTCTCGTCGGCCACCACCATGCCCACCGTGCGCACGGTGCGCTGCACGCTCTCCTGGATGGCCGCTACCGTCTGCACCCCGGTCAGTTTCAGGGCCTCCTCCCCCACGCGGATGGTGGCCATGCCCTCCACCCCAAGGGCAGGGGCCGGGGCCTCAACCTCGTCGCTGTAGACCGGCACGTACTCCATGCCCATCTCATCCTTGGCCGGGGTGGGCGAGGTGATGCTGGGGTCCATGGGGTTACGATAGAAGAGGATGGTGCCCTTGGGCTTTGCTGGTTTCTCTGTCTTGGGCGCATCGCTCTCGGCAAAGAGGTCGTTTAGGTCATCCTGGGCCGCTGCCTTGGGCGTGGCCCGGGTGGTAACCGCCGGCGAGGCAGGCTCGATCTTGACCAGGTCCATGCCGCAGATCGGGCAGGTCCCGGGCCGATCGCTGATGATCTGCGGGTGCATGGGGCAGATGTAGTTGACCGCCCCCTTGGCCTCGTCGGCATGGAGATCATCCCCCTGTCCCGTCCCCTCGGGTGTCGATCCGGGGCCGGTAGGGAAGAGGCCGACCAGGTACCCTACCCCAACCACCAACAGCAGGACGACCAACACCCGGATCAGCCATTTTCCAGGATGGAGGCGACCAGCACAATCCCTGTTACCCGCTTGATCCTTGTTCATATCATAGCTTCCTTGACCAGGCTCTATGCCGGTCCATGCTTGACAAAGGAGAGGAGATGCATAAAAAAGCCGCCAATCTTGAACAGCAGATAGACCACCACCAGGAAGAGAGCAATTTACACCCCCCGCTCCTGCCAGATCCGTCTCCTGCCCTGCCGGTTCCGCTCATCTTCCCGGGCCAACTTCCTTTCAATCTTTTTAATCTTGTTTCTGTCAGCCTCCCGGGCCAGACGTTCCATGGTGAAAGAGTAGCCCACCGTGGTATCGTCGCCGATCTCCTTCATGGCATCATCCAGCCGGACCCCACTGATGCGGCAGACAAACTCCTGGACCACCGCAAAGTTATTCGATCTCAAGGTCAGGAACCTGCACCCCAGGCCGATCTGCTTCTCCTGGCGTTTAACGATGCGGGCCACCTCCGCTTCCACGGTGATCGGGTCCAGGAACTTCAGGTTGGGGAGCTTAAACACCATGCGCACTTTGGTGCCCGGCTCCACGTAACGGCTGGTCCGCAACATGATCCCGGATGAACTGACATTCTGCGACTCGTCCGCGAACCACTCCCGGTTGTCCACCGTCCATTTGACCTTGGCGCCCAAGGGGGCGCGGTCGGCAACCCTACGCTCACTCCGTTCTTGACTCATTCGCCATTACCCCCGCTACGGTCTCCGCCTGATCCGTTGGCTCGTGCCCACGGCGGCGTCGAGATCGGCCCGGGCCTGATAAAGGTCGGCCTCGCTCCGGGCCAGGGCCAGATTCTCGCTCAACCAGGCGTTGGCGGAGGTAACCAGGTCGGCAAAAGCGACCTGGCCCGCGCTATACCCTTGGGTGGCGGAGTCGAGATTGGCCCGGACCAGCGGCACCACCCGCTGCCGGTAGAGGGCCTCTTCCCGTTTGGCCCTGTCCACGCTGAACCAGGCCTTGCGCACCCCAAGGCGGGTGGCGGCCCGGGTGGCGGCCAAGGTCTGGTTTAAGGAGATAAGCCGTTGCCTGAGCTGGCGCAGATAGGCGTCATCGCTGCCATACCAGGGCATCTTGGGCAGGCCGCCGCCGCTCCCGGCGGGGGTGGCGAGGGCAGAGCCGCCTTGGCTATCGGTCATGCCCGCGGCTTCCGCCAAGCCCTCGCCCTTGACCCCAGAGACGAGATCCCCCTCGAACAGGGAGAGCCCTTGGCTGAAACCGGGATAGACCATGGTCTCGGCCAACTCCAGCATGCGCTCCGCCTTGGCGATCATGGCCTGCTGAATGAGAATCTCCTGCCGGCGCTCCAGGGCCAGGGCATAGAGGGCATCGAGGGCTCCCGTGTCCAAGGGGAGGGGCTCGGCCGCCGGCCTGCCGATGGGGACCGTCTCAGGCAACAGCAGGGCGGCGCGAATGGCGGCCTCGCTGTTCTTGCCAGACTCGGCCAGGGTGGTCAGGGTCTCGTGCAACTTCTCCCGCTCGCTGCCAATGGCGGTCAACTCGGCAAAGGTGGCGTTACCGGCCTCGTAGCGAGTCGCCACCGTGGCGTTCAGGGAATCGATCAGTTCCAACTGCGCGTGGGTCACCTCCATGGCCCGGCGCAGGTAGCGGAGTTCCGCCAGCTCCCGGCGGGCCGCGGTCACCACCTCGCGCCGCGTCTGCTCCACCCCTTGCAGGGCCGCCGCCGCCTCCTGGCCCACCACCTCCCCTTTCAGGGCTAAGACCCCGGGGAAGGGGAACTTCAAGGCCGCCGGATCGGGGTTGGTCATGCCGCCCACCCCGGTCATCACGCTCTTGGTGAATGAGCTATAGCGCCTGAGGATGGTATCGAGCTCCTCCACCTGGCTGTACCCCTCCAGCACCGCCAAGTACTCACTCTCCTTGGCCTTAATCTCCGGACTGCGCAACAGGACCAAGGCATCCAGGGTCTCCCGGGTGAAGCCGTCCGCCAGGGCCTTGGCCGCGGCCTCGTCATGGTCGGCCGCCGCTTGCAACGAGGCGAGCAGGGCCGGGTCAAGGGCGATAAAGGACGCGGTGGCCGGGGGGGTAGCCAGGGCCTGCGCTCCTTTGGCCTGTTCCGCCTTGAGCGTGGCGATCTGCTTAAGGAAGGCATCATCGCCAGATGGAATAGCGACATCTGGCGGCGCTGGCGCCTCCATCTGCTCGACCACCACGGCCGGGGGTTGATAGCCTGCCATCTCCTCCATCAAGGCGCCATAGTCGGCCCAGGCCTGATGGCTGGTCAGCAGCAAGGCCGTGACAGCGGCGGGCAACAGCCGCGTGATGTCTTTTGCCCTCATGGGGTCGCCCCCTTGGCCTTGGGCGCCGACGCCGGGGTCTCGTTCCCGGTCAGGGTGCGGCCGGCCAGGCTCTCCAAGCGGGCCAGGAACTTGCCGTTATCCGCTGTTGCCCGCGCCAAGGCGAGGTGAAAATTGTACCACACCGCCACGGTCTCGGTGTAATCGGCAAGGGTGCCATCGCTATTGCTAAACCAGTTCTCGGCGATCTCCATGGCCCGGTCGGCCTGGGGGATCAGGTCATCGCGGTAAAGGAGGATGAGACGCTCCGCGTTTTGTACCCGGAAATAGAGGTCCCGGATGGCGGTGCGGGTGTCGTTGACCTGGAGCTCCAGCTGGGCCCGCGACCTCTCCACCTCGGCCTGGGCCACGCCCAGGCGGCCGTCCCGCTTACCGGCCCACAGGGGGAGGGCCAGACCGGCCTGGACCCCCAGCTGTTGGGCCTGATTGACGTCCCCATAGGAGAGGCCAAGGGCCAAGCGCGGCAAGTTGTCGTAGCGGGTGAGGTCCGCTTGCGCCCGGGCCTTGTCCACCGAGGCCTTGGCCATGCGGATCTCCTCCAGATTGGCCTCGGCCAGGGTATGGATCTGTTCCAGGGGGGTGGTCAGCGGCAGGACCGTGCCCTGCTGATCCACGGCGCCGATGGGGGCCTCGGGTGGCCGGTTCAAAAGGGCGTTCAAGCGGGTCTGCTCGGTGTGCTCCGACTCGGTCAACAGCAACAGGTCGTAGCCCACCTGCCCGGCCTGGGCCTGGGCCTTCATGGTGTCGATCAGGGCGGCCCGGGAGGTGGCTGCCGCGGTCTCGCCCACCTTGCGCAGACGCTCCAAGAGCTCCCGGTCGGCCGCGGCCAGGCGGCGGGCCTCGCGCAGGTAGGCGAGTTCATGGACCGACTCGCGGATGCGCAGGGTGGTGTCGCGCACCGCACTATCGAGCTTGAGACGGGCGATGGTCGCCTCGCTGACAGCCACCTGCCCGGCCTTGGCCAATTGTCCGGGCAGGGGCAGGGGCTGGGTGAGGGTGACCTTCCACTCATCCGGTCGAACCGGGTCTCTCTCCTGGTCGGTCATGTACATCCCCTCCAGCATCACCTCGGGGTCCTCGAAGGCGGTATCGACCCGGTACCTCTCCACCGCGGCCCGCCACTCGGCCCGGGCCGCCTTGATCAGGGGTGAACGGTGGTAGGCATGGGAGACCAGATCGGCCAGGGTGGGGTGTTCGGGAAGCTGTGGTTCGCGATCGGCAGTGGCCGCAGGCGTTGCCGTTGGCGGCGGATCCGCCCATGCCGGGGTGGCGTTGAACGCGATGATGGCCAGCAAGGAGGCAGTCAGGAGGGAGAACAACCGTGGGACCACGGTTGTGCGCATGGATGTTTGTCGGGACGATCCTTGCCGGAAACTATCCCCTCCCCCCTGGCGGGCTCTGTCCAGTCCCCGCTTGAC
>CAYSFY010000028.1:10955-15315 GCA_964430285.1 uncultured Desulfobulbia bacterium
GCTACCCGGCAGGTGGTCCCTTCACCCACCCCCCAACCCCCTCCCGTCAAGGGAGGGGGGGCGTTTGGCGAGACCTCATTAACAAGAGACTGTCGTGGCATGCCTTGGCTCATGGCTCTCCATCCCAAAAACGGCAGTTGGGCTAAGCAGCCCTCTCGCTCAACCCTGCCCCGTCCTTCACGCCACATCAATCCCCCAGATCTCCCGGGCGTACTCGCGGATGGTGCGGTCGCTGGAGAACTTGCCCATGCGGGCGACGTTCAGGATTGCCATGCGGGTCCAGTTGGCCTGGTCTTGATAGGCCAGCCCCACCTCGTTCTGGCAGCGGAGGTAGTCTTCCAGGTCGATGAGGTGCAGATAGGGGTCACGGTGGAGGTCGAGGAGGTCATCGACAATGGGCATAAAGAGGCCCTTATCGCCGTTACTGAAGCACCCACTCCGGATGGCATCAACGATCCGCCGCACATCCGGGTTCTGCTCGTAGATCTGATAAGGGGTGCGGCGCGGCGCGCGTTTCTCCCACTCCGCCGCCTCGGCGGTCAGGCCGAAGATGAAGATGTTCTCCTCGCCCACCTCCTCGCGGATCTCGATATTTGCGCCATCCAGGGTGCCGATGGTCAAGGCGCCGTTTAAGGCAAACTTCATGTTGCCGGTGCCCGAGGCCTCGGTGCCGGCGGTGGAGATCTGCTCGGAGAGGTCAGCGGCCGGGATGATCTTCTCGGCCAAGGAGACCCCGTAGTTGGGGATAAAGGCGACCTTCAACCGATCCCCGACCCGCGGGTCGTGATTGACCACCGCCGCCACGGAGTTGATGAACTTGATGATCAGTTTGGCCTTCCAGTAACTTGGCGCGGCCTTACCGGCAAAGACCACCGTCCTCGGGGTGGTGTGCTCCTCGGGATTGGTGACAATCCGTTGATAGAGATTGATGCAGTGGAGGATGTTCAGCAGCTGGCGCTTATACTCGTGGATCCGTTTGACCTGGACATCGAAGAGCGAATCGGGGTTCACCTCCAGACCGCACAACTTCCTGATCACCTTAGCCAGGCGCAGCTTGTTCTGGCGCTTGGCCGCCCGGAATCCGGCCTGGAACTCGGGGTCGGTGGCCAGGGGCACCAGGCGGCGCAGCTGGTCGAGATCGGTGATCCACCCCTCGCCAATGGCGCCCGAGATCAAGTCCGCCAGTCCGGTATTGCACTTCAACAGCCAGCGGCGCGGGGTGATGCCGTTGGTCTTGTTGTTGAAGCGGCCGGGGAAGAACTCGTCAAAGTCCTTGAACAGCCTCGTGCGCAGGAGATGGGTGTGCAGGGCAGCCACCCCGGTCACCGAGGGACGGCCGGCGATGGCCAGATTGGCCATCCGCACCCGCTTGGGCGTCCCTTCGTCGATCAGGGACATGGCCCGGAGCTTGGACTCATTGCCGGGGTAGCGCTGCCGCACCTGATCGAGAAAACGCTGGTTGATCTCGAAGATGATCTGCAGGTGCCGGGGCAGGACCTGCCCCAGCAACTCCACCGGCCAGGTCTCCAGGGCCTCCGGCATCAGGGTGTGGTTGGTATAGGCAAAGGTCTTGACCGTGATATCCCAGGCCATCTCCCAACCCAGACCATACTTGTCCAGTAGCATGCGCATCAACTCGGGGATGGCGATGGCCGGATGGGTGTCGTTCAGTTGCACCGCCACCAGGTCGCTGAACTTGGAAAAATCGCTCTCGTGCTTGGTGAAGCGGCGGAAGATGTCCTGGAAGGTGGCGGCCACGAAGAAGTACTGCTGCTTGAGCCGCAGCTCCCGGCCGGCGGAGGCCTCGTCCGGCGGATAGAGGAGCTTGGAGATGGTCTCGGACTTGACCTTGTTGATCACCGCACCGATATAGTCGCCGCGGCCGAAAAAGGCGAGGTCCAGTTCGCGGGAGGCCTTGGCCTGCCACAACCGCATATTGATGACGCTCTCGTTGCGGTAGCCCGGGACCAAGACATCGCAGGCATTGGCCATCACCATCTCGGTATCCACCCACTCCGAACGGAAGTGGCCCTTGTCATCCACCAGGGTGTTGACCTTGCCGTAGAAGTGGACCGCATGCAGGGGCAGGCTGCGCTCGAACTGCCAGGGGGTACCGAAGCGCAGCCAGTTGTCCGGACTCTCCAGCTGATAGCCGTCGATGATCTTCTGGTGAAAGAGGCCGTACTCGTAGTTGATGCCGTAGCCATAGGCCGGGATATTCATGGTGGCCACCGAGTCCATGAAGCAGGCGGCCAAGCGGCCCAAGCCGCCATTGCCCAGGGCCGCGTCCTCTTCCTCCTCCCGGATCTCCTCCAGGTCGTAGCCCATCTCGGCAATCACCTTCTCCACCTCATCGCCCAAGCCCATGTTGATCAGGCTGTTGCCCAGGGAGCGGCCGATCAGGAACTCCAGGGAGAGGTAGTAGACCCGTTTGCGGTTCTTGGTGTAGTACCCCTTTTGGGTGTTGATCCAGCGCTCCACCATGAAGTCACGGATGGCATAGGCCATGGCCTTATAGATGTCGAAGCGGCCGGCCCGGTCAGGGTCTCGCCCCTGAAAGATGAGGAGGTGGTTAAGGACGGTCCTCTTCAGACCAGGGACGTCCTTGGGATTGAACAGGGAGAGCAAGGGGTCTTCGGTTTGGGTCGGGGGGCTCTTTTTCATGGGGCGCCTTGGCGGAAGATGATGGAGAAGAGGAGAGGTAGCCGAGGTTGTCAGGCCGAGGCGGGCAGGATAACGGCACGATTCCGGCTTGCTAGAGTGTGCCACAACCGTTCACGAATGGTCAAGGGAAAATGGCCTGGGGAGAGGGTTTGCGGCCAGAGGGGACGGGGGATGGGTGCCGGCCACCAGTTCCGGTTTTATCGTTTATCGTTCCCACGCTCCTGCGTGGGAACGATGAGTGAACTTCTTGGCTTCGTGGTAAACACAGTGAGGCGGATACCGGATGCCCGTAGGGTATGAGCGCCCCGCCCCCTCCCCTACTCTTGCACCTCGCTAAAGGCCTGCTCCAACTGCTCCAACTCCTCTTGCTGGGCCTCCCACTTGGGGTAGAGCTTTTGCAGGCGATCCGCCGTCTTTTTGTGTTGGCTGCTCTTGTCGGCAAAGGCGTTCTGGTCACTGTAGAGGGCCGGGTCCATCAGGGCCGTCTCCAAGGCCGCCTTTTTACCCTCCAGGTCGCTAATCTCCCGCTCCATCTCGCTGATCGCCTTTTGCAGGGGCCCCAGTTTTCGGTTGCGCTCCTCCCTGAGTTTGGCATTGGCCTTGCGCGCCTCCTTGCCGGAGAGTCGCGGCCCCGCCTCGCCAGCGGCAGGTGGTGCCGCCTGGGCGCCACCGCCCTTTGGCGCCGGGGCATCGCTCTTGGTGGCGGCCATGGCCTCCTGCTTGACCTTGTCCAGGTAGTAGGAGAGATTGCCGTCGTACATGGTGGCCCTCCCCTCCTTGACCTCCAGGACCTTGTTGACAAAGGCGTCCAGAAAAAAGCGGTTGTGGGAGACCACCAGGATCGAGCCGTCGTACTGGGCCATGGCCTCTTGCAGGATCTCCTGGGACATCATGTCCAGGTGGTTGGTGGGCTCGTCCATGATCAACAGGTTGGCGGGCGAGGCGATCATCTTGCACAGGGCAAGCCTGCTCTTCTCGCCGCCGGAGAGGACCATCACCTTCTTCTCCACCTCGTCCCCCCGGAAGAGAAAGGCCCCCAACAGCGAACGGATGGAGGTGGTGGTCTGCTCGGCATCCACCATCTCCATGGTCTGCAAGACGGTGTACTGCGGGTCCAGGTCCTTGGCCTGATGCTGGCCAAAGTAGGAGAGTTTCACGTTATGGCCCATGCGGATCTCGCCGGCATCGGGTTGATGGAGCCCGGCCAGGAGCTTAACCAGGGTGGACTTGCCGGCGCCGTTGACGCCGATGATCGCCACCTTGTCCCCGCGGTTGATCTCCACGTCGATGGTGGTCAAGACCGCTTTGCCGTCAAACCCCTTGTTCACCCCCTTGGCCAGGATGGAGAGACGGCCGCTGGGGGCAGAGGGGGGGAAGCGAAAGCTGATGGCCTGTTCGCCGTCCTCCACCTCGATACGGTCCATCTTGCCCAACAGCTTTAAGCGGCTCTGCACCTGCTTGGCCTTGGTGGACTTGGCCCGGAAGCGGGTGACAAAACGCATAGTCTGCTGGATCTTGGCCTGCTGGTTGTTGTAGGAGGCCAGGTTGACCTGTTGGCGGATGGCCTTCTCCTCCACATAGTAGGAGTAATTGCCCTTGTAGACCGTGAGCTTGCCCAGGCTCAGCTCCCAGGTGAGGTTGGTCAGGTTGTCCAAGAAGGCGCGGTCGTGGGAGATGATGACCATGGCCCCTTGGT
>CAYSFY010000028.1:15325-18770 GCA_964430285.1 uncultured Desulfobulbia bacterium
GTTGGTGGGCTCGTCCAGAAAGAGAAAGCTGGGGCTGGTGAGCAGGAGCTTGGCCAGCATCAAGCGCATCTGCCAGCCGCCGCTAAAGGCGTTGCAGTCCTTCTCCTGATCGGCCTTGGAGAAGCCTAGGCCGGTCAGCACCTTCTCAATGCGGGCATCGATATGGAAGATGTCCGAGGCGTCCAGCTGCTGCTGGAGTTCCCCCTGCTGCTCCAGCAGATCGGCAAAGAACTCCGACTGCGGGTCCTCGTGGCCCAAGGCATGATTGATGCGGTGCAGTTCATCCTGGAGGGTGAGCAGGAGATCAAAGGCGGTGCGTGCCTCTTGATACAGGGTGCGTCCCGGCGGAAAGGGGTCGATCTCCTGGGGGAGGTAGCCGATGGTGGCCTGCTTGGAGCGGCTGATCACCCCGAAATCGGTCTCGATGTCCCCCACCATCATCTTGAGCAGGGTCGATTTGCCGGTGCCGTTGACCCCCACCAGACCAACCCGGTCGGCGCGGTTCAGACGGACGGAGAGTTCCTTAAAGATGTGTTTGTTGCCGTATTGGAGCGAAAGGTTATTGATTTGCAGCATAAAAGGTTCGTCACTGGAGGGGCCCCCTGCGCGGGTGCCGAATTCTTGAAAAATGTGACTTGGTGCCCACGATGGGGGGGAGCATACAACGCAATGGGGCACTGGAATCGCTTCCAGTGCCCCATTGCCTTCTCTGGTGTTGGCTTATTAAGGATGTAGGGTGGACATTGCCCATCATGACTGAACCGCAATCGGTGGGCGATGCCCACCCTACGACTTAGAACAGACCGGACACCTTGCCGCTCTCGGGGTCGACGTCAATGCGACGGAAGGCCGGATTCGAGCTGGTGCCAGGCATCAGGCTGATCGTCCCCGCGCAGGGACAGAGGAACTTGGCGCCGGAGTAGATCAACACGTCACGCACAGGCAGGCGCCATCCCTTGGGCACGCCCTTCAAGGTCGGATCATGACTCAAGCTCAGATGGCTCTTGACCATCATGGTGGCATAGTCGGCATACTGGGGATCGTTCTCCAGCATCTTGGCCTTGGTCAAGGCCTCGGGAGACCAGTCCACCCCGTCACCGCCGTAGACCTCCTTGGTGATCATCTCGACGCGGTCGCGCAGTTTCATCTCCAGCGGATAGAGGAACTTGAAGTCGTTCTCTTCGTTGCAGGCATCGATAACCGCATCGGCAAATTCGAGAGCGCCGTCGCCGCCCATTTCCCAATGCTTGGATTCGGCGCAACGGGCACCGGCCGCCTCGGCGATCCTCTTGATGACCTTGCACTCTTCGTCGGTATCGGAATAGAAGCGGTTGATACAGACCACTGGGTTGATGCCGGCCTTGCGGATGACGTTGATCAGGTGGACCATGTTCTCGCACCCCTTCTCGACTAGGCCGACATTCTCCTTGGTATAGGCGTCGTCCAGAGGCTTGCCGGGGACGACCTTGGGGCCGCCGCCGTGCATCTTCAGCGCCCGGACAGTGGCGGTAAGCACGGAGACGTGGGGCTTCAGGCCGGAGTAGCGGCACTTGACGTTCCAGAACTTCTCGAAGCCGATATCGGCGGCAAAGCCGGACTCGGTGACGTTGTAGTCGAAGAGCTTCAGGGCGACCCGGTCGGCGATGATCGAGGACTGGCCCACGGCGATGTTGGCGAAGGGACCGGCATGGACCAGACAGGGATTGTACTCGGCGGTGCACATCAGGGTGGGGTTGATGGTGTTGCGCATGAAGGCGGCCATGGCGTTGCCGACTTCCAGGTCACGGCAGGTGACCGGTTTACCGCTCTTGTCAAAGGCCACGGAAATGTTGTTGATCCGTTCCTTCAGGTCGGCCAAGTCGGTGGCAATGGCGAGGATGGCCATCAGCTCCGAGCCCACGGCGATGCCGAATTTGGACTGCATGGTGTAACCGTCCGTACGGCCGCCGAGGCCGATGACGATGTTCCTGAGCGCCTGGGCGCAGAAGTCGATGATCCAGCCAAACTCCACCCGGGTCGGGTCGATATCGAGCCGCCGCATGCCGGTAAGTCTCGCCAGCTGCTCATCGTTGTAGTTCCGCTCATGCTGCATCCGGGCGGTCATAGCCACCATCCCCAGGTTGTGGGCATTCATGATGTCGTTGATGTCGCCGGTCAACCCCAAGGAGAACTCGGTCATCGGGATGAGGAGCGAGTTGCCGCCGCCAGCCGCCGTACCCTTGACATTCATGGTCGGACCGCCGGAGGGCTGCCTAAGTGCGCCGCCGACATTCTTGCCGCGCTTGCCCAACCCCTCCATCAATCCGCAGGAGGTGGTGGACTTACCCTCGCCCAGCGGGGTCGGGGTGATGGCGGTCACCTCGATATACTTGCCGTCCGGCTTACTCTTGAGCCGGTTGATGATCTTCAAGAAATCAAGCTTGGCCAACCGGCCCATGGGCAGGATCTCGTCCTTCTCCAGCCCCAGTCGGTCACGCCACTCCTCGGGGGTCGGCATGTTCTTTTCTGCCTCCTCGGAAATCTGCCAGTCTGCCATCTTCACTGCATTGAAAGCCATTGTTCCCTCCTTCGGTAAATTGGTAATCTAAACCTCAAAAATCCTACACAGCTGCACCTAACGGTACGCTGAAACCAACAATTACACCTCGTTCCTGACCCCCATGGCGAAGAGCCGGAAAAATGGGGCTCCTGCGTACGCCGGGGCCCCATTTTCCTAAGCCGATAGGCCGTTGGCAAACCGACCCGTCGGCATGCCGGGCAGCAGTCGCCGCAAACCGTGACCATTTCCTCCACAACCGTGGGGGAGGACCTGGTGGCGACATCATCGGCTGTTTTTCCGGATACGGCGCCGTCGCATTCCACTACGTCTCCCGGACAAGCAACGTGCCATACGATCGATAAAGAAGAAAAAAAATACTGGATTGTCCAACGGAACGCAATAGGTAGATCCCCCAGGGGAGAAGAATTGCCTTACCGATGCCGCTCAACGCAGCGGACACGGAGCAGATGGGCAATGGGGCGATCCTCCTGCCCTACTCGCCCACCCCGGCAAAGACGGCAGGGAACATCTGCTTGAATTCGGCAAGCAGCGGGACCATCAACTCCCGCATGGAGGGTTCAGCCGCGGTTGAGGTCCGCAGCCGACAGATATGGACCCACTCCATGAGGTTGGCGTAAACGATGATCTCGGTCTTGCAGGAGTTGGGCAGAACGGTACGGGCGGCCTGGGGAGAGGAGCTCTCCAGGAGTTGCAGATAGAGGGCCTCGGTCTCTTCCATGGCCCGCTGCCAGAGCGCATACTCGGCAGAGCCCTCGGCAAAAAACATGGGTTTGATAAAGGTCACCTCCTTGCCGAACTGCTCTTTGTCGTAGCGACAGTAGCGCTGACTCTCCTGGAGGAAGGAGCAGGGGCGGTGGCGGACGATCTCGTGGGTGACGGCCCGGT
>CAYSFY010000028.1:18780-23253 GCA_964430285.1 uncultured Desulfobulbia bacterium
CGGTTGGTGATCAGTTTCACCGCCAAAAAGCGGTGTTTAGAAAGAAGGTCGGCAGGCAGCCGGTCCACCTCGGCCAAGGAGAGTTTTTCCACCAGCACCCCATCCTGGCGGGCCCAGCCATTCTTGGGCAGCAGATCAAAGAAGAAGATGGGGTCCTGCTCGGCCAGAAACTTGGTGACCCCCTTCACCATCTTCAGGGTGGGGTGGGACATATAGAGTTCGCGAAAGGCCCGTACGCTGCCGGTGATCAACAGCACCTCCTTTTCCAGGAGGGTCACGGTCAGAAACTTGGGCAGGGTCTCAAAAAAACGCTCGACCATGGAACGGTTGGCAAGCGTCACTTTAATCGTGCAAACAGCCATTTCCGCAACAGAGTTATGGCCGCTCTTGAGGACATTCTTGATGAACGGCCCAGCCGATTCCGGGGTGATGCGGGCCTCGCTCTTGTAGCAGATCCGGCCGCAGGACTCCAGACGCGCGGCCATGGAGCCGCGATCCAGCTCGGTAAGGATCTCAAACGACGGGGGGATAATCTTCATAACGCCTCTTGCGGCTGACTTGACGGGTGGTCTGGGTCTGACACTTGACCCTACACCCCTTGGTTGCGATTATGCCAGAAGGGGGACATCTCCCGCAGTTTAGCGATAATGGGGGGGAGAGAGTTGAGGACCGCGTCCACCTCCGCCTCGGTATTATAGATGCTGAGACTAAAGCGGATGGATCCATGGGCCGCGGTAAACGGCACCCCCATGGCCCGCATGACATGGGAGGGCTCCAGGGAGCCCGAGGTGCAGGCCGATCCGGAAGAGGCGCACACCCCTTCGGTGTTGAGGTGGAGGAGAATCGCCTCACCCTCCACATACTCAAAGCTGATGTTGCTGGTATTGGGCAGCCGCCGGGTCGGGTGACCGTTCAAGATGGCGTTGGGAATGGAGGAGAGCAACCCCTGTTCCAATTTGTCGCGCAGGGACTTGACCCGGGTATTTTCGAAGCTCATGCGGCTGGCGGCCAATTCGCAGGCCTTGCCCAGGCCGATGATGGCAGCGGTGTTCTCCGTGCCGCCCCGTCGCCCCTTCTCTTGATGACCGCCGACGAGAAAGGGGGTAAAGGGGGTCCCCTTGCGCAGATAGAGGACGCCGATCCCCTTGGGGGCGTGCAGCTTATGGCCGGAGAGGGACAAGAAGTCTATGGCCGTATCTTTCAGATTAATAGGGATCTTGCCCACCGCCTGCACGGCGTCGGTGTGGAAGAGGACTCCTCGGCTCTTGGCGATGGCGGCCATCTCCTCCACCGGGAAGATCACCCCGGTCTCATTGTTGGCCCACATGACACTGACCAGGGCCGTGTCCTCGGCAATGGCCTTTTGGTACTCATCCATATCCAACAACCCTTGGCTATCCACCCCCAGTTGCGTTACCCGGTATTTGTGGCCGGTGAAGGCATGGAGGTTCTCCGCCAAGTTCTTGACCGCCGGGTGCTCGACCCGGGTGGTGATGATGTGCCGTTTCTCCGGGAAGGCCCGCACGGCGGAGAGGATGGCGGTGGAGTCGCTCTCGGTGCCGCAACTGGTGAACACCACCTCATCGGGGTCAGCCCCCAGGAGCTTGGCGATCTGGGCCCGTGCGGTAGTAATCGCGCCGCCGACCTGACCGCCGAAGGTGTGCATGCTGGAGGGGTTGCCGTACAGCTCGGAAAAATAGGGGAGCATGACCTCCACCACCTCGGGGGCGACCCGAGTAGTGGCGTTATTGTCCATATAGATGATTGCACTCATGCCTTATCGTCCTCCACGGTCAAGGTGTCCAGGACCTGCTCCCGCAACTTCTTCTCCACATACTCCTTCAAGGTGGTCCGGGACTTGGCGCAACCGCCGCAGGCCCCGCGCAGGGAGACGATCACCATGTCGCCATCGACATCGATCAACTCGATGTCGCCGCCGTCCTTGCGCAGGGTGGGACGCACCTCGCGCTCAAAGACATCTTCAATCAGTTTGATCTTCTGGATGTTGGTCAGCCGCCGCGGGGCCTTCAACGGAATGATCTTGGCCTTCACGCTGGTGCCGCTCTCGTTTAGGATCTCCTGCAGGCGGTCGTGGCACTTACCGCAGCCGCCGCCGGCCTTGGTGAAGTTGGTGATCTCCTCGACAGTGCGCAGGTGGCTCTCCTCAATGGCGCGCCGCACCTCAATATCGGTGACCCCGAAGCACTCGCACACCACCTCGCCCTCGGACATGGGCAGCAGGATGCCACGGTAGTTGGCGATGGCGGCCTCCAAGGCCTCCCGCCCCATGACCGAACAGTGCATCTTCTCCTTGGGCAGGCCGCCCAGGAAATCGGCGATATCCGCATTGGTGATCTTGGCCGCTTCGGAGAGGCTCATCCCCTTGACGATCTCGGTCAAGGCCGAGGAGGAGGCGATGGCGCTGGCGCAGCCAAAGGTCTGAAACTTGGCATCGACAATGATCTCATTGGCGTCCACCTTGAGCATCAGCTTCAAGGCATCGCCACAGGCCAGGGAGCCGACCTCGCCCACAGCGTTGGCATCGTCAATCTGGCCAACATTGCGGGGGTTCAAAAAATGTTCTTTTACCTTATCCGTATAATCCCACATCAGCGCGCATCCTTAGGAGACTTAAGTTATTTATCCCTGGCCATACCCGTATGCGGTCGGCCAAACAGAGTGATTTCACATAGGGGCGTAAGATACTGAGTCGACCTCCAAATTGCAACAAGATTCCCGGCCGGGTACGCGGGGGACGGAGAGGGAGGGTTGTTTGATGCGGGGGTGCAAGGGATCAGGCAAAAGCGGATCACCCTTCCGGGAGTCCAAAGCCATGTCAAGGAACGGACAGCGTGTCAAGAATCCGGGGCCGGCTCTTACCCTTGGCCCTACAAGAGAGCGCCGGAAACCAGGAGAGCAGTGCTTGCGACCTCTAAGTTCTCCCGCATCCCAAGCGCTGGCGGCCTTGCCCGAAGAGAGCTCGACGAGCGCATTTCGAGCCCCTCCGCCACTGATGAGGGGGGCAAGGCGAGGAAGCTTCTGGCAATATCGCAACTAGACAGCGGCACGGCGTAGTGATGGCGTCGCAAAAAGTCGTGGAGCTGACCATCCGCCGATATAATTTCAATGTATCACGGGACGTGCCAGCGGCGGTTGAGCGGTTTTTGCGCAACCGTCAACAGTGGTCCCTCCTTTGCAAGGATATGGAGATACCTGCCGTGAACAACACCACCGGGATTTGCACCAGAGGAACGATTGATGTCGATCACTACCATCCAAGCGAACACCCCCGACATACGGCCGACGGCTAGCACCAAGCCCTATCGGGGTGACCAAAGTTTCGCTGCCCTGTTGGACCACCAGGGGTTAGCGGCCAAAACGGGGCAGACCCAGGCGATCTCATCGGCCGACGAGTTCTCCCCACAACAGGCAACTATCCAGCAGACACAGGTACTTATCCCCCTCGGCAAAATCAACGCGGCATCACCCACGGTCTCCCATCTCTTGCACAACCACCCCGATCTCCGCCATGAACGCGGGGAGATCATCCTGGCCCCGGTCAATCGAGGAAAACCGTTTACCACCATGCGGGAAGGGACCGCAGTCGCCATGGACGCCAGGACCCATGAGCTCGTGTTTGCCGCGCCAAGCAGTCCCCCCCAACCCCCGGCTGACAATACGCACTCGGCAACAATGGCCGGTGACGGCAAAATCATCCTAGGGGCCATCTCTCCCGACACCCCAACCACCTCCCATCTGCTCTCGCGGGACCCCCGATTCTCTAAGGAGAGCTGGAACATCCTCTTCTCGCCCGTCAACCAGGAGAAGCCCTACACCTCCTTGCCGCCAGGCACGGTTGTCACCATCAACCCGCAAACACTTGAGTTGTCGTTCCACTCCCCAGACCTTGCCGGCAGCAACGCTCCCCCCCCCATCGCCACGGCCATCCCAGCGCAGCCGGAGGTGAGCGCCGCGCCCGATCCGGAGCAGATTTCCTTTGCCGGACGGTTGGCCAAGTCGGTCCGCTCCTACCTGGGGCAGCCCTATCACACCCTTGACTGTTACGGTCTGGTGGTACGTGGGCTCAAGGATCAAGGGGTGCGGTATGGCGGTGCCGACGGACTACGACAACAACTTGAACAGCTGGCCAAGGAGCAGGGTCTGCCGCCGAACGCCTTTCACAATGGTGAAGGCCTGATTGAAATCGCGGGCCAAAAGGTCTACGACCACTCCATTGTCCGGGTCACGAATGCAGCGGAGCAAACCCGCGAAGTATTAAACCAGCTGGAGCCGCTGTTACAGGAGGGGATGTTGCTCTCTTTTTCGACCCCATCTCGGGGCCACACCGGGGTGATTGGCAAACAGGATGGCCAGTGGACCTACGTCAACTCCGGCATGATTGATCATCAGGTGAATGGCGGCAAGGTGTCCAGGCGGGTGGGCGAAGAGACCCTGGCCGAGGAGATCAAGGGC
>CAYSFY010000028.1:23263-25062 GCA_964430285.1 uncultured Desulfobulbia bacterium
AAAACCCTGGCCAATTTGCCGGCACTCCAGCGAGCAGACGGACAGGCCTGGGGAGTCAAGGGCGATGGGGATGGGTAAGAGTTGGCTGCACCACAAAAAAAGGCCCATGAAATCAATTCATGGGCCTTTTTTTATGTATATTGCACTCTCGTTAGCCGCAGGAACCGGAACTGCACGACCCGCCACAACCGCCACCACCACCGCTTAAAGGAATGGTTGAGGTAATGGAGAAGCCCGAACGATAACCGGCGTCCGCATAGTCGATCTTAATGGCACCGCAACTTTTCAACAGTTCATTATCGACCAAGAATTTCAGGGTATCATTGTCATAGGTTGTATCATTTGCCTTTGGCTCATCCAGAGCCAATCCCAAAGAGGGTCCGGATCACCCTCCCTGCATCAAGGCAACTCTCACCGCAGAACTAATATTGTTCTGCTCCAGGTACTCCTTCAGTTTTTCAACTGCCAGGCCCGTCACTTCCAACATGGTAACTCCTCCTTAGCTTGAGATCATAAGTGCCACAGTCGACACCTGATTAAATTTAATTCATATCTTAAGTTCCCTGCCAGCACATGTCAAGGCTAATGGCCCTGACCACAAAAAGTCAGGGTCTGACCGTGGAACCGGAGCGTGCCCCAGGCCGTGAGGATCGAGGCCGAGACGAAGAAGGCCTGTTGGATCGCGGCTTACCGGATGATCGGCCAGGAGCGGAGGAGGGTTCTCTCGTACCACGGGGGGCGGGGATAAGCAGGGCCTCATCCGGCTGGACGCATGACAATTTTCGTCCAATATACTGTTCAATCGCCGGCAGGTAAAAGGCCCCCTCCTCATCGGCAAAGCTGATGGCCACCCCATCATGGCCGGCACGTCCCGTGCGGCCGATGCGGTGGACATAGTCCTCTGCCTCATAGGGAAGAGTATAATTGACCACATGGCTGATGCCATCAATGTGGATACCGCGGCCGGCTACGTCAGTGGCCACCAGCACCTTTATCTGGCCATTGCGAAACCGTTCCAGGGTGGTCATGCGCTTATTCTGGGCCACATCACCGGAGAGCATGTCGCAACTGATACTGTTCCTCAGGAGACGGTCGGTCAAACGCTGGGTCTCATCCCGGCGGTTGGTAAAGACCAGAACCCGTTCCAACCCCTGACCAACGACCATATTGTAGAGGATATCATACTTCTCACTGGCCGTGGTCAGGTAGACAATCTGCTGGACCGTGTCCACTGCAACTTGCTCCGGCTCGACCACGACATTGATGGGGTTGACGCACCATTGGCTGGCCAGGTGCCTGACCTCGGGGGTCATGGTGGCGGAGAACATCAGGGTCTGGCGCTCGTCCTTGGACGGGGTGCTGAAGACGATCTTCCTGACATCGGGAATAAAACCCATGTCCAACATCCGGTCCGCCTCATCAATCACCATGATCTCCACCCGGCCGAGATCGACCACGTGCTTGCGTTGGAAGTCGATGAGCCGTCCCGGAGTGGCCACCAGGATGTCCACCGGCCCTTTTTCCAGAACCCGCTGCTGTTTTTCATAGTCCATGCCGCCAAAGACCGAGGCCATGGTGATGCCGCAATACTTGGCCAAGGCATCCCCGTCTTTAGCGATCTGCATCACCAGTTCCCGGGTCGGAGCGATGACCAAGGCCCGTGGCCGGCCGATGCGCGCCTCGTCTTTGACCGGGTTCTTTAACAGCCGGGTCATGATTGCCACCAAGAAGGCGGCGGTCTTGCCGGTACCGGTCTGGGCCTGGCCGATGGCATCGCTGCCGGAGAGGGTTCCAGTCAA